>NZ_CP117025.1:3010000-3345000 GCF_028551275.1 Sphingomonas hankookensis
CCCTTCGGCCTCGCCGGCGGCGGCGACGGCGCGGTCGGCACGCAGCGGGTCGAACGGCACGACGGCAGCATCCGGCCCTTGGGCGGCGTCGATCAGGTCGACCTGCGGCCAGGCGACCGCTTCGTTATCGAAACCCCGGGGGGCGGCGGCTACGGCGCCGCCTGAGCCGCCCTACCCGTTCGCCGGGATCAGCCGACGGCGGCGAGATGCGCGAGCACCATGTCCGGCACCGACCGCGCACGATCGATGTAGCGCGCATTGGCGCGCGCAAGCTGCGCCTCATACGCGGCGGCAAGCGCGGGCGCACGGGCGCGGAACCGCGCGGGAATGTCCACCGCCTCGCCCGCATCGCGCAACGGCTGGGTTTCGCGATAGATCTGGTCGAGCATGCCATGCGCCCGCTCCCGAACCGCTTCGCCGAATTCGGGGTCCGGCACGCGACTGGCGTCCTTCAGCCAGACGGCGATCAGCGTCGGCAGGACCGAGCTGCTGGTCGTCAGCGGCCAGCAGGCGGTGGCACAGGCGGTCAGCGCGACCCGCGCATCGCTCGACGGCGGCTCCTCCTCCGCCGCCCGCTCGATCCGCCGACGCAGTTCCGCCCAGTCGCGTCGCGCCGGCGGCGTCCCGGATGCCTCGGCACGGTATAGCTGGCCGAGTTCGGCACGACAGGATACGGCCAGCCGGTCGGCCGCCATCTCACCCAACAGATGATCGACGATTCGTTCGGGCACCGGGGACAGGTCGGCACCGGGCGGCACGCGCTCCACCCAGGCCAGCGCCGCATCGACCGCCCGATCGGGACCGGCATAAGCGGTCATCGGATCGAGCAATCCCGCCAGGGCCAGCGGATAGCCGAAGCGATCGGCATAGTCGGCGCTGTCGCCGCCCCGGGTCGATACGCCCAGCGGCGTGCCCCCGCGCCCGTCCCATGCCGTCGCCCCGAACCGCAGCGTATCGTCCGCCACATGCGCCCGCAGCCGATCGAGCAGCGCCGCCTTGACCGCCGGATCGCCCCCGAACGCGCCGCTCACAAAAGGCTCTCGATCCACGCGGTCAGCTGCGCCCGCGACCGGAAACCGATGACGCGGTCGACCTCCGCGCCGTCACGATACAGCGAAAGCGTCGGCAGCGAACGGACGGAAAAATGCTCGCCCAGCGTCGTGTCGGCGGCGACATTCGCCTTGCAGATGCGCAGATCGTCCGCAAAGTCCCGCGCCAGATCGTCGAGGATCGGAGACAGCGCGGCGCAGGGCGCGCAAGCGGGCGACCACAGGTCGAACAGGGTCGCCCCCTCCTGCGCGGTGACGTCGACGAAATCCATACCGGTGACATCGGTAACCTTGCGAACCATGGCTGTCGTGATCCTTTGCGGCATGGCCGCGCCGTCCGGGCGCGGCGTCAGCCGTGCCCGGTGGGTTGCTCGATGGCGGCGGCCTGCGCCTGTCCGTCGACGATGGTGAGACTGTGGGTGTGGTGCTTCAGCAGCGTTTCGTCATGGATGACGCTGATGATCGTCGCGCCCGGGATTTCACCGGCCACGCTGTCGTAGAAATTGCGGGTATTGTCGGCGTCGAGCGCGCTGGTCGCTTCGTCGAGCACCAGCACGTCGGGGCGATGCAGCAGGATGCGGGCCAGCGCGATCCGCTGCTGCTCGCCCGGCGACAGCTCCTCCTGCCACAGCCGCACGGCATGGATCTGATCGGTCAGATTGCCCAGCCGCACGCGGCGCAGCAGCGCCTGGACCACGACGTCGTCATGCTCCTCCGGCCGGTCGGGAAAGCAGACCGCGGCCTTCAGCGTCCCGAGCGGCAGGTAGAGCCGCTGCGGCACGAACATCACCCGGCGATCGTTCGCCAGCGCGACGCTGCCATGGCCATCGGGCCACAGGCCGGCAAGGGCACGCACCAGCGTCGACTTGCCCGCGCCCGACGGACCGCGCAGCGCCCAGCGTTCGCCGGTGCGGACCGACCAGTCGCCGATCGTCACCATCGCCTCGCCATGCGGGCGGCGCAGCGCAAGGCCTTGCGTCGCCAGGACGATGCCCGGCACCGTTCCCGCACCGACCGCGATCCCGACCGGACCGGCTTCGTCCAGCGCGTCGTCCAGCCCCTTGATACGGTTGAAATAGCTGACCTGCTGACCGATCAGCTGATAGCTTTTGACGAAATAGCCGAGCTGCATGCCCAGTTGCGCGAAGGCATCGCGCCCGGCCATCAGCTGTCCGAAACTCATGCCGCCGGCGAAATAGGTCGGCACCATGATGAACAGCGGCAGCACCGTGCCCATCCGGTCATAGATGCTGCTGGCGCCGGTCAGTCCGAGCGAACTGTAGATCACCGATCGAAAGTTCAGGCGCACCGCGTCGAACGACCGTTCCATCGCCTGCCGTTCGGTCGCGACCGCGCCGGCCAGCCCGATCTGCGCGGCATTGCGCCGCACATGGATCAGGCCGGAGCGGAAATCGGCTTCGCGGTGCTGCTGGCGCATCATCGCCCGGACAAAGGGTTGCCCGATCTTGGCCGTCAGATACGATCCGATCAGCGCATAGGCGACGGCGTACCACACCGTGCTGCCGGGAATCGAAAAGGCGTTGCCGCCCAGCGAAAGCTCGATCGGCGGCGCGGTTTCGAGCAGGATCATTGCAAAGGTGATGCCGCTGACGATCGATCCGAGCAGGCGCAGCGCGATGTGCAGCACGCCGACCGACATGCCGACCGCCGCGGTGATGTTGTTCAGGTCGTCGGCGATACGCTGGTCGGGATTGTCGATGATCCGCAGCCGTTCGATCTCGGCATAGCGATTGCGGCGCATCCAGCGGTCGAGATAGTCGCGCGTCAGATAGGTCCGCCACCGGATCGACAGCAGCCCGTCGATCAGGTTCTCGGTCAGGATCATCGCGACCTGCATCGCCATGATGGCGAGGAACACGATCATCAGCGGGACCAGCTGCGCCTGGTCGCGCTGTTCGATCGCGTCGAAGAACTGCCGCTGCCACTGGTTCGTGCGCAGCAGGATGAAGGCGGTGCCGAACTGGAAGAACAGCAGCGTGATCAGGGCGAACCACGCGAATTTCCAGTCCGGCGACCGCCAATAGGCGCTGACCAGCCGCCACGCATCGCGCCACCGTGCGGTAGCGTCCTGGGGTGGGGCAAGGCCCGTCTCGCGACGGACCTCCCCGCTCTGCGTGGGTTGCGGCATCATGCGTCAGGGGCCCTGTCGATCAGAAAAAGCGGTAACCGACCGTCAGGCGCCAGGTCCGCGTCTCCCCCAGCGGAAGATAATTGGTGAAGCGCGTCGGCTGGTACGTGCGGCGATCGAACAGGTTTCGCACGCCGATGTTGATGTCAAGATCGCCGACCGACAGGAAGCCGTTGAGATGCGCAAGGACCGCGCCCGGCGTGCGATAGCGGTCGAACATGTCGATCGCCGAACTCGACTGTCCGGCGACCTGCGCGCCGATGCCGGCCTTCGCCCGCTCGCCGATCTTGTGCTCATACGATCCGTACAGGCTGTACACGTCGCGCGGCTGGCCGTTGACGGTGTCGCCCAGCACCGCCGACGGCACGAGGAAGCGGTATTTGGTCCGGGTGAAGGCAGCGGACAGCGACAGCCCCGGGATGGGATTGCCGGTCAGGTTCACGTCGATCCCCTGCCCCAGCTGACCGGGGATCGCGACCTGGAACCGGCGATTGACCGGATCGGGGACCAGCAAATTGGTCTGTCGGATGCTGAACCACGATGCGTTGAGCAGGACGCGTTCGTCGAACAGGTCCCATTTGATGCCGGTTTCCGCGTTGCGCGTCTGGTTGTCGGGCAGGCGGTTGCGGAAACGGTCGGTCAGGAAATTCTGGATATAGCCATAGGCCAGCGTGCCGAAGACCGAGAAATGGTCGGTGATATCGACGACCGCGCCATAGTTCGGAACCGTCTTGCCGCCTTCATAGGGCCGGGCCGGAACCCCGTTGAAGATCGAGCGCGACTTCATCTCGTTGCGGCGCAGCCCGGCTGTCAGGTGGATCGGCCCGATCCCCACCAGATACTGGCCGTAATAGCCGCGCTGCGTCATGATCGACGTAGCGGTCGCGTTGAAGTTCACCGCCAGCGGCGGCAGCGGTTCGGGCATCAGGAAATTGTACGGGAACATGTTGCCGTCGCTGGCATAGATCGAATCGATCGTCGCATCGACCTGGGTCATGCCTCCGACCAGCTTGTGCGACAGCGGCCCGGTATCGAACGTGACCCGCGCGAACGTGTCGAAGGCATCGTTTTTCGACGTCTGGCGCGTACCACCGGTCGAAATCAGCAACACGCCCGAATTGTCGAGAACGACGAACGGCGAATATTGCGCCAGCGTGAAATTGATCTTCTGATGCTGGGCACGGCCGACGATGGTCAGCCAGTCGGTCAGCTTCTGGGTGATTTCCGCATTGAACTGCGTCGTTTCGATCTGGACGCCCTGATCCTTGCCGCCGACCAGCGGGCGGTCGAACGCGACGTCGAATGGCTTTCCGGTGGCGGTGTTCAGCACCGTATAGGGCGGCATGCCGAAGATCTGGTTTCCCAGCGTCGCCGACACGATGATGTCGGTGCTGCCGTTCTTGTATCGCAGGCCGGGCGCGAACAGATAATCCTCGGTCCCGCGATAGCCGCCGAAATTGCGGTCGGCGGTCGCCGCGGTCGCGACGATGCGCGCGCTGAAGCGATTGTCGTCGGAGATCGCGAGATTGGCGTCGAGCGTCCCGCGGATCAGCCCGAACGATCCCACATCGCTCGACACATACAGCCGTTCCTCGGCATTGGGCTTCTTGGTGACGATGTTGATCGTCCCGCCCAGATTGTCGCCACCCAGCAGGATCGCGTCGGGACCTTTCAGCACCTCGATCCGCTCGACATTCGCCAGCGGCAGCGTCGAACCCGCCGCGAACATCGCGCTGGACGACGACGGCAGGCCGTTGACCGCGCCGTTGGAGTCGAACCCGCGCACCGTGAAGCTGACGCCGCCCTGCACGGTCGCGCTGTTCACGACGACGCCGCCGGCATTGCTCAGCGCTTCGGACAGGGTCTGCGCCTGTTGCCGCTCCAGCAGCTTGGCGGAGATGACCTGCGTGTTGCGCGGCTGATCGCGCAGCGACTGGCCGAGGCGCGAGGAGCTGGTTGAGCCGCGCACCAGCACGCTGGTTTCCGCCTCGTTCGGCCGGGCGATGACGACGACGTCGTTCAGGACGGTGATGACGCCCGCGTCATTGACGTCGATCGCTACCGGCAGCCCGCGCGTCGCCTGCGCGACCGCATCGCGCTCCGACTGCGCATTCTGCACCGGGCGTGCGGTCAGCCCGCGGATCGCGTCCGGATCGATGTTCAGCGGTGAGCCCCATTCCGCTGCGATCCGTTGCAAGGCGTCGCCCAGCGGCATCGCCGGCTGCGATTGCGTCCTTGCCTGCGCCCATGCCGTTCCCGGCAGGGCGGCGGTGGCGAGTGCCAGCAGGCTGGCGGCAGCGATATGATGTTTCCCCATGTTCCCCATCCCCCTTTTTGATGAAGGTTTGCCTTGCCCGGCATCGCCGCCCCGCGACCCACCGGGTGATTTCGACGCTATGGCCCCAACGGGACGACGACCGGCGTCCCGAGCTTCAGGCCGGTGAACTGGTCGCGGATGCGCTGCCAGTCGCCGACCAGGACCCAATGGACGTTGTTCGGGTCCGCCAGCAGCGCGGAGGCCGCGCGCAGCTGCTCCAGCGTCAGTGCCCGCAGCCGTGCCGGCTGCCGCACGACATCGTCATGGGGCAGCCCGTCCGACTGCGCATCGGCCATCGCCGCCAACAGGTCGCTGTCCCCCTCCAGCCTGGCGGCGTTCTGGTTCGCGGCGGCCGATGCGATGCGGTCGAGTTCCGCCTGCTCCGGCGGACGGTCGCCGGTCAGGCCGCGCATCTCCTTGATGAGCTCGGCCACCGCATCGCCGCTGTGATCGCGCTCGACCGTGCCGGCCAGGATCCAGTGCCGCTCGCCACGGCTATCGTACAGCCCCGACCCGATCCCATAGGTCCAGCCCTTGTCGACCCGCAGGTTGCTGCCGATCCGGGCAGTCGGATTGCCGCCATAGACCTCGTTCGCGGCCCATGCCGCCGTCGCATCGACCCCGTCCGGCCGCGCCGCACGCGGCAACAGGCGGCCCGCCATGATATAGGTCTGCGACGCTCCGGGCTGGTCGATGACGGTCAGCGACGGCGTCGGAGCGCCTCGTGCGGGTGGCATTTCCGGGGTCGGCGCGGCAGGCCCGATCGCGGTCCAGCCGGCCAGCGCCGTCTCCAGCAGCGGTCGCAGCGTCGCCATGGTCGTGTCTGCCGCGACATACAGCGTCGCCCGATCGGGCCGGACATGCCCGCGAACCCATTCGCGCACCTGCCCCGCATCGATCCCCCCGACCGGTTGACCACCCGCAAGAGGATGCCCCTCGCCATACAACGCCGCATTGAGGGCGCGTTCGGCAAGGGCGTTGCCGTTCGACTGTGCTTCCCGCAATTTCGCCGTTCGCGCCTGCTTGGCGGCAGCGACCGCCAGCGGCGTCAGATCGGGCTTCGTCAGCAGATCGCCGAGCAAGGCGATGCCGCGCGTCCGTTCCGCCGCGCTCCAGTTCATCGTCAGATCGGCATCATCGGGCTCGACCATCGCGCCGAACCGGCCGTTCAGCCGCTCCGCCCGTTCGGCGCGGACGCGCTGGTCCGGGGTTGTCTGCGTCCCGGCCAGCAGGTCGAACGCCAGCGAGGCGACCTGCCGCGACGGCCCCGCGAAACCGGCATCGTCGAAGCGCAGGCGCACGACATCGGTCATCGATCCCGGACGCGGCACCAGCAGGACCTGCAATCCGTTGAACAGCTGCGCCCGCTCCACCGCCGGAAAGACGATCGGCGCCATCGGCCCCATCGGTGGCGCCCCCCGGGTCAGGTCGTAGCCGCCGCTCACCGCCCGCAATTGCGGCTTCGGCCGTGCGATCAGCCGATAGCCAGGGCCGCCATAGACCGGCGCGACAGCCTTGCGCACCCTATCGGGCGTAGCCTCTCGCAGCTGGCGGAAATAGGTTTCGGCATAGTTGGGATCGGCCGTCTGCCCCGCCGCCCGCGCCAGCAGGAATGCCTTGCCCGACGTGCTGCCCTGCAACCCGACCATATATTGGATGCGCGCCGCCTGGGCCGCCGCCAGTTCCGCCGGCGTCGGACCGTTCGCCGCGTACTCCGCGATGACCGCGTCGATCTCCGCCTCCGCCCGCACCATCTGCTCCGCGGGAATGCCGTCGACCACGAACCCCATGCGGCTCGACAATTGCCCTTCCTCGAACGTCGGAAAGACGCCGTTGGCGATGCCCAGCTGCTCGACCAGCCGCCGGTTGAGGCGCGAGCGGGCACCCGCCGCCATGATATGGGCCGTGAGGTCGAACGACGCGATGTCCGGCGATCCTTGCGGCGGGGCGATGTAGGTCGCGTCGATGCGCCCCCTCGGCACGACGCGATGGATTTCGCGCCGCACCGCGCCGGCCAGCGGCACGCTTCGCGTCAGCAGCCGGTCGAGCGGCAGCCGGGGCGCCAAACCGCCGAAATACTTCTCGACCAGCCGCCGCGCGTCGTCGCCGGTCACGTCGCCGGCCAGGATCAGCGTGGCGTTCGAGGGACCGTAGAAGCGGTCGAACCATTGCCGCGCCGCCTCCACGGTGACGGCGTTCAGATCCGCTTCCTCCCCGATCGTGCTGTGACGATAGGGATGGTCGGCGGGATAGAGGTCGGCAAAGCTGATCGCGTCGGTGGTGCCGTCGGGCCGGGCAGCGCGCTGGCGCTTTTCGTTCAGGACTACGCCGACCTCGCGCCGGACGCGATCGGCGGTCAGCGCCCCCCCGATATGGCCCATGCGGTCGGCTTCGAGGAACAGCACCCGTTCCAGCGCCGCGCTCGGAAACGTCTCGTAGAAGCGGGTTTCGTCCTGGTTGGTGACCGCGTTATAGTCGGAGGCGCCCAGATCGCGCAGCGAGTCGAAGGAATGCCGGTTCCAATGCTCGCTGCCGTCGAGCATCAGATGTTCGAACAGATGGGCATAGCCGTGCTGTCCCGGCTTCTCGTCCTTCGACCCGACATTGTAGACCAGCGTCGCGGTGATCAGCGGGACGCGACGATTGGTCTGCACCACGACCGTCAGGCCGTTCGCCAGCGTGAACCGGGTGATCGGATCGGTAATCGCCCGTTGCGGGACAGCAGGCGCCTTTACCGGTGGCCTTGCCACCCCTGCGCGCGGTTGCGGCGCCGGTGCCGCGACCCATCCGCCCATCGAAGCGGCGATCAGCGCAATAAACGGAAAGGAAGCTGCCATCCCCCGACATTACCGATTGCGGGCCGGTTTGCTTCAGGCCAAAGTCGGAAAAGATGACCAGCCTGTCCTACCCGAACGACAAGGACAATTTCGACGCGGCATCCGTACCGGAGACGGGCCAGGTGGAGCGCATCGTCCGCGCCATCGCAGCGAGCATCGGCGACGGCAGGCTAATCCCCGATCAGCGGCTTCCCTCGATCCGCGCGATGGCAGCCGAATATGGGGTCAGTCGCGACACGGTACAACGCGGCTATGACAAGCTGGTTGCCGGCGGACATCTCCATGCCCGCCGGGGCGCGGGATTCTACGTCGCGGCCCCGGCCCCGCGGCCGGTCGGGGACAGCGCGGCGCGGCCGACGGTCGACTTGGAGCCGTTCCAGCTCATTCATTCCAGCCTGCCACCCGATCGCTGCCCCGGCAGCGGCGTGTTGTCGCACGACGACGGGTCGCTCGACGAGCTGCATCGGGTCGTGCGGGGTGTCGCGTCGGGCGGCTATCGCCTGGGCAGCTATGGCGATCCGGCCGGCTATCTGCCGCTGCGCGAGCAGGTGCAGAACAAGCTGCGGATCGACGGGATCGATGCTGCGCTGTCGTCGATCATGACCGTTCCGGGGTGCGTGGCGGGACTGACCCTCGTCATCCGCGCCTTCATCCGGCCGCGTGCGTTCGCGCTGGTCGAGGACCCCGCATCGTTCATCCATACATCGGTCCTGCTGGCCCAGCGTGCCGAGATCATGCGCGTACCGCGCGAGGCGGACGGGCCGGACCTCGACGTGCTGCGCCTGCTGTGCGAGCGCTATCGACCGGCGATGTTCCTGCTGACGTCGGTGCTGCACAATCCGACGGGCAGTTCGATCTCGCTGCACAAGGCGCGCAAGCTGATCGAGATCGCCGCCGAGTTCGACATGATGCTGGTCGACGATGCGAGCTATGCCGACCTGTCGCCCTCATCGGGCGGGCGGCCGGTGGTGCCGTTGGCGGTCCTCGACCAGTTGGACCATGTGATCCATGTCGGTGGGTCGTCGCACGTGCTGGCGCCCGAGGTCGGCGCCGGCTTCATCGTCGCGAACGAGGCGCGGATGAAGCTGTTGCGACTGTTCCGACCGGTCCAGGGGCTTGGCAACATGCTGACCCAGGAGCGCGTCCTGTACCGGTTCCTGAGCGACGGCCTGTATCGCCGGCGCTGCGAGCGCATCCGCACCGCGCTCGCCCAGCGCGCCACCACCCTCCGGCACGCGTTGGCGGCGGCATCCTGCACTGTCGCGCCGGCGGGCGGGGGAATGTTCCTGTGGGCCGAGCTGGGGCCGGAGCGAAGCGGGATCGAGGTCGCGCGGACGATGCTGAAGCACGGTTTCCTGACCGCGCCGGGATCGCATTTCTCGCTGGGGAAGAGCGACAATGCCTATATGCGCTTCAACGTCACGACGACGACGCCCCTTGCGATCGAAACGCTGGCGGCCTGCCTGCAGGCGTAGCCGGTCGCGGTTGCGGGGCGCCCGTGACGGAACCGCCGGCGCGATAGCGGTTTGAGGTCGGGTCCGATCCCTCTGCCGCGAGTTGCCATGTCCCGCCCCACCCTGATCTTCCTGCATGCGCTGGGCATGCGCGCGCGATCGTGGCGATTGGTGCGGGAGCGGCTGGGGGATGTTCCATCGATCGCGCTCGACCTGCCGGGTTTCGGATCGGCGGCGGATCGCGGCGGCGGGGACGTGGCGGGCATGGTCGCGGCGGTGCGGCCGGTGGTGGCCGATGCCGGACGGTGTGTGCTGGTGGGGCACAGCATGGGCGGCAAGATCGCGACGATCGTCGCGGCGCAGGAGGGGCCGGCGGTGGCCGGGGTCGTGCTGGTCGCCGCTTCGCCGCCGGCGCCCGAACCGATCGACGAGGCGCGGCGGGCGCGGATGATCGAGTGGTTCGCGGACGGCAGCATATCGCAGGAGGATGCGGCGGCGTTCGTCGATGCCAACTGCGCCGCGCCGCTACCGCCGGTGCTGCGGGAACAGGCGGTTGCGGACGTGCGGCATGCCCGGGCGGCGGCATGGACCGGGTGGCTGGAGCATGGCAGCCGCGAGGACTGGCGCGAACGGGTCGGTCGCATCGGGGTGCCGGCGCTGATCGTCGCGGGGGCGGAGGACGGCGATCTGGGCGAGGCGGCGCAGCGGCGGCTGAACCTGCCGCATTATCCCGATGGCCGGGTCGAGGTGGTGGCGGACGCCGCGCACCTCATCCCCTACGAACAGCCGGACCGGCTGGCGGCGCTGATCGCGGATCATGTCCGCCGAGCCGATCAGGCATAGGCATAGGCCCCGCCGGCGGCGAGCGCGGCGCGATAGGCCGGGCGAGCATGGATGCGGTCGAGCCAGGCGATGATGTGCGGGCGCGAACCGTCGAGCCCGGCGCGATTGCGGGCGGCCTCCAGCGGGAAGCTCATCATCACGTCGGCGGCGGTCATCGCGTCGCCGGCGAACCAGTCATGGCTGGCGAGGTGCTGTTCGACATAGTCGAGATGGACGTCGATCATCGGCTGCACCTTCTTCTGCGCGGCCTTGCCCAGCAACGGCACGCGGCCGAGCACCAGCTTGACCAGCAGCGGCGGCATCAGCGAGCCTTCGGCATAGTGCAGGAAATGGCGGTAGTGCAGCGCGTTGCGGCGATGCACGGGCATGCCCAGCCGGCCATCGGCCTTTTCGACCAGATATTCGACGATCGCCCCGGTTTCGGCGACGACCAGCGATCCCCCGGCGCTGCCGGCGTCGCTGTCTTCGATCACCGGCGACTTGCCCAGCGGATGGACGCGGCGCAGTTCCGGCGGTGCGAGCATCGTCGCCTTGTTCCGCTCATAGCGCTTCACCGCATAGGGAAGGCCCAGTTCCTCCAGCAGCCAGAGCACCCGCTGCGACCGGGAATTTTCGAGGTGGTGGACGACGATCATCGCTGAATTCCCAAGGCGTTGCGGAACATGAGGCAGGCAATGCGACAGGCCGCGATCGGTTGCAGCGGATCGGACGAACGGCGGCGCGGAAGTTGGCGAAGGTTACGGATTTCGTATGTTTGCGGCGTCCCCGCCCCTGCGCAAATAAAGCTATTTTACAACTACTTAGCCTGCCACAAACAGCCATCGGGCGGCACCTTGGCCGCCCGATGTTGGTTCACATGTCGTCGTCGCCATCCTCGGCATCGGGACCGGTCATCATTTCCTCGGCCACCTTTTCGGTCCGCTGCCGGATCGAGGCCTCCAGCTTGTCGCGCAGTTCCGGATGTTCGGTCAGGAAGGTCTTGGCGTTCTCACGCCCCTGCCCGATCCGCACGCTGTCATAGCTGAACCACGCGCCCGATTTCTCGACGAGGCCGGCCTTCACGCCCAGGTCGAGGATCTCGCCGATCTTCGAGATACCCTGCCCGTACATGATGTCGAATTCGACCTGCTTGAACGGAGGCGCGACCTTGTTCTTCACCACCTTCACGCGGGTCGCGTTGCCGATGATCTCGTCACGGTCCTTGATCTGGCCGGTGCGACGGATGTCGAGCCGGACCGAGGCGTAGAATTTCAGCGCGTTGCCGCCGGTCGTGGTTTCCGGGTTGCCGTACATCACGCCGATCTTCATGCGCAGCTGGTTGATGAAGATCACCATGCAGCGCGAACGGCTGATCGATCCGGTCAGCTTGCGCAAGCTCTGCGACATCAGGCGCGCCTGCAGGCCGACATGGCTGTCGCCCATCTCGCCCTCGATTTCCGCGCGCGGCACGAGCGCTGCGACCGAATCAACCACCAGCACGTCGATCGCGTTCGAACGGACCAGCGTATCGGTGATTTCGAGCGCCTGTTCGCCGGTATCGGGCTGCGACACGATCAGTTCGTCGATGTTGACGCCCAGCTTCTTCGCATAGACCGGGTCGAGCGCGTGTTCGGCGTCGACGAACGCGGCGGTGCCGCCATTCTTCTGCGCCTCGGCGATCACATGCAGCGCGAGCGTCGTCTTGCCCGAGCTTTCCGGCCCGTACACTTCGATCACGCGCCCGCGCGGAAGGCCGCCGACGCCGAGTGCGATGTCGAGGCCGAGCGACCCGGTCGAGATCGCCTCGACCTGCATCGCTTCCTTCTGGCCCAGCTTCATCGCCGAACCCTTGCCGAATGCCCGGTCGATCTGCGCCAGCGCGGCGTCGAGCGCCTTTTGCCGTTCGCCCGCCGCCTTGTCGTTCGCTGCCGCCATCTTGCTATCGACCGCCTTCAGATTTGCCGCCATGTCCAGCCTTTCGCGTAGAGCAACCGCGTCGAGGGTTCAACGCGCCTTTGTTGGATTTGCATGTATTCGTTTTGTTCCCATTCCGCAAGAGTTGTTCGCTTCGGCGATAAACGCGATCGTGGTGCTGGTAGACCGTGCCGCCATCAAGAAAGACGATGGGCCACCAAGGAGGGAGAGCGACATGACGACACGGACATGGCTGGCGCTGGCGACTGGGATCGGCGGACTGCTGTCCACTGCGGCGACCGGGCCATTACCGGCATCGTGAACACCGCTTGACGACAGCGACGCTTCGCTTTGCACGCCAGCGGAAACGCCGCTGGCCGTCTGCACGATCGGCCGCAAGCGCGTGTCGATTTGTTCGCAGGGCAAGACATCGGTCTATCGCTATGGCCAACCCGGGCGGATCGAACTGGTCGCGTCCGACCTGTACTGGGCGAGCACCGGCTATTCGGGCGGGGGCGAGTTGCAGGTTACCGCGCGCAACAAGGGTCATTCCTACACGCTGTTCGATCGGATCGTGCGGACCGGGTTCGGGGCGGACGGGCTGAACCATCCGAAGGCGGACTCGGGCTTGGTCGTACGGCGGGGCGCGAAGATCGTGTCGGCGCGACAATGCAACCTGGTGCAGCCGATCGCGGCAGAAGTGCGCGAGCGGCTGCCAGAGGGCGGGATGGTGGAGCATTGAGCGGCTCTTCTTCCCCCGTGCCGTGGCGCCTATTGCATCGGCGAGCCGACCGGGGCGATCTGGTCTGCTGCCGCTGCCGTGGCTGCTTCCGCGACCCGGCGCTTCTGCGCGGCGCTCATCGCTTCGGTCTCCGTCAGGTCGACGATGTGCGTGGTTGCCGGCCCCGACCGTTGCGCGATGCGCGTACCGGTTACGAAGTTGAAGGTCGATCGGATCGTGAAACGGTCAATCCGGTAAATGCCGGGATGCACCGAGGGTACATCCAACGGAATATACCGCCGTTCGCGGACCTGTTGCAGCACGGCACGTTCCCATCGACCCAGTCCGGACGGGGTCAATATCTCCGCATCCGCGGTTCGTCCGTCCGGCCGAATCCAGTATCCCACATCCGCCAATGCGATATCGCCATTCGCCGCCCCGTTGGAAATCATACCATCGGGGGCGTTGACGTCCTCCACCGGTCGCGAAGACAATAGCATCGGACGGGCGACAGCCGACTGGCGGAGCCGTGCGGCCAGCGCATCGATCGCACCAGCATCCCCCTTGCGCAGGGCGATGCGCGCCAGGAATATCGCGCGCAGATCGGCCATGGCGCGGTTGGCCGGGCCGGCGATCGCAACGGCTTCGTCCATCAGTTGAATCGCGCGCTTCTCGTTGCCCGACCCCATTTCCAGCCACGCCCGGCGGAACGTGGCTCCTGCTGCGAGATCCTTCTTTCCGGTATTCAGCGCCAGGCGCTGAACCTTGGTCAGGATACCGGATGCGGTGGAGACATTTCCGTTTTCCACCAGATCACGGGCGAAGCCCATCTCCTCGACCAATGTCGAAGGGTTGTCCTCGCCCATATATTTGCGAAGAACCTGTACGTTGCTGCGCGACGCGGAAACCCATTCCCGCTGATACCCCTCATGTTCCGCGACAGTAGCGAGCGTTGCATACAGACTGGAAACCGGTCCGGGCAGTTGAGCGGCATGACGGCGGTTACGCGCGATGGACCGCAGCAGCGTATGCCGGGCCTTGGCATATTGTCCGCCGGAGAACATCTCAACCGACGCTTGCAGTGAAGCCTCTACATCCTCGGCCGGCGGGCATTGGCGCGACAGGCAGGCTGCCAGTGCATCCGTCGCGCGGTGACCGACGACGACGATCTCTTCGGTCGGAACGACTGTAGGCGGGACGGTCGTCTGTGCGGCCACCAGCAGGATCGAGGACAGCATGGTATCATGCTCGCTGTCCCACCAGGATGTGTCAATGGGTCGTCGCCAACTCGACGCCCCAGATCACCCCAGGTCGTTCAGCGCCTGCTCGACCGCGTCCATCGTGAACGGCTTCGACAGGACCGGGCGGTCGCGGTGCGCCGGTTCGATCGTGTCGCCCGACCCGCCGGTCGCCAGCACGAACGGGATGCCCGCCGCCGCCAGCTTGTCCGCCACCGGCCAGCTCTTTTCCCCGCCGCGCAGATGCACGTCGAGGATCGCGCCGTCGATGCCACCCTGGTCGATCGCCGACACGGCGGACGCCACGCTGTCGGCGGTCCCGGCGACGGTGCGGCCGAGCATGTCGAGGAAATCCTCGAGCATCATGGCGATCAGGGGTTCGTCCTCAACCAGGAGGATACGCGCAGGCGACGTCATACGCGCCGACCCTTAGCGGTCAAAGCGGGAACGCCGCAACCGATTTCGTCGCGCCGGTCAGGACTTTGCCAACGCATCGCGCGCCGCCGTCGCCAGTTGCTGTACCGAAAAGGGTTTCGGGAGGAAAGAAACCTGATCCAGATCAATCGACCGTCGCAACTGTTCCTCGGCATAGCCCGACATGAACAGGATCGGCAGCGTCGGATAGACCTTGCGGACATGGCGGACCATCGTCGGGCCGTCCATCGTCGGCATGACGACGTCGGAGATCAGCAGGTCGATATGCGGCCGGTCGGCGAGTAGTTCGAGCGCGGCCTCGCCATGTTCGGCGGTCATGACGGTATAGCCCTGCCGCGCCAGCGCGCGTTCGGCGATGGCGCGGACCATGTCCTCGTCCTCGACCAGCAGGATCGTGCCCGATCCCCAGGCCGGCTCGGTCGGCTCGCTCTTGAGCTTGGGATTGGTGCCAAGGCGCGGCGGTTCGGCGGCGGCGGCGTGGACCGGCAGGTGGATGGTGAAGGTCGACCCCTGTCCCGGACGCGATTCGGCAAAGATATAGCCGCCCGACTGCTTGATGATGCCATAGACGGTCGACAGGCCGAGGCCGGTGCCCTTCCCCACTTCCTTGGTCGTGAAGAAGGGTTCGAAGATCTTGGGCAGCACGTCGGCGGGGATACCGGTGCCGGTGTCGGATACCTTCAGCGTCACATAATCGCCGACCGGCAGCACGTCGTCGTCCATCGCGCGGACTTCCTGCGCGCTGGTCGCCAGCGTCTCGATGGTCAGCACGTTGCGGTTGCCGCCCTGCGAGAGCATCGCGTCGCGGGCATTGACCGCGAGGTTGACGACGACCTGTTCGAGCTGGCCCGGATCGGCGCGGACCGAGCCCAGCCCGCGACCATGGTTGACGACCAGCTGGACGGTCTCGCCGAGCAGGCGCTTCAGGAGGTTCGACACCTCCGAAATCACGTCGGGCAGCTGCAGCACCTGCGGGCGCAGCGTCTGCTGGCGCGAGAAGGCGAGCAGCTGGCGGGTCAGGCTGGCGGCGCGGTTCGAATTGGCGCGGATCTGCTGGATGTCGTCATAGTCGCTGTCGCCGGGCGAATGGCGCATAAGCATCAGGTCGCAATGGCCGATGATCGCGGTCAGGATGTTGTTGAAATCATGCGCGACGCCGCCGGCGAGCTGGCCGACCGCCTGCATCTTGGTCGCCTGCGCCACCTGCCGCTTGAGTTTGCCCTCCTCGCCGGTATCGCGCAGCGAGAGGACGACGGCGGCTTCGCCCAGCCCGCGCGCACCGGCGATCGACAGCGCGATCGGCTCCTCCGACCGGTCGTTGAGGCGGACCGCCATGTCGGCACTGTGCTGCGCCCCGCCGGCGAAGCGGCGGACGGCATCGGCGAGCGCGGCCTTGTCCTCGCGCACCACCAGGTCGCCGGGATAGAGCGGCGGCGCGACCGGATTGACGCCGGTCGCGCGGACGAAGGCGTCGTTCATGTGCAGGAAGCGGCCGTCGCGATCGACTAGCGCCATGCCGACCGGCAGCAGCGAGACGAGCGCGCGGACCTGCGCCGCCGATCCCGGCGCGGCGATCGGCATCAGCCCGACGGGCGCCTCTTCCTCGTCCAGCATCGCGACCAGCATCGGGCCGTCGGGATCGTCGACGAACGGCACCTGCACGATGCGAAGCGGGTCGCCGCCCAGCCCTTCGCGTTCGAAACGGACGCGGCCGCGGCTGTCGGTGACGAGGAAACGGGCGAAATCGCGGCCCTCGATCGTGGCGTCCTCGTTGCCGACGGCGCGGGCGCGGAAGACGCGGTTGGCGGCGCGGATACGGCCATCGGCGCTCAGGAGCGCGACCATCACCCCCGCCCCGCCCAGCCGTTCGCCGACATCGCCCGCGATCATCGCGCGCATCGTCACCGCCTCGGCGATCGCCTGTCCGCCTTCGAAACGCCAGACGAGCATCGCTTCCCCGGCGCGGGCGAGCGTCGCGACCAGCGGGGCGTCGCCCTGTCGCACGGTGACCCTGGCATCGCCGTCGCGCCACGCCGACCGGGCGGCGCCGGCCAGCGCGCTGGCATCGACGCCATCGCCCAGCACGCCGGGCGGAGTCGGATAGCCGCCGAACAGCGCGGCATAGCGGTCGTTGGCGCAGACGAGGCGGCCGGCGCGGTCGGTGACGGCGAGCGCGTGCGGGCTGACCGAGGCGAGCGTCTGCGCCAGCGACCAGTCGACCACCGGCTCCGTGGCTTCAGCCGATCCGGTCCAGTGGCGGACGCCCAGCGCAACGCCGGCCAACACGACCGCCGCCGCGACGAAGCCGATCGCCACGGGCAGGCTGCCGATCGTCCACAGGATGATCCCGGCCGCGATGGCCCCGGCGACCAGCGCGATGGCGAGCGGCAGGACCGGCGAAGAGGCGGACGGGGATTTCGACAGCATGTCGAAGCTGTTGCGGCGCTTGGGGGGGCGGCGTCAAGCGGCGGTTCGGGTGATCGGACGTAGGGGCGCGATCGGGTAGGGTTTGGTGGGTCGTGTGGGCGTGCGCTTCGCTATCCGTACCCCCGGGCAGGCGGAACGAGGTTTGAGGAAGACAGGATCGCCGCACTATCTCGTCACCCCGGACTTGATCCGGGGTCCCGCTTTCTTTCGACGGTCGAGAATAAGAAGCGGGACCCCGGGTCAAGCCCGGGGTGACGGAGGGAGGTGAGGTATCGCCCCGCCCCATTCCCGTACTCCGGCGGAGGCCGGGGTTCAGTTGGGTTACGGTCGTGAGGAACAAACGCATGTTCCGTAACTGGCCCCCGGCCTTCGCCGGGGTACGGTCATGGAACGTGCCAGTCCGCTTACCAGATGCGGACGCGCTGTTCGGGGGCGAGGAAGAGATATTCGCCCGCCGCCGGCTTGTAGCCCTGATACCAGGGGTCGAGGTTGCGCACGACCCAGGCGCGCTGTTCGGAGGGGCTGTGCGGGTCGGTCAGCAGCCGCTGGCGCAGATTCGCCTCGCGGTAGCTGCGCCGCCACACCTGCGCCCAGCCGAGGTAGAAACGCTGTTCGGGGCCGAAGCCGTCGATCACCTTCTGATCGTTCGGATAGGCATGGGTATAGGCGTCCCACGCGGCGGTCAGGCCGGCGAGGTCGGCGATGTTTTCGCCGAGCGTCAGTTCGCCCTTCACATGCAGGCCGGGCAGCGGTTCATAGGCGTCATACTGCTTGACCAGTGCCGCCGTGCGTTCCTCGAAGCGCTTCACGTCCTGCGGCGTCCACCAGTCGGTGAGGCTGCCATTGACGTCGTATTTGCGGCCCTGATCGTCGAAATGGTGGCTGATCTCGTGGCCGATCACCGCGCCGATCGCGCCGTAATTGACCGCCGGATCGGCGTTCGGATCGAAGAAGGGCGGCTGCAGGATCGCGGCGGGGAATACGATCTCGTTCATCACCGGGTTCGCGTACGCGTTCACGGTCATGGGGGTCATGAACCATTCCCACTTCTGGATCGGCTTGCCCAGATGCTGCACGTTGTAGCGCTGCTGCCACTGGTTCGCGCGCAACATGTTGCCGAAGGCGTCTCCCGGCGTGATCGTCAGGTCGCTCATGTCGCGCCACCGGTCGGGATAGCCGATCTTGGGCGTGAAGGCGGCGAGCTTCGCCCGCGCCTTCGCCTTGGTCTCCGGCGCCATCCAGTCGAGATTGTCGATCCGGCGCCCCATGGCCTCCGTCACGTTGCGGACCAGTTCGTCGGCCGCCGCCTTGGTCGCGGGCGGGAAGAATTTGGCGACATAGGCCTTGCTGACATCGTCGGCGACCGCTTCCGAAGTGAAGTCGACCGCGCGCTTCCAGCGCTCCTCCTGCTGCGGCGTGCCCGACAGGACGGTGCCGTAGAAGGTGAAGCTTTCCTGGTCGAACGCCTGCGGCAGGACGCCGGCGAACCCGTCGAGCGAGCGGACGAGCAGCTGGTCCTTGAGCACGGCGAGCGGCGCCGCGCCGATCACCTTCGCCATGCCGGTGAAGGCGGTCGGCTGGGCGACGATCACGTCGGGGGTGTTCGCACCGAGCGTGCGGAAATAGGTCGCGAAGTCGAAGCCCGGCGCGCGACGCTGCAGGTCGGCGACGGTCATCTTGTTATAGGTCTTGTTCGCGTCGCGGCTTTCGATCCGCGTCCAGTGCGCGCGGGCGATCTGCGTCTCGAACGCGACGATCGCGGCAGCGCGGGCGGCGGCATTGGGTTCGCCGGCCAGCGTCAGCATCTTGGCGAGATGCGCCTGATACGCCTTGCGCTGTTCGACCAGCTTCGCATCGGTCGACAGGTAATAATCGCGGTCGGGCATGCCGAGCCCGCCCTGCGACGTCTGCAGCGCATAGACGGTCGGGGTCTTGTCGTCCGGGCCGACATAGGCGCTGAAGGGCGCACCGACGCCGGCCTGCGACGCCTTGGCCGCCAGCGCGGCATAGCCGGCCTTCGACGAAAGCCCCTTGATCTCGGTCAGCCACGGCTGGATCGGGGCCAGCCCCTTCGCCTCGATCGCGGCCTGGTCGAGATAGGTGGCATAGGCGACGCCGATCTTCGAATTGGGATCACCCTTCGCCGCGTCGAGCAGTTCGCGGGTGCGCGACTTCGACAGGTCGTCCAATGCGGTGAACATGCCGTAGTTCGACTTGTCGGCCGGGATCGGCGTGATCTTTTCCCAGGTGCCGTTGGCATATTTGTAGAAATTGTCGCCGGGCTTCACGCTGCGGTCCATGCCGGCGACGTCGAAGCCGAAATCGCCGATCTCGGGCTTGGGCGCGGGGGCGGCGGTTTCGGTTACCGCGATCGGATCGGCATTGCCGGTTTGCGGTGGCGGCGTGGTCGCGCAGGCCGACAGGGCCGACGCCGCAAGCAGGGTGGTGAGGACGAAACTACGCCGCATCGAATAAGCCTCTTCGTATCGGGTGATACGTTATGCTGCACCCGGGCTTATCGATCGTCAATATCTAGCTTGGGTTGGGTGCGATCCCTTGCTCCTTCCCAATCCGTTTGCTTCGAGCGCAGGTTCGAGCCTGTCGAGAACCGAAGTCGAGAAGGGGTTGCCGCAAACAAGCAGTTCTCGACGGACGCTTCTCGACAAGCTCGAAGCTGCTCGAACCGAACGGAGGGTTAGATGGCGGATCGCCCATGCCCGCGCCGCTTCCACTTCGCCGCGATCCACCACCGCCAGCCGAGCGCGGCGATCGCGTACCCCAGCACCGCGCCGATGACCGAGCATACGACCATGCCGAGCGCGGTCGCCGGACCGACCTCTGCCACCAGCCATTCGAGCCAGCCGGGCGGTGCGGCGACCGCGTCGCCGATCGGGTCGCCCGGCACCACGCGGTCGATGTGGAGCAGCCAGGCGCCCACCTTGTAGTAGAGGATGAACAGCAGCGGCGTGGTGATGGGGTTGGTGAAGAAGGTGGTCAGCGCCGCCGCCGGAACGTTTGCGCGCAGCGGAAGCGCAAGGACGGCGGATGCGGGAATCTGTCCCAGCGGGATCAGGATGCCGGTGAACATGCCGAGTGCCACGCCACGGGGAACCGAACGGCGGGTGAAGCGCCAGAGTTCGGGGGCGAGGACGCGGTGCGCGACGGGGCGCAGGAAGCGGATCGATTCGATCGATTCGCGGGTCGGCAGGTTCGCACGGACCCAGCGCAGCGCACGGCTGCCCAGCCGCCGGTCGTCGTCGCCGCCTGCATCAGCCACGGTCGCGGAGCAACCTTCCCTGTTCACGCTTCCAGTCCCGCTCCTTGATATGTTCGCGCTTGTCGTGGTTCTTGCGACCCTTGGCCAGTGCCAGTTCGACCTTCGCCCGCCCTTTTCCGTTGAAATACACCGATAGCGCGATCAGCGTCATGCCGTCGCGCGCCACCGCCCCGTGCATCTTGTTTATCTCGCGTTCGTGAAGCAGCAGTTTACGCGGGCGGCGCGGTTCGTGGTTGAAGCGGTTGCCGTGGCTGAATTCGGGAATGTTCGAATTGATCAGCCACACCTGTCCGTCGCGGACATCGGCATAGCTTTCGGTGATCGACCCTTCGCCGAAGCGCAGCGACTTCACCTCGGTCCCGGTCAGCGCGATGCCGGCTTCGTAGACCGTGTCGATTTCGTAATCGAACCGCGCGCGGCGGTTTTCGGCGACGGTCTTCTTCTTGTCGAACAACTGGGGACGCGGACGGCTCATGGGCGGGACATAGGGTGTCGGGGGCGTGGAGGGAAGCGTCCGTCGTGCTCCTCGTCGCTCGCGGGGAGGGACCGCGGCGAAGCGGGGGTGGAGGGGGTTGGCCGCGAACGCTGCCGTTGTGTGTGCGGCGGCCCCCCTCCACCAGCCTGCGGCTGGTCCCCCTCCCCGCATAGCGGGGAGGATCTTGATTACGCGTCGAGGGCTTCGCGTACCTTTCTTGCCAGTTCGTCCACGCCGAACGGCTTGGGGAGCAGCCGCGTGCCGGGGTCGAGCACGCCGTTATGGACGACCGCGTTGCGGGTATAGCCGGTGGTATAGAGCACGCGCAGGTCGGGCCGCATCGCCAGCGCCCGGTCGGCCAGTTCGCGGCCGGTCATGCCCGGCATCACGACGTCGGTGAACAGCAGCCTGACGCGCACCCCCTGTGCCAGCAGTTCGAGCGCCTCCGGTCCGTTGGAGGCATGGAGGACGCCATAGCCCAGGTCGCGCAGCACCTCGACCGAGAAGCTGCGGACGCGCGATTCGTCCTCGACCACCAGCACCGTTTCGTCCGGGCTGCCGCGGCGGATCGGCTGGAGCGCGGCGCGCGGCGTGGGTGTCGGCGTCTCGCCATAAAAGCGCGGCAGGTACAGGCGGACGGTCGTGCCGACATCGGGTTCGGAATAGATGCGGACATGGCCGCGGGACTGGCGGACGAAGCCGAACACCTGACTGAGGCCAAGGCCCGTGCCGCGCCCGACCGGCTTGGTGGTGAAGAACGGCTCGAACGCCTTGGCCAGCACGTCGGGCGCCATGCCGGTGCCGGTATCGGTGACGGCGATCATGACATATTGCCCGGCGGCCATGTCGGCCTCGCGCGCATAATCGTCGCCGACATGGGCATTGGCGGTCTCGATCGTCAGCTTGCCGCCATCGGGCATCGCATCACGGGCATTCACCGCGAGGTTGACGATGGCATTTTCGAGCTGGCCGCGATCGGCCTCCGCCCGCCACAGCCCGGCGCTGAGCACCGTCTCCACCGCGATCCGTTCGCCGAGCGTCCGGGTCAGCAGCTCGGTCAGGTCGGCGATCAGGCGGTTGCCCTCGACCGGTTCGGGCGCCAGCGGCGACTGGCGGGAGAAGGCGAGCAGGCGCTGGGTGAGCGCGGCGGCGCGGGTAGCGCCGTCCTTCGCCGCCTCGACATAACGCTCGACATCGCCGCGCCCGCTGGCGATGCGGCGCTCGATCATGTCCAGCCCGCCGATCACGACCGCGAGCATGTTGTTGAAATCGTGCGCGATGCCGCCGGTCAGCTGGCCGACCGCCTCCATCTTCTGCAACTGGCGCACCTGCGTCTCGGCGGCGGCGCGGGCGCTGGCGGCATTGTGCAGTTCGGTGGCGACGCGTTCGAGCTGTGCATCCTGCCGCCCGACCTTCGCCTGCAACCGAAGCAGCGCGTCGGCGCGCTGGACGGTGACCCAGCTGATCTCCGCCACTTCCTGCAACAGCGCGATTTCGCCCGGCAGCCAGTGACGCGGTGCGCCATGACCGACGATCAGCAGCCCTTCCAGCCGCCCGTCCTGCCGCAGCGGCACGCAGAAGCCAGAGACGGCTGAATAGGATGATGCCTCGCTACCGACGAAATCGGGGTCGATCGCGAATTCGTCCGATACGATCGTCCGCCCGGCGCGCAGCAGCGCGGTATTGCCCTGCCCGAAGCGGTCGAGCGAATGTTCGCCGGTCAGCGGCGGCAGGACCCCGTCGTTCCACCCGCCCATATAGCGCACGCGGTTGGCCGCGACGCGGGCGAAAGCGACCCGGTCGACGCGGAGCCATTCGCCAAGCGCGCGGGCGGTGAAGCGCATGATCGCGTCCGGATCGGTCGCGGCGCGTTGCCGGGCGCTGAGCGACAGGACGAATTCGCGCTCCGCCTTGGCCGCCAGCGCCGCCAGTTCGGCCTGTTTCCGGTCGTCGATGTCGTAGCTGACGCCGGGAAAGCGCAGCGGGCGCCCGCTATCGTCGAAGGTGCAGCGGCCCTGCGCCGACACCCAGCGGCAATTGCCGCCCTGGTCGACGACGCGATATTCCGAAATGAAGGTGCCGTCGCCGGTCGGGTCCATCGCGCGTTCGATCGCGCGCTGGGCCATCGGCAGGTCGTCGGGATGGATTCCTTCGAAGAAGCGGGCGATCGGCGCGCCCTGCTCCGCCATCTTCGGATCGACGCCGTAGAGCAGCGCGAACCGGCTGTCGGCGCGGATCATGTCGGCCTGCACGTCCCAGTCCCACGCACCGATATTGCGCCCGGCGGACAGGGCCAGTTGCAGCCGTTCGTCGGCGGCCGCCCGTTCCCGCTCGGCCACGATGCGCGACGTCGTCTCCCCCGTCACACAGAACAGGCCGGCGACCTGCCCTGCATCGTCAAAGGCCGGGGAATAGGTGAAGGTCCACCAGCTCTCCTCCGGCTCGCCGGTGCGGGCGAGGTCGAGCTTCATGTCGGTGGCGACGATGCTGCCGCCGGCAAGAGTCTGGTCGACCAGCGGGACCAGTTCGTCCCAGATGCTGGCCCAGACGATATCGAAGCGTTCGCCCAGCGCGCCGTCGAGCCGTAACCCCAGGATCGGGCGATAGGCATCGTTGTAGAAGCAGCGCAGCTCCGGCCCCCAGGCGAGGAACATCGGCGTCGGGCAGGACAGCATCATCGCCAGCAGCGAGCGCAGCGACACCGGCCACCCCTCGATCGGGCCCAGCGGGGTCGTCGACCAGTCGCGGGCGGCGATTTCCGCACCGGTCACCGTCTGGGTTGAGAGAGGTCCGTTTGGCATAGGCCCTGCGTGTTACGCCGCAGCCCCCGCTACGGCAATGGATGCATCCCCCCGCTTCGACCTTCCCATCCTCAGCGCACCAGCCCGGCATGGGCGAGCGCGGCATCGACCGCCGCGCGCGAGGCTTCGGACGCGGGCGTCATCGGCAGGCGCAGGTCGGTCGGAAAGCCCGGGCGGACGCGGCCCATCGCATATTTGACCGGACCGGGCGACGCATCGCTGAACAATGCGGCGTGCAGCGGGAACAGCCGGTCCTGAATGGTCAGCGCCCGGGCAAAGTCGCCGGCGGCGCAGGCGTCCTGAAACTCGGCGCACATGGCGGGCGCGACATTGGCGGTGACCGAGATCGCGCCGACCCCGCCCATCGCCATGAAGGCGAGCGTCATGTCGTCATTGCCCGACAGCTGGGCGAAACCGGTGCCGCAGCGCGCACGGTGTTCGGCGACGCGCGCCATCTGTCCGGTCGCGTCCTTGATGCCGACCACTACGTCGGGGAACGCCTTCACGATCCGCTCGACCGTCTCGACCGCGATGTCGGTGATGGTGCGGCCGGGCACGTTGTAGAGCACGATCGGCAGGCCGCCCTGCGACGCCAGCACCTCGAAATGGCGGAACACCCCTTCCTGATTCGGGCGGTTGTAATAGGGCGGGACGAGCAGCGCGGCGGTGGCGCCCGCGGCCTTCGCGGCATGGATGTGGTGCAGCGCGACGGCGGTGTCGTTCGACCCGCAGCCCGCGATCACCGGTACGCGGCCACGTGCCTGATCGACGCAGACGCGCACGACATGGTCATGCTCCTCGATCGTCATCGTCGCCGCTTCGCCGGTGGTGCCGCAGGGAACCAGCGCGCTCGACCCGCTCTCGATCTGCCAGTCGACCAGGGCGCGGAACGATGCTTCGTCGAACCGACCGTCGGCGAACGGGGTGACGAGCGCGGGAATCGAACCGGAAAACATGGAAAACGCGCTCCGCAGACAGGGTTTCGAGCCGAAAAGGTGGCGACAGATAGGGCGGGCTTCCATATCATGTCCAGTATGCTGACCACCGTGTTCAAGAGCGCGTTCCTGCTCACCGGCGTCGCGAGCGCCGCCATGGCCGCCGGGATGTTCCATCCCGCCGCGCAGATCTCCGTCCAACCGCTGCCGCCGTCGATGGTGCAGCCAGCGCCGATCACCGTGCGACCGATGGTCCAGCCGGTGGCATCGGCCCCGGCCTATGACCCGATCCAGCCGGTGCTGGCCGATTGGAAACGGTTGCAGCAATCCGACAATTATCCCTTTACCGACTATGCCCGGTTCCTGCTGGCGCATCCCGGTTTTCCCGGGGAAACCAGCCGGCGCGCGGCGGCGGAGACGGTGCTGGCGGACGGCGCGCAGGACCCGGCGACGGTGCTGCGCTTCTTCGACCGCTATCCGCCGCTGACCGCCGCCGGGCGGCTGCGCATGGCGGAGGCGTTGGCGGCGAGCGGGCGGATGGCCGAGGCGCATGAAGCGGCGCGCACGGCATGGCGCCGGGGGGCGCTGCGCACCAATGACGAGGCGAAGCTGCTCGGCCGGTTCGCCTCGGCGCTGACCCCGCAGGATCATGACGCGCGGATGGACCGGCTGTTGTGGCAGGGCGCGACGACCGCCGCCGGGCGGCAGATCGGCTATGTCTCGGCGGCGATGCGGCCGACCTTCGATGCGCGCATGGCGTTCCGCACCAATGCGGCGGATGCCAGCGTCCGGGGCGAACAGCCGGGCGTCGACCGGACCGATCCGGGCTATATCGGCGACCGCGCCAGCTGGCTGCGCGCTACGGGTCAGTCGGTGGCGGCCCGCTCCTACCTCGCGCAGCCGCGCCGTCTGTCGCGCAGTCCGGGGGATGTCGAGGAATGGCTGGAGGTCCTGCTGACCAATGCCAAGGCGGCGCAGGCGGACAGCCAGTTCGACCTCGCCTATCGCATCGCGTCGCAGATCGACGATGCGTTCCCGGCGGGGACGGTGATCGCCGACGCGGCCTATGGCGAGCGCGACGACTATACCAGCCTCGCGTGGCTGGCGGGGACGGTCGCGCTGCAGAAGCTGAACCGGCCGGCGGATGCGACCGGCATGTTCGCCCGCTATGCCAGCGGATCGCGCACGCCGACCGTCCGGACCAAGGGCTATTACTGGGCGGGGCGCGCGGCGGAGGCAGCGGGCGACCGCGCCACCGCCGACCGCTGGTACGCGCAGGCCGCCGATCTGGGCGACCTATATTACGGACAGCTGGCCAGCGAGCGGATCGGCCGCCCCCTGCGTGCACCGGGCAATACCGCCGATCCCGCAGCGGTCCCGGCGGCCGTGCGCGCGGCGTACATGAACAGCGATGTGGTCAAGGCGACGCGCTATCTGGGCCGCACCGGGCAATATGGCGATCAAGGGCTGTTCGTCCGCAAGATCGCCGAGGACGCACGCAGCGACACCGATCATGCGCTGGCGGTCGAGCTGGCGCAGGCGATCGACCGCCCGGACCTGAGCGTCATGGTCGGGCGCAGCGCGCTGCTGAACGGGCATAGCGACTATACGCTGGCGGGCTATCCGTCGGTGCAGGTCAGCGGGGCGCAGCGCGATCAGTTCACGTTGATCCACGCGATCGCGCGGCAGGAAAGCCAGTTCGACCGCACCGCCGTCAGCCGCACCGGCGCGCGCGGGCTGATGCAGTTGATGCCGGGCACCGCGCGCGAGACGGCAGGGAAGCTGGGGCTTTCCTACAATCCGTCCTCGCTCAATGATCCGGCGTATAACATGGCGCTGGGGTCGAGCTTCATTCAGCGGATGCTCGATTATTATGGCGGCTATTATCCGCTCGCCATTGCCGCCTACAATGCCGGGCCGGGCAATGTGAACAAATGGCTGCGCGCCAATGGCGACCCGCGCACGCCGGGAGTCGACATCGTCGATTGGGTGGAGAAGATTCCGTACACCGAAACGCGCGGCTATGTGCAGCGCGTGCTGGAAAATGCGGTCGTCTATGACCTGATCCATGCCGACAAGGCACGGTCGAAGGGGCCGAACAATCTGAGCTGGTATCTGGGGAAGAACCGACCGGGATGAGCGAACCGCGTCCGAATTACATCACCCCGGCGGGTTATGCCGTGTTGAAGGCCGAATATGACCAGTTGCTGGGCGAGGAGCGGCCGAAGCTGGTCGACGTCATCGCCTGGGCCGCGGGCAATGGCGACCGGTCGGAGAATGGCGACTATATCTATGGCCGCAAACGGCTGCGCGAGATCGACCGGCGGCTAGGCTTTCTCGCCAAGCGCATGAAGGCGGCGCGGGTGGTCGATCCGGCGACGCAGACCGAGCGCGGCCGGGCATGGTTCGGTGCGACGGTGACCATCGCCGACGAGGACGACAACCACCGCACGCTCGAACTGGTCGGCGACGACGAGGCCGATGCCGGCAAGGGGCGGATCGGGTGGAACTCCCCCATGGCGCGGGCCTTGCGCGGCAGCGCGGTCGGCGACGTGCGGACGGTCGCCCTGCCGGCGGGGGCGAAGGAAGTTGAGGTGATGGCGATCGTCTATCCGTGATTCGACGCTTGGCGGGGGAATGATGTGCGGTTGCTCATGGCGACGATCGGGTTGTTGCTGTCGGGTTGCGGAGGCGCCCCATCGGACGCACCCGTCATCCATGTCGAGACCCACAGAACCGACGCGTCGACCGGCAATGTCCCCGCCCTCCCCGCCGATGTCGTCGCCTTTCGCCTGAAACGCGATGAATGCGACCATCTGCGCGGCGAGGAAGCGACCGGCCCGGCGCGTGCGGCGTTCCTGAAATATGGGATGGAGCGGACCTGTACTGGCACCGACGCCGCCCTGCGCTTGCTTCGCCAGCGCCATGCCGACGACCCGGCCGCCATCGCCGCACTGGCAGGATATGCCGACGATATCGAGTGATGACGCGGCGTTACCGACTGCCATCGGGCGGTAAATTTGGTACGTTGACGAACCCAGCCGCCCTGCCGTCCGTTCGCTTGGGAGGAACCCGAC
Source organism: Sphingomonas hankookensis (assembly GCF_028551275.1). Taxonomy (NCBI): domain Bacteria; kingdom Pseudomonadati; phylum Pseudomonadota; class Alphaproteobacteria; order Sphingomonadales; family Sphingomonadaceae; genus Sphingomonas; species Sphingomonas hankookensis. The sequence goes on from NZ_CP117025.1 coordinate 3,037,929, forward strand.
CGAGGAGACCCGATGCCCCATTACACGCCGCTGATCGGAACCATCGTCACCGCACTGGTCGCGGCGTTCGCGCTGGGGGCGATGGCGCACAAGCTCAGGGTGTCGCCGATCGCCGGATATCTGCTGGCGGGTGTGCTGATCGGGCCGTTCACGCCCGGCTTCGTCGCGCATTCGGGGATCGCCACCGAACTGGCGGAGATCGGCGTCATCCTGCTGATGTTCGGGGTCGGGCTGCACTTCTCGCTGAAGGATCTGTTGTCGGTGTGGCGCATCGCCGTGCCGGGCGCGGTGGTGCAGATTGCCGTCGCGACGACGATGGGCTGGGGCCTGTCGCAATTCCTCGGCTGGTCGCTGATGGCCGGCATCGTGTTCGGCCTCGCCCTTTCGGTCGCGAGTACCGTCGTGCTGCTGCGCGCGCTGGAGGCCCGCGCGCTGGTCCAGACCGAGCGCGGGCGGATCGCGGTCGGGTGGCTGATCGTCGAGGATCGGGCGATGGTGCTGGCGCTCGTCCTGCTGCCGGTCGTCGCCGTCGCGGTCGACCCGGCCAAGGCCGCCGCGCCCGGTGCGATCGTGACCGCGATCGTGATGACGCTGCTGAAGGTCACCGGCTTCGTCACGCTGATGCTGGTCGTCGGGCGGCGGGTAATCCCCTGGGCGCTGCACTGGGTGGTGCATACCGGATCGCGTGAGCTGTTCCGGCTGGCGGTGCTGGCTATCGCATTGGGTGTGGCGTTCGGGGCGGCGCTGGCGTTCGACGTGTCGTTCGCGCTCGGCGCGTTCTTCGCCGGCATGATCCTGGGCGAAACGCCGCTCAGCCGGCGTGCGGCGCAGGAAACGCTCCCCTTGCGCGATGCGTTCGCGGTGCTGTTCTTCGTGTCGGTCGGCATGTTGTTCAATCCGCAGGTGCTGGTCGAACAGCCCGGCCCCCTGATCGCGACCATCGCCATCATCGTCATCGGCAAGTCGGCGGCGGCGTTCGCCATCGTCCGCCTGTTCGGCCACCCCAACCGCACTGCCGCGACCATCGCCGCCAGCCTTGCGCAGATCGGCGAATTCTCGTTCATCCTCGCCGGCATCGGCACCAGCCTGAACATTTTGCCGAGCGAGGGGCGCGACCTGATCCTGGCGGGCGCGATCCTGTCGATCATGGTCAACCCGTTCCTGTTCGGCGCGGTCGCCGGACGCGGCGAGGAGCCGGGCCCCGCGCAGGAACGCGAGGCGGCGCGCGAGGAAGCGCGCGAGGATCATGTCGTGCTGATCGGCGCGGGGCGGGTCGGGCGGCTGATCGCCGAAGGGCTGCGCGATGCCGGCCGCGCCTTCGTCGTGATCGAGGACCAGGCCGATACCGCGCGCACGGCGCAGGCGCATGGGTGGAGCGTGGTGCTGGGCAATGCGCTCGACCCCAATGTGCTGCGCGACGCGGGGGTAGCGGAGGCGACCAAGCTGCTGATCGCCATCCCCGGCGGGTTCGAGGCGGGCGCCATCGTCCAGCATGCCCGGGGCATGAACGCCGGCCTCTACATCCTGTCGCGGGCGCATTCGGCAGAGGAGGTGCAGTATCTCACCCGCCACGGCGTCGACCAGGTCGTGCTGGGCGAGGAGGAGCTGGCGCGCACCATGTTGCGCCGGGCCGAGGAACAGCGGTTGCAGGAGGCATAGCCGCCGCCGCCGGGACAGGATAGACGAACGCCATGGCCACCCATCACGCCCCCACCGGCAACGTCGCGTTGCTGATCGATGCCGACAATGCCGGCGCCGCCTATCTCGATTCCGTGCTGACGGTGCTGGCCGAGTTCGGCACGGTCAATGTCCGTCGCGCCTATGGCAATTGGGAGAAGCCTGGGCTGAAAAGCTGGAAGGCGCTGCTGATGCGCCACGGGATCGAGCCGTTCCAGCAGTTCGACATCACCAAGGGCAAGAACGCGACCGACATGCGCATGACCATCGACGCGATGGACCTGCTTTTGCGCGGCCGCATTACGGGTTTCGGGATCATGTCGTCGGACAGCGACTTCATGCCGCTGGCCCAGCGCATCCGGCAGGAAGGAGTGCCGGTTTACGGCTTCGGCACCGACCGGACGCCCGAAGGGTTTCGCGAGAGTTGCACCCGCTTCATCGACGTCGCGTCGCTGGATGTCGAGGACGTGGCGAACATGCCGCTGCCGCCGGCGATCGGCGGCGTCGCTGCGCCGGCTGCGGCGCCTACCGCCAGGCCCGCCCCTGCCCCGGCGCGCCGCCAGCAGAAGGTCGATGCGGCGCTCGTGAAGCTGCTGTCCGATGCCTATGACGCGTCGAAGGTCGACAAGAAGGGCTTTGCCAGCCTGTCCGAAGTCGGCCAGCGCGCGGCCAACCGGTCGAGCTTCGACACGCGGAACTACGGGTTCAAGCGGCTGTCGGACCTGATCGAGAAGGTGAAGGAGTTCGAGGTGGAACGGCGCGATACGGGGGTGTTCGTCAAGCGGGTTTGAGGGGGACGCCTGCCTTTTCCTCACGCACTCCGTTTGCTTCGAGCCTGTCGAGAACCGTCCGTCGAGAAGGCGGGGCCACAATCGGGCCGTTCTCGACAGACGCTTCTCGACGAGCTCGAAGCTGCTCGAACCGAACGGGTAACAGGCGGGATTTCGCCCGCATCCGTTCGTGCTGAGTAGGGGCTGAGCGAAGTCGAAAACCCGTATCGAAGCACCGGTGGCGGTCCTTCGATACGCCACTTCGACAGGCTCAGTGGCTATTCAGGACGAACGGTGGGGAACGCGGAAAGGTCTTTTCGACGGTCGGTTCTCGACTTCGCTCGAACCTGCTCGAAGTGAATGGATTGGAGGAGGGGATAGCAAATGCCCTACACCGACTCCGGCAACGGCATCACGAACGTCACCTGCGTCCCCGGCGCCGCATTCTCGAAGCTGAGCGTCCCGCCCAGCTGCCGCGCCAGACTGCCGACCATGCGCATGCCCAGACTCGTCGGTCGCGCCGCGGTCGGATCGAAGCCGGCCGGCAGCCCCTGCCCGCGATCGACGACTTCCAGCCATAGCTGCCCATCGTCGCAGCGCGTCGCGATCCGCACCGCCCCGCCGCCCTCGCCATAGGCATATTTGATCGCGTTGGTGACCAGTTCGGTCAGCAACAGCCCGAGCGGGATCGCGGTGTCGCCGCTGACCACCAATGGCGCGATGTCGCAGTCGATCGCGTGGTCGGGCGCCTGTTCCTTCAGCTGGTCGACGATGCCGCATAGCAGCCGCTCCAGCGCAACGACGCCGACCCGATCGCCCTGCCACAACTGGTCATGCGCCTGGCCGATGGCGACGATCCGCGCCTGCGCATCACCCAGCATCCGCTGCACCCGCGGGTCGTCATCCTCGCGCATCTGCAGGTTGAGCATGGCCGACACCATGGCGAGGCTGTTCTTGACCCGGTGCGACGCCTCGCGCGTCAGCAGTTCCTGATGCTCGATCGCGGCGCGAAGCGAGGCTTCGGCCTCCAGCCGTTCGATCGCGACGCCGATCAGGTTGGCGAAGCCCTGCATGAAGGCGAGGTCGTCTTCTTCGAACCGGCCATCCTTGCGGCTGTCGACCTCCAGCACGCCGAAGCGCTTGCCGTTCGCTTCGACCAGCACGTTGATCGCCCGCTTGACGCCGTGATCGGCCATGAAGTCCGGCGTGCGGAAGCGCTTTTCGTCGCTCAGGTGATTGGAGATCACCGCCTCGCCGGTGCGGAAGGCGAAGCCGGCGGGCGAGGCAAGGTCGTCGCCCATCTCCGCCTGCCCGACCACGCCCTCGTTCCAGCCGATGCCGGCGCGGACAATCAGCGCGCCGCCCTGGTCGTCATGATGCAGGAACTTGGCGAGCCGCGTCCGCATGCCGCGCGCGGCCAGTTCGACCGCCGCCCGCACGATCTCGTCGATGTCGCGGCTGCGCAGCGCGATGCCGCCGAACTCGGCCAGAATACGCTGCTGGTCGAGGCGATAGCGGATCGCATCGCCGGGATCGTCCGACCCCGCCCCATTTTCCTCGACCACCGGCATGACGATCAGCGCGTCAGCTTCTTGTACGCCAGCCGCGTCGGACGATCGGCCGCATCGCCCATGCGGCGGCGCTTGTCTTCCTCATAGGCTTCGAAATTGCCTTCGAACCATTCGACATGGCTGTCGCCTTCGAACGCGAGGATGTGGGTGCACAGGCGATCGAGGAAGAAGCGATCGTGGCTGATGACCACGGCGCAGCCCGCGAACGATTCGAGCGCCTCTTCGAGCGCTCGCAGCGTCTCGACGTCGAGGTCGTTGGTCGGTTCGTCGAGCAGCAGGACGTTGCCGCCCTCCTTCAGCATCTTGGCGATGTGGACGCGGTTGCGTTCACCGCCCGACAGCTGGCCGACCTTCTTCTGCTGGTCCTGCCCCTTGAAGTTGAACGCGCCGACATAGGCGCGCGTGCCCAGTTCCTGCTTGCCGAAGCGGAACACGTCGAGGCCGTCCGAAACCTCTTCCCAGACATTCTTGTTGGGGTCGAGGTCGTCGCGCGACTGGTCGACATAGCCGAGCTTCACCGTCTGCCCGACCTCGATCGAGCCGCCATCGGGCTGCTCCTGGCCGGTGATCAGCTTGAACAGCGTCGACTTGCCCGCGCCGTTCGGCCCGATCACCCCGACGATGCCGCCGGGCGGCAGGTTGAAGTCGAGATTTTCGAACAGCAGCTTGTCGCCATACACCTTGGTCAGGTTCTTCGCCTCGATCACCTTGCCGCCGAGGCGTTCGGGGATCTGGATGAGAATCTGCGCCTTGCCGACCGCGCGGTTTTCCTGCTTTTCGACCAGTTCGTCGAACGCACGGATACGCGCCTTGGATTTGGTCTGGCGCGCCTTGGGCGTCTGCCGCATCCAGTCCAGCTCGTCGCGGATCGCCTTTTGCCGGCCGGCTTCCTCGCGCTCTTCCTGTTCGAGGCGCTTGGCCTTCTTTTCCAGATAGCCCGAATAATTGGCTTCGTAGGTGTAGTAGCGGCCGCGATCCAGCTCGAGCACCCAGTTCACGACGTTGTCGAGGAAGTACCGGTCGTGGGTCACGAGGATGACGTTGCCGGTATATTCCTTGAGGTAGTTTTCCAGCCACGCGACGCTTTCGGCGTCGAGGTGGTTGGTCGGTTCGTCGAGCAGCAGGATCTGCGGCTTTTCGAGCAGCAGCTTACACAGCGCAACGCGGCGCTTTTCACCGCCCGACAGATTTTCGACCGAAGCATCACCCGGCGGGCAGCGCAGCGCTTCCATCGCGATTTCGAGCTGGTTGTCGAGGCTCCAGCCGTCGACCGCGTCGATCTTCGCCTGAAGCTCGCCCATCTCCTCCATCAGCGCGTCGAAATCGGTATCGTCCTGCGGATCGCCCATTTCGGCCGAGATGGCGTTGAAGCGATCGACGAGGTCGGCGACCGGACGCACGCCGTCCTTGACGTTCTCCATCACCGTCTTGGTCGGATCGAGCTTCGGCTCCTGCGGCAGATAGCCGACCTTGATCCCCTCGGCGGCCCAGGCCTCGCCGGTGAATTCGGTGTCGATGCCGGCCATGACCTTCATCAGAGTCGACTTGCCCGCGCCGTTCGGGCCGATGATCGCGATCTTCGCGTCGGGCAGGAACTGCAGGTGGATATTGTTGAGCACCGGCTTGTTGGCGCCGGGGAAGGTCTTGGTCAGACCCTTCATCACATAGCTGTACTGCACGGCCATTGCCGACGGCTCCGTTTCGAATATCGGGTGATATAAAAGGTTCTGGCGCGATGTAGCGATGGGCCGGCGAATTGGCAACGCGGGCGCCATGGACCGGGCGCGCGGGCGGTCGGCCTGATTCGACCGTCGCCGTCGTCCATTCGGCAGCGACTCGATCCGGTGGCGGCGTCGTTCCGGCGGCCCGGGCCGATCGACGGCGGCACCCTTTCGCGATTGCAGCATGACATCGCGTTTTCCGCCATTTTCGGCTCTGTTTCCTGCCAAAATGTCACTTCGTCGTAACGCTGGCACGGTCCACCATTGGTCGCAAAGCCGCAATCTTGCCACAATTGGAGATTGACGGCGGCGTACAAGGCGCTATTGCGGCTATCTCGCGACGGCGGTGACGCCGGGATATTCGCGAAATGGAATTTTCTGGGAGTAACCCGAATGAAGAAGATCATGCTCGTCGCCGCCGCCGCCGGCCTCCTGTCGGTTGCCGCTTGCAAGAACACCCCGACCGACAACGCTGCCGACGCCGCGTCGGACAACCTGGAAATGCTGGCGGACAACCTCGAAGCGCAGGCCGAGAACACCTCGAACGAAGCCGTCGCTGCCGACCTGATGAACGCTTCGGAAAACGCCGAAGACGCGTCGGACGCGATCGAGAACGCCGCCGAGCACAACGGCATGTAATTCCCGTTCCCGCGTCCTCACCGACGCGGGAAGCCGGAATGAAGAAGGGGCGCCCCGGCAACGGTGGCGCCCCTTTTTCGTGGCCGATAACGGTCGTTACGCGGACAGCATCACGGTGGCGCGATTGCGGCACCTTTGCGACCTGTCGGTGAGCGAATATTGCACGCTGCGGCGCGGTAGCGTTCCGGCAGATTGCCGACAGCGCGATTGACGAGAATGTCCGGTCACGCGAACGTGCGGCGGCCACCCCTCCCGTCCGACGCCCCCTGTAAGGCCCCGCCATGATCGTGTCCGCGCCCACCGATTTTCGCGCCATCGCACTGAGCTGCCCCCTTCTGAGTGGTCCATCGACTATGACAGTCTGGATCAAGGAAGGGACGACGCATGCCTGCCAAGAAGCACAAGCCTGAGGAGATCATCGGGAAGCTGCGTGAGGTCGAGATCATGCTGGGCCAGGGCGGGACGACCGCTGAGGCATGCCGGCGGATCGCGGTCAGCGAGCAGACTTACTACCGCTGGCGCAAGGAGTACGGCGGCTTGAAGACGGATCAGGCGCGTCGGATGAAAGATCTGGAGAAGGAGAACCTGCGGCTGCGGCGTGCGATCTCCGACCTGACACTGGACAAGTTGATTCTACAGGAGGCGGCGCGGGGAAACTTCTGAGCCCCGCGCGACGCCGACGCTGCATCGACCAGGTGCGAGAGGTGCTGTACGTATCCGAGCGGCGCGTGTGCCGCGTGCTGGGGCAGCACCGGTCGACACAGCGCAAGGTGCCGTGCGGGGCAGATGACGAAGAGGTGCTGACCGACGACATCGTCGCGCTGGCCAGGCAGTACGGGCGCTACGGCTACCGCCGGGTAACCGCACTGCTGCATGCGGCGGGCTGGTCGGTGAACCATAAACGGGTGGAGCGGATCTGGCGGCGCGAAGGCCTCAAGGTGCCGCAGAAGCAACCTAAACGTGGCCGGCTATGGTTGAACGACGGCTCGTGCATCCGGCTGCGACCGGAGTATCCGGGGCATGTGTGGGCGTATGACTTCGTCGAAGCGCGGACGCATGACGGGCGCAAGTTCCGGATACTGACCATCATCGATGAGGCCAGCAGGGAATGCCTGGCACTGGTCGTCGCGCGCCAGCTTCGACACGAAGACGTGCTGGCAGCGCTTGCCGACCTGTTCATCGCGAGGGGTCCGCCCGCGCATATCAGATCAGATAACGGCAGCGAGTTCATCGCTACCGCGGTTCAGAAATGGCTCGGGCAGGTTGGCGTGAAGACGCTGTACATCGTGCCGGGTTCGCCGTGGGAGAATGGCTACAACGAGAGCTTCAACGGCTCGCTGCGCGATGAGCTGCTCAACGGCGAGATCTTCTACAGCCTCGCTGAAGCAAGGGTACTGATCGAGGCGTGGCGCCGTCACTACAACACCGTCCGGCCGCACAGCAGCCTGGGCTATCGGCCGCCCGCACCACAAGCGGCGACACCGCCATTGCCGGCCTCCGGTTCCGCTTCGCTCCACCTACGACCGGCAATGGCGGCGGAGACGACAATGCACTAACTAATAACCCGGACCACCCGATGGGGGCTGCTCAGCCGTCCCTTCATACGGTGTGTTAGGACCGCAAAGGACAGCTTCGGATAAGAGAGGAATGACGAGTGGCGGGAAAGCGTCAGCACTACGTTCCAAAGTTTCTGCAGCGCGGCTTCCTGTCCGAATCGAACGGCTCAGGCGACGGCGCGGAGCGCACCTGGCTTCATCGGCAGGGTTCGCCCGCCCGCTTGGTCGGGATCGCCGACGTCGGCGTGGAGGACTGGTTCTACTCTCGCAAGGGCATTCCCGGCGAGGTCACGCTGGACGACGCCATCACCGAGTTCGAGAAAAGCTTCAGCCGGGGCGTTAAGGAGCTGCGCCTCTCTGATCCGGGGACTGTGATCGATCCGGAACACGCCGCGCGGACGGTTACCCACCTCGTCATGCGGACGGCCCATCTGCGAAAGACCTTGTCGATCGGCGTAACAAGCCTCTTCCAAGAGATCGAGAGCCTGTTCACGGACCCTGCGCGCCTTGCGGGCATGCTCGGATTCTCTGGGCCGGCGCTGGCGTCGTCGGTCACGGAAGCGATCCAGGATTCCGCGCAGAAGCTGGTGCCGGCCGGCATCCCGGCGGCGTTCAGCGAGCGGCTCCTGACGTTCGTGATGCGCGAGCGTGGCGATGAATTCGCCTCGCAGGTTGCGGCTGTGCTGTCGCCGCTGCTGCCAGGGCTGTCCGGCGGGCTAGGCACGATGGTGCGTGACAGCCACAACACCATGATCGCAAAGCCACTCGATGACCATGGCTGGGTGGGAATACTCGCGGGCTTCTCTTGGACCGTTGAAGCTGGAGCGGACCTCATCCTGCCGGACGCGGTCGCCCTGTCCCGGGCCGGCGATGGCAGGCTGGAAGCGCTTCTGTTCACTGGAGGAGCCGACGCAACGCTGGTCCTGCTCCCGCTATCGACCGACCGAATGCTCGTGGGGCGCCTCAACCCCAGCGAACCGATCGATCTCTCGACATTCGGCGTCGAGGCCGCGGCGGCCTGCCAGGGCTTCTTCATCAGCGCGCGTTCGCGAGATGAGGACGGTGTCGCCGCAACGATCGGGAGTGGCCCAGCGAAGGCGATGGCCGACGGGATCGCCGAGGCGGTGGCGGATGCGGAGAGGGCGCGATCGCTGGCGCCAAGCGAGTTCGCCCCCGCATTGCCGCGCCAGTTCGAGTGGGAGCAATTCTCTTACCGGGTGACGCTGCACGATTTCGGCGACGACGTTCTCGCGAAGGAATACGCCGACGTCCTCCAGGCGGTGGTCGGAACCCTGTCCCGCGACATTCCACTGCAGGATCTGGACGGCGTCACGATCGCCGCCGACTACCCGGACGCTCTCGCCAAGCTCGACCGCGGCGACCCCGATCTCCCGCCGGTCGCAAGCGGTGCCTTGGCATACGGCGCTGGTGTCGCAATGCCGGTCACCGTGCTGCGCGATGGGAAGCACAAGGAGCATCTGGTCGTGGCTGCGGGCGTCGCGGAAGGGTGGACCTCAAGCGACCCGGCCGTGAGGGCGATGTGCCTCCATCTGCTGGTCAAGATGCTTGCTGGGATAGCCAGCAGCTCGCGGTTCGGCGAGGGCACTACCTTTAAGCCGGACGAAATGGGCCGCGAGCTGCATCTATCGGTGGCACGGGCCCCGTCGAAATACTGGAGCGCGAAGCATGCGGCCTACGTGTCACCTGCAGAGGGCATGGTCTACGCCGATCTGGTTATCGACAGCTTTGAGCACGCCAAGGCTGAGATCGCCATTGCTCGGTCGCGGATGAGCGGCCCGAGCGACGTCAATGATACCTTCCTCGTGGGAATCGAGACTGTAGCTGCGGTGCTGGGCCATGCAGCCGACTGGGTCGGCCATCGGGACGGCCTGGCCGAGGGGCAGCCGTTTGACTGTGGATCGGCGTGGAAAAGGGACCCCGGTAGCGGGGTGATCGGCGTCGAAAAGGGACCCCTCATCCCGTTGGTCTAGGCTGTTCGCTTGGCGGTGTGTCAGGCGGCGAGATCGGGATGCTGGTATTGGAGACGGTGTTGAGGATCCGGCGCGAGCACGCGTCGGGGAAGGCCATCAAGGCGATAGCGCGGGACCTGCACCTGTCGCGCAAGGTGGTGCGCAAGGCGATCCGGGCGCCGGAAGCGGACATGGGGTATCGGCGGGAGGTACAGCCGCTGCCGAAGCTGGGGCCATTTCAGGCGCGACTGGATGCGTTGCTGGAGGAAGATGAGGCACGGCCGCGGCGCGAGAAGCTGCGCCTCACGCGCATCCACGACCTGCTGCTGCGCGAGGGGTTCGACGGCTCGTACGACGCGGTGCGGCGTTATGCGGCCCGCTGGCGCCGGGCGCGACGTCGCGATGTGATGAATGCGCCGGCGTTCATCCCGCTGCTGTTCCGGCCGGGCGAGGCTTACCAGTTCGACTGGAGCCACGAGGACGTGGAGATTTCGGGCAAGCCGATGCGGGTAAAGGTCGCGCATGTCCGGCTATGCGCGTCGCGGGCAATGTATGTGCGAGCCTATCCCCGCGAGACACAGGAGATGCTGTTCGACGCGCATGCGCGGGCGTTTGCCTTCTTCGGAGGTGTGCCGACGCGCGGCATCTACGACAACATGAAGACGGCGGTCACGAGCGTGTTCACGGGCAAGGAGCGTGTCTTCAACCGGCGCTTCCTGGTCATGGCCAACCATTACATGGTCGAGCCGACCGCCTGCTCGCCGGCGTCGGGCTGGGAGAAAGGTCAGGTCGAGAACCAGGTGCAAACCGCACGCGGCCGCTTCTTCCAGCCACGCCTGCGATTTACCAGCCTCGAGGAGCTGAACGGTTGGCTGGAGGCCGAGTGTCGGCGCTGGACAGAGTTGCACCAGCATCCCGAGCAGAAGGAACTGACGGTTGCTCAGGCCTGGGCTGCCGAGCGCAGCGTGCTCCAGCCTGTTGTCGCACCCTTCGACGGCTTTCATGAGAGCGAGCATGCGGTAAGCGGCACATGCCTCATCAGCTTCGACCGCAACCGCTACTCCGTTTCTGCCAGGGTGGTGCGACGTGCCGTTCAGGTCCGCGCCTATGCCGACCGCATCGTCGTGCGCTGCGACGGGGAAGTCGTCGCCGACCATCCCCGGTTTTTCGGCCGGGACCGGACCATCTACGACCCGTGGCATTATCTGCCGGTGTTGGCGACCAAGCCGGGCGCCCTGCGGAACGGCGCGCCGTTCCAGGGCTGGGAGCTGCCGCCTGCGCTGGCACGACTGCGGCGCAAGCTTGGCGTCGGTGACGATGCCGACCGGCGGTTCGTGCGGGTGCTGGCCGCGGTGCTCGACGACGGACTCGAGGCGGTGGAAGCGGCCGTGCGCGAAGCATTGCTGGCCGGCGTCGCCAGCGACGACGTCATCGTCAACATCCTGGCCCGCCGGCGCGAACCGCCGCGACCGCTGACTATTGTCACGCCAGAAGATCTGGCGCTGCGCCATCCGCCCCGCGCCGACTGCAACCGCTATGACAGCCTGCGAGGCCTCCATGCAGCGGCATGAGATGATGACGGCCATGACCGAGTTGGGGCTGAAGGGCATGGCTGGCGCTTTCGACGAGGCGGTCACTACCGGTCTCCAGCGCAAGCGCACGACCATGGAGGTCCTGACCGACCTGCTGCGTGCCGAGGCGACGCACCGCCATGCAGCCTCGGTCCGTTACCGGATGTCGGCCGCCAGGTTGCCCGCGGTGAAGGACCTCGACGCCTTCGTCTTCGGCGACACTCCCATCAACGAGGGACTGGTGCGCTCGCTGTACAGCGGCTCGTTTCTTCCGGGCCGACGCAACGTCGTGCTGGTCGGTGGAACGGGTACCGGCAAGACGCATCTCGCCACCGCCATCACCGCCAATGTGGTACGAGCCGGCGCCCGCGGACGCTACTTCAACACAGTGGACCTGGTGAACCGACTCGAGGAGGAAACGCGCCTTGGCAAGGCCGGCACGCTGGCGGCCCAGCTCTCGCGCCTCGACCTCGTGGTGCTCGACGAGCTTGGCTACCTGCCGTTTGCACGCTCGGGCGGTCAAATGCTCTTCCACCTCGTCAGCAAGCTCTACGAGCAGACCTCCGTCATCGTCACCACGAACCTCGCCTTTGGCGAGTGGCCGACCGTCTTTGGCGACCCCAAGATGACCACCGCACTGCTCGACCGTATTACCCACCATTGCGACATCGTCGAAACCGGCAACGACAGCTGGCGCTTCAAACATCGAAGCTGACGCCCAGGACCACCGGCAGAGAACGCTTCGCGCTGGTTGCGCCTCCGGTCGGGCTACGCCCGCCCTACGCCGCAACCAGCGCGAACGGTGCACCCGTCATACCCGTAACGCTGCTCGACGAAGGGGGTCCCTTTTGGACGCCGATAGGGGGTCCTTTTTGGACGCCGATTGACAATCCTGTCCTAGCAGCGAGGCCCAGTGACCCGGCAGTCGGCTGGGTTCGGGCATAGCCGGCCGCTGGATGCGGATGGGCGGAAAGGCAGGGCCGACCGAGTAGGGGCAGTAGCCGACCACGGCATACATAGAACCTTGACCAGGACGGCCTCGGTTCTATGTATCTCATTTGAGATACAGGAGTCGGCGATGGCCTCTACCATGCTTCACGTCCGGCTGGACGAAGATATCAAGACCAAGGGCAATGCAGCGCTCGCTGCGATGGGCCTGTCGGCGGCGGATGCGGTGCGGCTTCTGTATCACCGCATCGTCGCCGATCAGGCGCTCCCGCTCGAACTGAAGGTACCCAACGCCGCCACTCGGCAAGCGATGCTCGAAGCGGATGCCATCATTGCCTCGCGTGCGGACCGGTTCGAGAATGGTGAGGCGATGATCGGCACGCTGGATGGCTAAGGGCGCTCAGACCAAGCGCGCCTCTCATCCCCGTGCCTGCGACTATACGAAGGCGTTCAGCAAGGATTGGGCACGCCTGTCCGGTTCGGGCCGGTATGACATGAACCGGCTGAAGGCCGTCATGCTCCTGCTCATCGCCAACGACGCGCCGCTGGGGCCGGAGTGGAAGGATCACCCGCTCAAGGGCGAATGGTCCTCGCACCGCGAATGCCATGTCGGCGGGGACTTTCTGCTCATCTACAAAACAGACGACGGTGCCGGTAAGGGCGGCACCATCGTCTTCGTCAGGGCTGGAACGCACGCCGACCTGTTCGGCGAGTAACGGCCCTATCGATCGCCACCTGCTCCGGTCCGCGACACTCCGGCATCACTGCGACGCTTGCGCGTGATGCCGGCACCGACCCTCGAACGCTTTTCGAGCGGCAGCAGCCGTATCGAATGCGGCTCGATGTTGCCGGTAATCGTGGGAACGTAGCGTGCGATGAAGTCGCGTCGCTCCGGGAGGACGACATCGAGTCCTTCCGTCGCCATGCGCTTCGAATAGTGCTTGCCATTCGTCCCTTCACGGGCGTGACCCATGACGTCCGCACGCATCAACGCATTGACGCCATCGACCTCGTAGAAGCTCGACCCGAGCGCGCGGATCGAATGGATGTCCGGCCCCTTGCCGGCAGGGTTCATGGGCAATGGCAGACGCTCGGCGATGTAATCGACCATATGCTGCCAAGCACGTTCATAGAAATGCGCGCCGCCGCGCTTCTCCTCGTTGACGTAGAGTTCGGGGAAAAGTGCGACATGGCCTTCGGCCCGGATCGCATCGACATAGTCGAGGAAACCAAGCCGGATGAGTTCTGCATGGATCGGCAGCTTGCGGTTGCGCGCACCGCGCTTTTCGCCAGCCATTTCGCCATCGCGGCCACGGGTCAGATTATCGCGAATGTGGAAGTGCGGGACGGGGTGGTCCGTGACGACGTCGGCGACCTCAAGCCCTGCAGTCTCCTCGCGGCAACTATGGTGGTAGAACCAGAGCAGCGGCAGGAAATAGGCGGCATCGTGCCAGACCTGCCGATCGCGTCCAGCGTCGCGCAGGCGTTTCAGCGCGCCACCGCCGCCGGTGTAGAGCGGAGAGGCGAAGAGATGTTCGAGGTGCGCCGTGGTCCACGGCGGGCGGGTGTCGATATTCGGATCGACCTTGATCGCGATGCGCCCGGCACCGAAGTCCATCACCGTCGTGCCCGGCAGGCGCGGCTTCCACGACGTGGTGGCCAAGTGCCTGGCAACGGTTGCCATCGTCGACAGGTCGCGGTTGATGGTCTTGGGATTGCGCCGATCGGCGGGAGCGACCGGGGGCAGCTCGGCGAGCACGTCCGCGAACGGGCGCGACATGGCACCCTCGGTCAGTGAGCCATAGTAGAAGCGGGCGGGCAGCTTCTGCATGCCCTTCTTGAACGTCGCCGCATCGAGGTGATTGTAGGCACCAAGCGGTTTGTCCCCGGTGATCCAAGCGAATGTTTCCATGATGCGGCGCTGCTGCCGTAGGTCGCCCTTCCAGATACCGTCCGTTTTCAGGTCGGCGAGGATGTCGTCGATCACTGCACTGAACGGACGCGAATCGTAGACCTGAAACTGACTGTCGATCGGCGGCGTGAGCGGGACGACCACCGGCAGGGCGGTTGCTGTCGGCTTCGGCAGAGTGGCCGGGGGGCCGAGGTCTGCCATCAGCGCGGCGATGGGGTCGGCCGCATCCATGATGTCGTCGTCGAAGACGCGCTGGACCCGGGTGCAAGCGCTTGCCGCGGCGCGGATCAGGTGCGTCCGGGCGACGGCAATGGTGTCCGCGTGAACCGGTGCGCCGATCGCTTCGAGCCGCTTCGCGACCACAGCGTCGGTCAGCAGATCGCGAATCTGCTGCGCGTAGTCCTCGATTGCCGGGACGTCGGCGCCAAGTCCGCGCGCCACCAGTTCGGCACGGTCCCGGTCGGTCAGTCCGAGATGACGGTCGGGGCGGCGGATGATCCGATAGGCCTCGGCTTCCTGCGCGGCGACCTCGGGCACGGACGATGACCACGACGCATTTTCATACGCACTGTGGACATAGGAGGTGAGCTCGGCTTCGAGCGCATTGCGGAACAGCGCCTCGATCTCGGGGCCGGTGAGGCGTCTTCCTTCTTCCAGCATTGCATCCACGCTCGACTTAACCCGGACAAAGCGCGCCGACAGGATCGCCGCGCGGGTGCGCGCGACCTTGGGATCGGCGGTGCCCAGCGCGAGCGGTACCGGTTTCGAGATAAGATTTCGGTAATGAACGCGACGCTGGAACACGTAGCGGCCGTTCGTTCGACGGGTATGGGGGATATGGGCCAAGGGCCTTCGCCTTTCGGCGTGTCCTACCATCGTGTAGTCGGTCCGTGTTACAGACCACGATAGCAAGCCACGCAAAATGGCGGAAATCCGTCGCTTTCGCGATAAAGTGGTCGGGGAGACAGGATTCGAACCTGCGACATCCTGCTCCCAAAGCTGATACAATTCCCAGTTTTCTGCGTCTATCGCTGTAAACGTTGGCAAAATAGACACTATAAGAAACAATGGGTTACGAGGGCCGTGTAAAATGCCGGCTTCCGAACCCGCCCAAACTATGTTGCGGCTTTCTACATTTTTTCGGTGAGCGAATGATGATGCATGTGCTCGCCGTGCGCTTCCCAGCCTCCGAGTATAGCTCCCTCGAACATCAGCCTGCTCAGTGCATCACGCCAAGTGACGTAGATCGTGCCCTTCTGATCATCGAGCGCAGTAATCGCACCGCTCCACTGTTGGCGGTAGGCGTTGCTCATGCCCTGCACGGTAGCGTTGGCATGTGCCCACGTCATGGTTAGCCGCTCCATACGCCACGTCTCGTTGGGGGCGATGGGAGGAAGCGGCGGCACGCCTTCAGGCCGAGCTACACCACAACTTTCGTTCGGACCCCAAATTCTTGATACGTAATTGGAAACTGACTGCATCGCTGGTTACCTTTTTATCGAACTGAAACACATTGCGCGAACACGAGATCGGCAAAAGTGCGTTTTCATAGCGTCGGTCGAAATGGCATATGCCTCACGACAACCAAGCGAACGACGATAGCAACCGCATGAACCTCGAACAGCTTATCAATTTACAAGAGGTGGTTCTGTTGGCCGCCGAGGGCATACGCAATGCCGAAGCTGAAGCAGACTACACCGGCTTGCGCAGGCAGCTACTGGCGGACGGCCGCTACAGTGACGCAATTCCCTCGTTCGTTCGAAGGCATCGCGATCTAGCAAGCATGTGGCCAGCTCTGAAAAGCTTTGCGCCGCAATGGGAACCGCGGCGTCAAGAGATTCGTCACCAGTTCGAACCGGCCCTCCAGCTGGCTGAGGATATCGAAGCGGCAGCGGATCCACGGACAACCGATTCGTCCGCTTGGACAGGAGCGATCAGTCCCGCCGAGCGAACCATAGCTGTGAAGACCCTACTCCCCGTCGCGATTGCAGCCGTCGACCAACTGATAGATACCTTGGAAACGCCTGGGCATAATGGCGGCCCGCCGCGAGACGAAACTGTCGAAGCGATCGCGAACCTCCGCGCCCTACATACTGCGCTGGGTGAGCTTCTGACTGCTGCGGACGAAGGTCGTCTGCAGGAGGCGTTCGCAGGGGGCCTTCCTGTCGAAATTGCACGTTTTGCAAAGCGCGCAGCAAAGAACCTCAGGGACGACCCCCTACCCTACGCTATGTCAGCGTTGTTTCTATCGATCTGCTCAGCCTGTGGCATATCAGGTATCGGCGGATACCTCAGCGGCGTTGCGATGGCGATGAAACGGAAGTGACGGACAATCTCGGTGTAAACGAGATGCTCTACCAACTGAGCTAAGCGCCCCCTCTCGGGTAAGTGGCGGAATACCGTGCTTTTCGTGACATGCAACAGGGATTTTCGCGGAAGCTTTGGGAACGCAGCGGAAACGGGGTGACACCAGAGTCCCGAACTATTCCCGAACTGCTTGGCAACCGCCTCTAAGTACGTCAGGGTATGTCACGGAATGACAATGCGGCGCGCTCAACCCAGACACCGTCGACTCAAACAGCGTCGATGTACAATGCGCTTAGCCGCGCACGACAGGCGGCTACGTCGCTCAAGATGTCAGCACGCAGCGGTCCGGCGGAAAGGCGGTGAAGCAACACCGAAACCCCACCGTCCAACACTGACTAGTTGGGAATACTGGGCCGGTGTTGTGTCGGCCTTGGGGGGATTGGCGGCGCTAGTGGCGTGGTTCTGACGTATCGTTCCAAGACCCCGACGCACGCAGCTGCCGGATAATACCATTGAAGGAAGCGGTTAGCGTCTGTGCCCGGCCAATTTCATTATCGCCCCTAGCGCCGTCCCAGTACGATATTAGCGGCCAGCGCTCGCGGCAGTAGGGCATCAGGCACCGTAGCGCCAAGCGCACGCTGGGCGTATCAACGCGACCCTTGGCACAGTCTGACATCCCGGCCCGAAGGATGTCGATCGCTAGGCTGATGATGATCCGTTCATGCCGCCGCATGAAGCGACATGAACGGATAGAGAACAAAATTGCAAGCAAGTTACATGCCCTCGCCATCGGGGAATGCCGCGCACCCGAAGCGTGGCGTTGAGTGCATCAGCCCACCCGCCGCCAAATCGCCAGCTGCCGCACGATGATCGTCGCGCCGCCGGCACCGGTCGAACTCGCACGCACGATGGCCTGCACAAACGGGTAGGCTCCAACCGACGCCGGCAGTGTGACCGTTCGCGTGCGAAGGGTAAAGGTGCAGGCTTCGTTCGGCCCCGCCTCGGCGGCAGTCAGCACGGTCGGAACGTTCATATCGACAGAGGTCGTGTTGGTGCCGCCCGTCCCGTTGAAGGCCACCAGGTCGAGCGTGACGCCCGCCAGCACGGCGGGCGTGCCGACGATTTCGATTTCGGCGGTCGCCTCCAGCACATCGCCAGCCTGCAACGCGGCATGATAGGCACCGCTCGACGCGCCGTTCAGCGCGTTGGCGATGCGGAACAAGCCGACCCCGCTGAAATCGATCGCGGCTTGCAGGCCGTTGCCGATCCCGTTCGGGTTCGCGGCGGTTGACAGGGTCGCGGTCGCATTGGTCAGCCCGGCGGCACATGATCCGGGCACATTCCCGGTAATGCCCGTTACCGTCACGCCGCCGCTGGTCGTCGTGAACAGGTGATTGGTCAGCAGCTGCCGCCGGCCGTTCGCCGGCACATCCATCATGCCCGCCGACAGCACTTGCGCCGGCGGCACCAACGTCGCCAGCAGCCGCGCCAGCGACTTTCCATGAAAGTACGCGCCCCGGCCGTTCTCGTGGATACCGTCATAGGCATGGCTGGCGCGGAACGTCGGCGTTGCCGTCGTCGACTGCATGACCGCCCCGAATGCGTCATGGACGAACACGCCCGGCTCGCGCCGGCCATATTCGAAGATCATCCGCCGCAGGTCGTTCAGCGCCGCGACGCCGGCGGCCTGCGTCAGCGGGTCGGCCCCAACCTCGTTTTCCAGCACGACGATCATCCCGGCCGCGCGCGCCTTCGTCGCGATTTCCGCCAGATTGCGCATCGCCATCGCCGCGACGTTGCCGGCGTTGATGACCTCTCCCGTTACCGCGTGAGTGCGGGTCGCGCCGCCCGCGACCTGCGACAGGTCGTTGACGCCACCTTGCACATAAAGCGTGCCGGCACCGGTCGCGATTGCCGCCGGTAGCCGCGCCAGAAACTCGTCGGTGCGGTCGCCCGACTTGCCGAACGTCTCCCCGATTTCGAAGCGATGGCCCAGCAGCGAGTTCGCCCAGTTCACCGGGCTGCGCACGTTGCGCGCCCGCTGTTGCCCGTCGAGGTAGACCGCCGCCACGCGGCTGTCGCCCAATGCCGTAAGGACGTGCGGCAGGCGTCGGTTGGGAAGAATGGCAAGGCGCGACAGCACGGTACGCGAAGCGCCAGACCGCGTGACTCCCATGGCGGTCATAGCACGGCATCCCGGATTGCAAGCTTCTGCCCGACAACGACGCCAAAGGACCGGCTTTCCCCATCCTGTATCAGCCAGCCATTCCCCTCCCCGGCCTCCGGGTCGGGTCCGCCCGCTTTGCTGAAGGCCAACCAGAGCGGCCCACCGAGCGCCGTGATGTGACAGACCTGATAGGACCACGACGTGCCGAAGGTCGCCACGACCGACGACGACGCCGCGCTCCCAACGGTCATCGCCTGAAGCGGCACCGCATCCGGCACAGGCAGGGTCGCTCCGGTGTCAGCGCGCGCGCTGGTACGCGACACCACGATATGAGCTTTCGCCATTCTCAATTTCCTTTCGAGTTGCTTGGCCACGCCTCGACAGCGAGGCGGCGTTTGTCGTCGCAGGCGGCCAGATCGGCCCGGCCGTCGCGAATGGTGCCGTCGTCGTCGGCGGCGGTGGCGCTACCGTCCGCCTGCCGGCGCTGGGGTGTCGGCAGACAGGCTACGGTGGCCACTGCCGGCGGCGGCGGCAGGCGCGGCAAGGGCGGCATCAAGCATGTCGATCGACCGCACCCGGTCAGCGTCGCGGCAGCGCACGCGGCCAGCATCAGTTTGCGCATATCTCTCCACCGTTTTCGTGCTTTCGAGTATGATCGGCGCGCGATTGGCGAGCCGATCGGCATAGGTCGCGGTGGCGGTCGCGACCCGTTCGGCCCCGTCGCGCTCCGCTTTCAGCTTGGCCTTGTCGGCATCGGCCGCGTCCTGCACGCGCACCGTGCGCTCGTTGGCGAGGGTCAGGCGAACATCGGCCAACTGGCGGTCCGTCCACCACCACCCGGCCGCCAGCCCGACGATAGGGACCAGCCACCAGACGCGACCCAGCAGGGACAGCGCCGCCCTCATAGCGAGGCATATTCGCGCTTGGCGTCGAAGCTGGGGCACGCCTTCGCAACCTTGGGATAATCGCGATGCCCCTGCACGATCGCGGCCGGGTGCGCGGCTTTCAGGACGCGCAGCAGGTCGACCATCGCCGCCTTTTGCGCGGCCGTCCGGGTATCCTTGGGCGTCTTGCCGTCCTTGGCGACGCCGCCGACATAGACGATGCCGATCGACTTCGCGTTGTGACCGGCGACGTGCGCGCCGACCTGGGCCTTCGGGCGACCGATTTCGACAGTGCCGTCAAGCGCGACAAGGAAATGGTAGCCGATGTCGGACCAGTTCTGCGCCTTGTGCCATGCCCGCACGTCGGCGACGTGGAAGGGCTGGCCCTCGCGGGTAGCGGTGCAATGGACCGCGATGGACGTGATCGCGCGCGCGATCGGCGCGGACGCGGCTACGCGCCACGCCGGGGTTGCCGTCGTCATAAGACCTCACATTCTGAAAATGCCGCCTGCCCGGCGGCGGGGGATCAGTCCGCTTTCGCGCCGGTCAGCTGGGCGGCGGTGCTGCGCGCCAGCATCAGGACGAACCGCATCGTCGCAAAGCCCATCCACCCGGCGCTGATGCCAGCGACCAGCACCGACCAGACCGGCCATTGGTAATGAATAGCGGCCGCCCCGGCGATCGAACCGAAGGCGGGCAAGAGGGAACACATCACGAAAAGGTCGCGCCACGTCACCGGCTTTCCGGCTTCTATCTTCTGGCCGATCCGCAGCACCTGTCCGGCGAACACCGCAAAGGCGGCCAGTAGGTAAGCCTTCCATTCGGTCATAGCGTCAGCAGCCCTATTCCAAGGCCGCTGGCGACCAGCGCGCCCGACACGAAGAAACTGGCCGTCCGCCGCCGCGAGGTCGCGGCGTGAACGAACGCCATGCCGGTGATCGACAGCAGGGCAGCGATGCAGTCGGTGACCACGTCGAACGCATCCCACGCCTTCGCATTCTTCGACAGCAGCTGCAGCACGTCGCCTGCGCAGCCGCTGGCAAAGCCGATCCCGATCAGGAACGATCCCGCGAACAGCAGCGTGCCCGACCATGGCGTCGTGATCGCGGCGTTCAGGTCGCGGTGCAGCTGGTCGAGCGTGCCGACGAATTGGCGGCGGCACGCCCGCTTGTCCGGTTCCGTGCAGCGCACCAGCTGCCAGAACGCCCGGAACAGCGGCAGCAGCCAGTGGATAGCGCCCACGGCGAACCGCAGGCCGAACAGCATCATCGACCAGATGGCGACGACGCTCGCGATATGCCCCAGCGGGGTCATGGCATACGCGGCCCGTCGAGGGCGTAGCGATGATCGGCAGGCAGGCCGTAGGGGCGCAGCGTCGACCAGGCGCAATAGCCGACCAGCGCGGCGTGTTCCGCCTCGGTCGGATCGGTCACCACCAGAATTTCGGCAATCCGCCCCGGCTGCGCGCCGTTGTTCGCGTTGGGCAGGCCGCCGATGGTGAAGGTGTCGGGCGTGCTGTCGGTGTCGAGGGCATAGCTGGCCGACGCGGTGGCACCGCCATCGATCGACAGATGTACGACGCCGTCGGTCGTCAGGCCGGTCGACGACACGAACTGGCGACCCGTGCCGACCCCGGTGACGCGCGCATTGTACTGGTGCGGGCCGCCGGAGTGCGCGCCGGCCGTCCACATCGTCAGCGCCGGGTCGAACTCCTCCACCACGCCGCCGATCATGATTTGCGGCCGCTTGTTGCTGGCGAGCAAGGGCGGCTCCAGCGTAATCATCGGCCGCACCGACACCGGCCGCCCTGTCAGCGCCCCGGCGTGCCGTTCGGCCGCCAGATAGACCCAGGTCGATTTCCCGTCGCGCTTGGGGAAGTTCGCGGCGATCAGCATTGATCCGGCCAGCGGCGCGGTCGGTGCCGGGAAGCGGATTGCCGGACCGCGCCCGACGATCGCGCCGCCGGCATCGCGATATTCCCAGCCTTCGGCCTCATAGACCGGCTTGGGACCGTCGAAATACGGGAAATATTCAGCGACATGCCCCCCGACCAGACTGCGCCAGCGGTCGACCGCTCCCGCCCCGTTCCGGTCGATCGACGACGCCACCCGCGACGACCACCATGCGACCAGCTTGCCGCCCAGCTGCGTGTCGGGCTGCCATGGCGGGCGGTAGACTTCGGTGTCGCTGGCGACGATCGGGCCGCCGGCCTGAATCAGGACGAAAGGGACGGGAGCATTGGGCGCGACAGTCATTGGACCCTCCTCAATAGGTCGAATTGCGCCGGTGCAGCGCAAAGGAACGGATGGCGATTTTGGCGGGGCCGGCCTTGGCGGCGCGGATGCGCGCCACGGCCGACGTGTAGGATTTGTTCAGCGGCGGCAGCAGCGTGCAGGGCCGCCCGCGCAGGGTGATGACTGCGGGGCGATGGATGCCCAGCGCGCCGACGATCAGGCCGTCGCCATCGCTCGATCGCGCCACGCGCATCATGTCCTCACCCTCGGCGACGACATTGCTGACGATCGCGGTAATCAGGCCGACCGCGTCGCTGTCCTCGACCAGCTCGGCGACCAGCGCCATCTGCACGATGTCGCCCGCCCGCCAATATTCCGCCGCGACATCCTGATGGAACGTCACGTCCTCCCCGACCGCGCCGAAATTGATGTCCAGCACCACATGGTTGCCCAGCCCATCGGGATCGGCGCGGGTCGACGCGGCGACGGTCGCGGTGCCGCCCGCCCGCAGCGTCCATCCGGCCGGGACCGGACCGTTTGCCGCGCCCGACCGCTGCCCCCCGGTCGCGGTCGCGAACATCGGATTGGTCAGCAGCTGGCGGCGGCGGACGGTCGGCACCTCGATCGGCGAGCGGATCGCGGCCGGGCGTGGGACCGCGATCGTCGCGAACAGCTTCGCCAGCTTCTCCCCATGGGTGAAGCTGCCGCGCGGCCCCTGATGGGTGCCGTCATAGGACATGCCGGCGCGGAATTTCGTGCCGACGCGGCCGGGGTCCATGACCTCGGCCCGCACATCGTTCAGCAGGACATTGTTGGTCAGTTCGGCCCAGTCGACCAGCAGCGCGTTCAGTTCGGCGACCTGCCCCTGTTGCGCCGCCTCCAGCCCGTCCGCGCCGACTTCCAGTTCGACGATCACCAGCATCCCGGCCGCCGCCGCGCGTTCCGCCATGAAGCGGATATTGGCAAAGGCGGTTTCGCCGCTGGCGGTGCCGCTGGGATATTGCTGGGCGATGTCGTTGACGCCGCACAGGATATACAGCGTGCCGGCGCCGGTCGCGATGGCGGCATCGATCCGCTTCATAATCTGGTCGGTCCGCTCGCCCGACACGCCGAAATCGGGCAGCACGGTCAGCCGCCCGCCCAGTAGCGCATTCGCCCAGTTCAGCCCGGAAAAGGCGCTATAAAGACGCTTGCCGCTGTCCATGCCGACCGCCGCGACCCGGCTGTCGCCGATCGACGCGACGATATGCCGGCGGGCCGCCCGATCCAGCAGCGCGTGAACCGTGTCGTCGATCTCCCCTGTGATCCGCTGTTCGGCAAGCCGCAGGTCCGACGATGAAATCAGCCGCAGCGCCTTGCCGTTCGACCCCATCAGGCCGACGCCGGCCTGCCAGTCACCGCCCTGCGTCCGCACCCGTTCCGCCGTTTGGTCAGACGCGACGGCGATATCCTTGGCGACCTTTACCGCCGCCAGCGCCATGTCGCGCGCGGTCGCGATGCGCAGGATGCGGCCGTTCGTGCCAACTAGCGCTGCGCCCGAAATCCAGTCAGCCGGCAGGACGCGGACCTCGGTCTTTCCCCGCTCGCGCGATGCGTCGATTTCCGCCGTCGTGCGGACCCGCGCCGCCGTCAGGTCGGTCGTCGTGGCGATCCGCAGCAGATAGCCGTTGCTGCCCAGCAGGCCGGCACCGGGCGTCCAGTCGTACCGCAGCAGCCGCACCGAATCGCGTACCGGCGTCGTGGCGTCGTACCAGCTGACCAGATCGGCTTGCAGGCGATATTCGAAGCCCACGTCCCGGACATAGACCGGCATCCCCTCTTGCCGGACATTGGCCGGGATATTGGCAAGGTCGGCATAGGTCGCGACGGAAATGCCGAACCCGGCATTGTACGACGCCGCCTCGGCGCGCTCGGCCGCCGCCTCGGCGCGTTCGAGGATGCCGGCCCCGTCGATGCGGATTTCCGTCACGTCGTCGCCCGCGACGATCAGGGTCGCTCCCTCTTCGGGCAATCCAGTCGGGTTCGGCCGCCAGCTGGGCGCGCGGTTGGCAGGCGCACCATCCGATCCATAGGCGTGCGGCAGGACCGTCATCGTGCCGACGACGCGGGTCCGGCCATCGAACCGCAGGGCATAGGACAGGATCAGCGGGTCGCCGATTTCCCCCTGATAGGGCAGACCCTGCCGCGTGCTTTTGTTGAGCCGGATGCGCAGGTCACTGACCGTCACGCCCTTGTCGAGATAGACCCGGGCGACGCGCAGCCCCTCGGCATTGGCGTTGGTGACCTTGGCGAGCGCGATCAGCGGCGCGCCGGGCGCGTCCTCCCGCAGGCGGAACTGGGCGTCGAGGCCGCTGGCCGACAGGTCCATCCCCCGCACGCGCAGGGGATATTCCCACACGTCATCGTTGCGCCAACCCGAAAGGTCTAGGCGCGCAGTCGTTGCCATTGCTGGTCCCTATTCTTGCGAAAGTTGCTGTTCGGCGCGGAAATTATATTCGGCACCGCCGCCGCCCCATCCGGGGGGCGGCGCTGGCGGGGGCGGGTAATTCCCGTCCGCCGATCGGGTCGCCATGGTCCCGATCAGGACGTAGAACCGGTTTGCCAGTTCGGTCAGCGCCGGGGCCGGCACCGCGAAATAGACGCCGTCGAAGATCGGCCAGAACACCTGATAGACCGTCGAGGGTTGCAGGCCGTCCAGACGCCCGGCCGCGAACTGGATCGTCTCGCCCGTGTCCAGCACGCCTTCGAAAGCGCCGATGGTGATGCTGTTCGCATCGCTGCTCAGCGTCACCGCCGACCGCGCGACCAGCGTGCTGACCCCGCGTGCCGGGGCTGGCGGGGCCGGGATCGCGCCGTCATAGTCGGACGCGCCCTGCAATTGCGGCGTCGGCGGCGCGGTGCCGGTGCGGCCCAGGGCAAAGGCGTGCTTTTCCGGCGTCTCACCGCGCAGCACCAGGTGCACCATCATCGTCACCGGATCGAACGTGCGCTTCAGGATCACGCACGTCTGATCGACCAGGCCGTCGTCGGGCAAATGGACGATCAGCAGGTCGCCCGGCCCGTAACGCCGCAGCCGCGGCTTGCACGACAGGACGATTTCGCCCAGTTCGCGCGCGTCCCACAGGTCATAGGCCGCCAGCTGGGCGACCTGATCCTTGTCCTGAACCAGATTCCACTGGCGTTCGTCGCCCTTTTCCTCGCCGTCCTCCGTGACGAACTGGGCGATGGTGACCGGCGTAGACGGCACATATTCCCATTTATGCGCGGCTGACCGGTATTTCGGGGTCAGCGTGTTGATGCGCTGTTCCCAGCCCTGCATCGCGCCGATTTCGACATCGTCGGTGGCAAGGTCGTGTTCGGTGATCGTGTCGAGGGGCACGCGCGGGGCCGACAGCTTCAGGCCTAGCTTACCGCCGATCCAGCACCGCTCCGCGCCGCCGGCCGCAAGAATGTTCTTGAGGTTTTCGTCGCGGTTGCCGGGTTCGAAGATGACGCCGCCGACGTTCCAGCCATTGGCATCGCAGACATTGGCCAGCGCCGCGAAATCGGCGAACCGAATGCCGTCCGGCTGCATCCCGATGCCGAACGTCTTGCGGTACACCGACCCCGGCACGCGCGGGTCACGCTCCCACCGCCCCAGCGCATAGTGCAGGGCATGGAGGCCGGGGCAGCGGGACCATTCCCACGTCGCCCGCGCCGCATCGAACGCGGCCGTGTCGGCAGGATCGGCCCAGCGATGCGGACCGGACCCGCCGGGAAACGTCGAATCCCTGCGCGGGTCATAGCATTTCACCCCGCGCCAGATCGCGCCCAGCGCCGGCACCCCGGCGGCGAACCGCTTGCCGTCCTCGTCGAACCGGAGGTTCCAGCTTATCGCGGCATAGCTCGACAGGCGATAATCCGCCCCCCAGCCCGGCGCGTTGCCCCAGTGCGCCGGCAGCGCCGCCGCTTCGGGCATCTGCCCCAGCTGCCAATAGACGTAGAGGTGATTGGCCGCGTACCCGGTCGCGGCGTTGCCGGCGAGCGGGACCGGCACATAGTCCATGCACGCGCTGACAAAGCCTTCGACCGGCCCCGCGCCGGAATAGGCGTCGACGATCAGCAGATAGGGGTTTTCGACCCCGCCGACCCTGCCACCATATCCCGTCTGATGGCGACGGTTGCCGCCATAATAGGTTTCGCCGATCAGATACGGCTTGGGCTGGTTCGCGCCGATGGTCGTCTTGTTGACGGACCCGGTCTGCGCCGCCGGCTTCTTCGCGGTCAGCGCTGCCCCGACATTGGCAGCGGCGGCAACCCCGGCCGCGACGGCAGCCACCGGAGCCGCGCCTACTACGGTTGCGACGACGGACACGATGCCGGCGACGGTGCCGACGAATTTCGACACACCGCTCATAGCCGCCACGCCGCCTTGAAGGCATGACCTTCGATATTGACGACGCCTTCGTCGAGATGATCGCCATGGTAACCCGCGACCATCCGCGCGCCCCATTCCTGCGACACGACGATCGCGTCGAAGGTGCCGTCACCCTCCATCAGCGCAAGGTCGCCGACCCACATTTCGCCCGGCGCGATCCGGGGCAACAGGCTGTCCAGCAGCGCGGTCAGGTCGGCAAAGCCGGCGTCGCGCAACGCGCGCGCCGCGCCGATCGGGCTGGTAAAGCGGGGAAGCGACGGCGGCCGATGCCCCAGCGCTCGCATCTGGGCGCGGGCGAGGTGGATGCAGGTCGCCGGCCGGTTCCAGCCAAACGGGCGCGCGCGGAACTTGGCGACAACGGCGGCGGTCGCGACGGCGCGATCGTGCGGCGTCATACCGACTGCACCCCGCGCGGCGGCGACGCGACGCCCCACGCCACCTCGACCTCCATGCCGACCGCATTGTCGTGCCCGCGCTCGCCGGGATAGATCCGCTGATGCGCGGCGGTCGACAGCGCGTTGCCGTCGTTGCGGATCATCAGCCGTTGCGACCGGGTGACGCACACCAGGTCGAGCGCGCGCATACCGGTCGAACGCCGAAGGACCGTCTTGTCCGTCTGCCAATCGGCCATCTGGTCGGGCTGGCCGATCGGGCGGCCGGTCGCTTCGTCGATTTCCGCGATCCACAGCCGCAACCGCGCACCCTGATAGCCCGGCCGCGACAGCTGCACGGCGGCGGCGAGGCTGGGCGGCAGGAACGTTACCTTGCCGGCCGGGGCTTCGTCGCCCACGCCTTCGGTCAGCGATTCGAACGCCGCGACCGTGCCGAACACCGGATGCGCAGAGCGATAGGTTTGCCCGTCCCACGGCACGAACCCGCCGTCACACAAAGCGACCGTCTGGCCCGGAAGCTCCATCAAGAGCATCCCGCACAAGGTAACGCGCTTCATGCCGCCTCCTCGATCAGGAAGGCGATCGACAGATTCTGGTCGACCGCCAGTTCCCAGCTGGCATCGTCACCCTCCACCAGTCCTTCGATCATTGGTTTGACCAGGTGGACGGCAGCGCCATCGGCAAAGTCACGCCGCAGCAGCGTATCCGCGACCGACACCGTCGCCCGGCCGTCCGCGCCGACCAGCACTTCGCCGCCGACGTTGTGCAGATAGTGCTGGCCGTCCGCGTCCTCGATCGACATCCAAAAGCCCTCCCGGATGACAGCGGTCGGGGTCAGTCCGCGAAGCGACAGGTACGCGCCGCTTTGTCCGGCCCCGTCGACGACCGCGCCCCACCCGCATTGGCTCTGGTCGACATCCAGCAGCGGATAGGGCAGCCGCAGCCCCTGCCGCTTCGCGCGGATCAGCCGCGACACGAACACGCGGGCGCGTTCCCTGTCGTTCATCGGTGGATAGGTGACGGACAGCCGGTAATGGTTGCCCAGACGGTTGACGCGCAGCGCCGACGCGCCGCGCAGCACGCCGCCGCGATCGACAGCCGTCACCGTGGCGCCGTTCGGCGCGGGCCATTCAGGAAGTGTCAGCATCAGCCGTTCAGGTTCTGCCGCGCCGCCATGGCAGCGCGTTCGTTGGTGGATCGGGCGGTTTTCACCTGCACATCGCCGCTGACCGCCGCGACGCGGGCGTCGAACACCTCGCCGGCACCGACCCGCAGTTCGACGACCGCCGGGCCGTTCGATGGACCGTTGTCGTTGCCGTGGCGGATGTCGACCATTTCGCCGCGCGTGGCACGGAAGGCGACAAGGTTCGCGTCGATACCGGACCGACCCGCGACGCGGAACGAACCGCCGTCGCGGAAACCGGGCAGCTTCGCGGCCGCCGACGATCCGCTGCCACTCTTGCCCGCCAAGCCAAGCGCCGCGCCGATCGCGGAAAAGAACCCTTTACCGGAGCCGCCCCCGCCGATCGCGGAGAATAGCTTTTGCGCCAGCGCGGCGAGACTGTTCAATGCGTCCTCCATGCCCTTCGCTACCCGCTCTTTCCACCAGTTCGAGATGAAGCCTTTCAGGTCGCCCGACATCGCCGCCTGCAACCCGTCCTTGAACACCGCGCGGAACTCGCCCGTCTGCCGCGCGCGATCGGCTTCCGACCATTCGGCGGTCGCCGCGTCGACGCCTTGCCCGGCCGCCAGACCGTCCCGCGCCTCAATCTCGCGGGCGCGCTTCCGAATATCGACGTCACGCTGCAACGCGCGTTGGTCCGCCTCGCTGTCGCCGCGTAGCCGGGCCAGTTCCAAGGCGCGGTCCTGCGCTTCGTCCGCCAGCAGTCGCGCACGAACCCCGGCCCGTGCTTCGTCGACCTCCAGTTGCTGCCGCCCGGCGCGCAACGTCGCCTCGACCAGCGACAGCCCTTTCCGCTGGAATGCACGGATGCGCCCGGCAATTTCGTCCTGCCGCTCCAGCGTCTCGATCAGCGACCGGTTGCCGCTGATTTTCGCGAGGTCCAGCTTATGACCAGCATCGTCGAGCGCCAGTTCGCGCGCCATCCCGTCACGCCGCGCTGCGTCGAGCGCGGCTATGTCGCGGGTCGCCGCCGCCGTGGCGGCCGCAACCGACAAGCCGGTGCGCTTGTACGCCTCGATTTGCTGTTCAAGGTCCAGCTGCCGCCGCAACGCGTCCTCGGCATCGCGGTCGCCACGCAAGCGGGCGGCCTCCAGGGCGTTCTGTGACGCGATCCGGGCACGATCGGCGGCATCCTCTGCCGCATCGCGCTCCTTGGGCTTGGCGGTACGTCCAGCGCCGCCTGCGGCCTTCTTTTTCTTGTCGTCGTCACCGCCGGGCGCGGCCATGCGCGGCGGCGCGGCGGGAGGCGGCGGCGCTTTGGGTTCGACTGGCGCGGCCGGCTTACCGGCTTCCGGCCCGGCATTGGCGGTCGCGGCGTCGAGGCCGATGGCCTTTGCCATCCAGTTGTACCACCCGACGATTTCCTTGACCGCTCCGCGCACCCACGCAACGACGCCCGCGAAATTGTCGACCAGCCAGCCTTTTACGCCGGCATAGACCGACTTGGCCGCAGCAACGACGCCGGGAAAGGCGCTGGCGACATAGCTGACCATCGACGCGACCGCGTTGCCGACCCAACCGGCAATCGACGTGAAGCCGTCCGCCAGCCATTGTTTCGCCAGTGCGTAAACCTGTTGCAGTTCGGACCCCAGTTCCGGGACCAGCGCTGCCACCATGTCGACCACGGCGTCGATGACCGATTCAACGATGCCACGCACCGCTTCCCACGCGCCGGCAAAGTCGCCCTGCAACAACGCGCTGATGACATCGACGACGCCGCTGACCACGTCGACCAGCCCGCCGATCGCCGCGACGATCACCCCTAGCACCCGTTCAATGATTTCCCCGGCGACCAGAATGCCGGCGGTCAGGCCGTTGCCGATAAAGTCCTTCAATGCGCCCAGCATATCCATCAGGCCGCCGATCGCGCTGCCGATCGATCCGCCGGACAGCTTGGCGAAAATGCCCTGCACCTTCTCCATGATCGCGGCGAGCGGCGGCCCCAGCGTCGCCGTCAGTTCCGCCCACACGGCACGCAACCCCGCGACGATGTTATCCTTGAACAGCAGGATAGCGCCGATGGCCCAGCCTACCGGCCCGGTGATCGCCAGCAGGCGCGACGCCAGCATGGTCAGAACACGCGACAGGCCATATTCGCCCAGCAGGCCGATCACGGTCGACACGGGCGAAATCAGCAGCCCCAGCACGCGGCCGATGACGCCGAACTTTGCGGCGGCGAAGTTGGCGACGATCGCCGCGCCGACATGGGCAACGGCCCAGATCAACGGCCCGATCGCCGCGCCCAGTGCCGCAATGGCGATGCCCGCCTGCCGAACGCCGACCGGCAGGTTCGCTATGCTGGTCAGCAGACTGGCGAACCCGTTCTTGATCCGGGCGATGATGTCGATCAGCCCGGTATCGACGCCGAACGCAATCTTCACTTCCTCCCATGCGTTGGCGATGTTCTTGCCCGCTTGTTCGGTGCCCTCCATCGCTTTGGCGATCTTCGCATCGACATCGCCTGTCTCGACGGCTTCCCGGAACTTTTCGTATCCCTCCCGGCCTTGGTTCATCAGCCCGATCGCGGTACGGAATGCGTCCGCGCCGAAAATCTCCTCCATCTTTTCCGCACGATCTTTTTCACTCAAACCTGCGACGGACTGCCGCAGCATCTCCGCTTGCTCCGCCATTGGTTTGATTTTGCCGGTCGCGTCGTAGAATGAGATACCAAGGCTGGTCATCGCCCGCTGCGCTGCCTTGCTGTTTGGCGTCAGCGCCTGAAGGAACGTCTTGTAGCTGGTCCCGGCGTCGGCCCCGCTGGCGAACTGGGTCGACGTGGCGGCGATCGTCGTCGCGAAGTCGAGAAAGTCGATACCCGACGCCGCCGCGATAGCGCCACCTTGACCAACCGCCAGACGGAAGTCGTCGAACTCCATCTTCGTCGCGTCCAGCGCCCCGACAACCTGCGTCATCACGGCTGGCAGATCAGCCGCTGTCTTACCGAACTGCCCCATCACGTCCGTGACCAACCCGGCGGCGTCGGCCGCCTCGGCTTTGCCAGCGGTCGCCAACTTCAAGGTCGCGGCCAGTGCGCCGCCAAGAATGTCGCTGGCGTTAAGGCCCGCCCGCGCCAGCGAATCGACGGCATCCGCCGCTTCCGTCGCCCCCTTGCCGACCGCCGGCCCGAGACGCCGCGCAGCCTTGCCAAGCGCGTCCAGTTCCGCCGTAGTGGCTTTCGGCAACGCTGCCGACACCCGGTTCATTGCCGCTTCGAACTGACCAGCGCCCTTGTCGATCGTCGCAACCATGCCGGCGAACGGCACGGTGATCCCGACCGTGGCGGCCAACCCGACTTGCTTCAACCGCTTCTCGACATCGCGAAACGTCTCGACAAGCCGGCCCAGCACACCCTCGACGCCCTTGGCCTTGGCATCGAACTCCGACGTATCCGCGCCGAAAACGACGCGGGCCGCGCCCACCACAGCTTGCACACCGCGTCTCCATGAAAAAGGGCGCCGCCATCGCGACGCCCTGCTGGTTTCCGTTTCGGCTTTCGCCGCCTCAATCGATCAATCGTAATCCGATGCGATGCATCACGTTCGATCGGATCGCCCCGATGCCGCAATTGGACAACACCCGCCCGAAAGCACTCAACGACACCACATCATTCCGGCTCACACCCTCGCGTTTCGCCCAGTCGAGATAGTCGTGGTACAGCACCATGCTCGGCACGCGATGCCCCGGCGCGGCTTCGGTCCGGTTGTCCAGCCAGTCCGCGACCGACTGATGCAGCTTTCCTATCACCGCGACCGCCCCCGACAGGATCGGCGACGCTTCGGCCAACCCCAGATCGGGCAACCCCGCTATCGCCCACGCCCGCCGCGCTCCGCGCGTCCCGAACGCGATCCGCGCTTCGCGGACCAGCCCCAGTTGCAACCGCAACCGCTCGGTTTCATCCGCCAGCGGCTCCGGCGCGTCCGTGACGATCTCCACGCCGCCATCATACCGCCCCGTCGTACGGATCGCCGGCAGGACTTCGTTCGTCAGCCATTTGCGGAACCGATGGGCGACGCTGCCCGGCTTCATCGCATCGCGGCACCGCAGGACCAATGTGTAGGCACCGCCCTCGCTGATGATCGTCGTATTTTGCTCGCGACCGTGGGGGTCGGTTAAAGCGACCCCCGATTTCTCATCCTCGTCCAGCTTCGCCACCGCATCGTGGTGATTGGCGATGTTGAGCGCCGCGCACACATCCTTGGCGACCAGCCAGATCATGCCACCCCGATCGGTTGCCCGCACCAGTTGCTCACCGAAGCCGAAGCTTTGCAATGCCACCGCACTCATGCCGTTTGCTCCGCACTGGCCATGCTGGAGGTCAGCACGCGCATATCGTCCAACGACTGCCAGATATGGCCCATCGCCATCGTCGCGGTATCGTCAAGGTCATCCGAACCGATCACCAGCGACAGGAACGCTTTTAGGTTTTCAATGCGTCCGTCGATTTCACTCATCCGGCCCGCAGTGTCGAGCGTCAGTTGGCGCGCGATCAGCGGAACGCCGATCGTCAGGTCCAATTTCAGGTTCAGGGTGGAATGTTCACCACGATTTCCCGGTGACGCTTTGGTGTTGCGGGTGCTACCCGCCGTATCAGCCTGTTGCATGGGTCGCTCCGTGCGATTGGTTAGACCGGGTCGGCAGCAGCACACTGCCGACCCGGTTGCCCCACTACGTACGTAACATTGCCGTTGCCGTCAATGTCTGTTACGTACACCCTATGACTGACGTAGAACCCCTATCCGTTCGATTTGAGATGCGCGCTTCGCCGACTTGGGTCCGCGAACTCGACGGGTGGAGGCGCAATCAGACTGATTTGCCCTCACGCGCCGAAGCAATCCGAAGGTTAGTAGAGCTAGGACTTAAAACATCGCCTTCGGAAAACCCGTAAAAGGCTTTACCGTGCATGTTCCCTTAGTTTCCACGAACGTAGGAAAAGGCCGAACTATTATCATGATAGATTCAAATTTGCCATCACGCCGACTAACCCAGCTTTCTATGTGTCGCCGCCGTTGATAGCTGTCATCATCTTCACGTGTGAAGATGATACGATCAGGTAAAACCTCCGCGATTGGGAATGTCACTTCGCAATGATCCCAGCACCAAACCTTATTTTGCAAATCAATGCGGAAACCAAATTTGTGAGGAACAGCCTCACCATCTGACTTCGCTTTTCGCGTTCCGTCGCAAGCTAGGTCGAACTGATCGGCCGCTTGAGCGGAACTAGCCACCGTTAACGCAACAACCGTACCGAGCAAAAAAGCGAATCGCATAATTCCCCCTTATCCAGGGCTACATTCTGTATCGCCGCCACCCCGCGCGGCAATATCAATCCGGCCGATCCCGAACCTCGCCGACGCTGGCAGCCCACATCGTCGCGGTCGCCAGCATCGTCTGCCACGGCGTGCGCCGTCGCTTTGCTGGCCGATCGGACAGCAGGGAGTCGAGTTTCGGCAGTTTCTTGGCCCGCCCGCAGGCGGCATTGGTCCATGCCGCCTGCATCGCGGCATCATGGCGGGCGGCGGCGGCCTTGGCCTCCCCCGCGAACACCCGAGCAATCTCGCGCGGCGTCAGCCGCCAATATTGCTCTATGCAGCGCCCGGTTGAACACCAGTCGACATGGAGTTCCGCCCAGTCCCACGGCCGCCCCTCGGCGGCCGGCGAGGGTTTCCAGCGCCCGCCGGGGCCGCCTCCGGGAACGCCTGTTGCACCGCCAGCATAATCAGCTCCAGCGACGGTTCGAGGCCGCCGACCGCCTCCATGATCGTGCCGGCCTCGCGGTCGGTCATATCAGGATGGCAGTCGGTCAGACCGATGCGGAACAGGGTGCGGATGGTGCGAAGCGACGGCTTGCCGTTCAGCACCGCCTCCAGCCCCGTGATGTCGTCGAGTTGAAACGCCTCTTCGACCTCACATAAGGCGTTGGTCGTGAAGGCGAAGGTGAAGGCGGTTTCGCCGACCGTGAACGCCAGCTGGCCCCGCAATGGGTTACGAGCGGTCACGATCAGGCTGCCGGCGTCATGACAGGCTTGCCGGTGACCTTGAAGGTCGCCGAACCGGTCATCTTGTCATCCATGGGCGTGGCCCGCTCATGGCCGGTGGCGAAGCCGCGAAACTCCAGCTTCGCCCCGTTCGGGAACACGAACCGCCACGTCTCGACGGCGCGCGAATCGAAATGCGCGCCGATTGCCGCATCGTCCAGCAGGCCCGGAACCAGGTTGTAGGTAATCGACACTTCGCCGCCGTCGCCGATCCCCGGCTTGAACTCGCGGAAAAAGTCGGGGCTACCGAAATGGGTGAAGTCGACACTGTCGCGCGAAATCCCCGGCGGGGTCATGTCGGTGATTTCGGCGAAGGCGGTAAAGACGTTCGCGACGACCTTGCCGAAAAGGGTCGCGAAACCGATGTCGGTCGCGGCGTTGGTTGCAGCCATGATTGTCTCCTAGTGCGCTGGGCGCGTCATGCAGTGGGCGAAGGGGCGGCGGTCGCATCGACCTCTTGAGCAACGCCAAGGTCGATCAGTTCGCGTCCGCGATCGGCAGTGACGGTCATCGTCTTGCCGACCGGGACGTTCGCGGCCTCGGGATCGTCGGGGTTTTTGGCCAAGGCCTCCCGATCGACGAAGGCCGTCGTCACAGAAATTCGCATTGTCATGTCTCCTACTGGACGAGGTGCCAGAACTTGATGTCGATCGACTGTCGCGACAGCTCCGGGTCGATCGCCCGTTCTTCGCGCGTCAACAGCCCGCTGGCGCGGATCGCGACGACGAAACCCCGTCGAAAGGCGATCTCGCCGACCACTGCAGCCGGGGTAAGCGCCGCGATCACCGCTTCGCGAAGGGCGCGACCAACGGCGGCATCGTCCGCCCACGCGTCGAATTGTACGATGGTTTCTCGCAGCAAAACCGGTCCGCCGAAGCGCTCTGGGCGGGTATCGGCCACGATACTGGCTTGCAGCGCCGGCAACGCCGGCAACCGCGCGCCCCATGTGAATGCGTCGCCGATCAGTGCCACGATCGGCGTAGCGGCTAGCACCCGCTGCGCGATGGCATCCTCGATCATCATTTCGCCGCTTCCAGAAAGGCTTTCTGGAAATGACGCACCGTCACCTGTCCGGCAACGTCACCCTTGGCGGCAAGGGCTGGCCGCAGGAAGGGGTGCGCGGCGGTTCGTGCAGTGCCATATTCAATATAGCGCGCATAATATACGTCGCCGTCCGGATCGGACCCGACCGACCCGATATAGACGATTCTCTCGCCCGCCCGCGACTTTACATAGGACTGCATGTCCTCACGGCTCGACATGACCTGAATGCTGTCGCGCAACGCGCCGGTAGCGACGGGGGCGAGCCGGCGCGCTTCCTGCGCGATCTCTTCCGCCCCTGCGGTTAAAGCCGCCTGGACGGTATCCGCTGTGAACGCTTTGAAGATGCGCGCCAGCTTGCGCTCTAGCTCGGGGAAGCCCTTTGCGCTGATGCTCAGCCTCATGCCGCCACCACCGGACAGCGCCAGACGCCGCGTCGATCGCGCAGCGGCCGATCGCTGACCTGATAGTCGATACCCGATGCCAAGGTGATGCGGTCACCCTTCGCCGGTGCCGCCACCTCCCAGCTGCGGACCGTCACCACCATCGCCGGACGGGTCACCAGCGTATTGCCGAACCGCTGCTCGGCATCGACCGACGCGGTACGGACCCGGACCGGCTTGTCGATACCCGGCCAGACGGCATCTTCGCCGAACGTCACGAACGCCTGATCGGTCAGGTCCCGATGATATTCGGCGAAGGACATCGGCGTCAGACCAGCGGTAGCAGGCAGACATTGCCGCTGGCAGCGGCGGCCAGCTTCGGGGCTGCGGCGAACCCGATCTTGGTGTTACCGTTCGCGGTCGGCGTGACGCGCTTGTTGGCCGCATCCCAGTACAGCACCGTCACGGTCGTCTCCCACGCCGTACCGGTGGCGCAGGGCAGTTCGAAGACACCTTCGATGGTGCCGGCATACGTCTCGCCTTCCTTGGCGCTGGCACCGGGAACATGCAGCACGGTGCCGCGCAGCTGCGCCTGACCGGACACGACCCCGCCGGCAGGGGCGACGAAGTCCAGCGTCTTACCCGGTTGGATGAAATTGTTCATGATAGTCCTCCGCGTCGGCGGCCCTGCCGCCAACGTTCAAGATGATGGTGATGAGACGCGCTGTTACTTGCCGGCGTCCGTGGCGGCGGTCCGCCAATCGACCGCACCGACGCCGTAATCGAACAGGACGCGCCATTCGGTCCCGGTGGTGCGCCACCCGTCCTGACTCTCGACGCGCGGTTCCTGCACGCCGTTCAGGAACGCGACCATCAGCGTCGGATTGACGCTCGGGTCGGCGAACCCGTACCGGCGCGTATCGCGCAGGCGGTTCGTCGCGACGATCGCGTTGAAGAGGCCGCGGACCCGGTTCGGCAACTGGAACTTGCCGCCGCCGTCGTTGTCATATTCGGCGTTGTTCGCGATCAGCGCCTTGCCGCGATCAGCGCGCGGCACCAGCAGCGTATGCAGGCGAAGGTCGAGCACTTCGTCGCCCGAAACGTCGACTTGATCGCCGAACAGCAGGTCCATCGCCTCGAACTGACCGATCGAGATTGGCCCGCCCGCCGCAACGATGTTCTTGTGATCCGCATGGAACAGCGTCTTGCCATCGGCCATCTTGGGGCCAAGGCCATTGTTCAGCGCCAGCAGCGCATAGACGTCCTTCTCGATCTGGATCTTCGCGCCGCGGCCCAGCTTCACCGCCATGTTGCTGAACACGCCCAGATCGTCGTTGACGATCGCGGCACGCGACAGGCCGAAGATCTTGCCATGCTCACGCGCGCGCAGCCGTTCCTTTTCGCCGTCCGGGATCGTCCCGTTCTTGATCTCCCCGTTCTCGGGGATCACGTCGAGGCCACCGAACGCCCCGACCCGCAGGAATTCGTTGTCGCGGAAGTCGTTGACCGACGTCACCGCGCAGAATTCGCGCCAGGTGTCCTCCTGCGTCGCATAGGCCGCCTGAAGGATGCGGTTCAGCGCCGTGTCCATGATGACCGCGAAGTCGCTGGTCGACTGGAACGGCCCGGTCCGCATACCGATCGCCTGCCGGACATGCAGGTCGGGGTCATGCCCCTGTACGCGTTCGCCCGACCGCTCGATGACGATCCGGGCCAGATCGGCGTTGCGCACGCCGCGATACTGGCCGGGATCGAGATCGATGGTCGCCCCGGCGGCTCGGGCCGCTTCGGAGACCATGCCCGTCATGCCGGCGCGCTGGATGATCGAGTTGACCGCACCGGCCACGAAACGGTCCCGTTCGTCGTTCGTCACGTCGATCGACCGGCCGCCGGTCGCCACGCCACCGGCTGCGGCCCGCTGCGCATCGCGCGCGGCGATCCGCATGGCGTCCCATGCCGCACCCGAACTGATCTCGCCGCGATCGTTCTGGTCAATCAGCTCCTGTGCGCGCGTCGCGATCGTCTCTCCGAACGAACGCGCCACCTCAAGGAACCCCAGCGCGCCTGAAACGGTGAACCGCTCGACCGCCGCCGAACGACCGCCTTCGGTCGTCGTTGCCGGCAGGGTCGCGACCGGCACTGCCAGGGGCGCGGTCGGCGCGGGCGCGGCAGAAAGTTCGGTGGTGGCAGCGGGGGCCGGCGCGACGGGCGCGGGCTGGGCCGGTGCCTGCTGCTGCCCATGTCCGGCCTGCGGCGCGGGGCCGCGCGTACCGATCGATTCGATGAAACTGCGGCTCGCATTCGCCGCCGCCAGCGGCGGGGCGACGATCCCCGACGCGGTTGCGCCGGACGTGCTGGAAAGCGTCATGTGTTGCTCCGTGGTGATTGCGGGGGCCTGATAGGGCTGCGCCGATCGGACCCCCGCCTTGGGATCGGCTGC
Organism: Sphingomonas hankookensis; assembly: GCF_028551275.1. Taxonomy (NCBI): domain Bacteria; kingdom Pseudomonadati; phylum Pseudomonadota; class Alphaproteobacteria; order Sphingomonadales; family Sphingomonadaceae; genus Sphingomonas; species Sphingomonas hankookensis. The sequence goes on from NZ_CP117025.1 coordinate 3,075,747, forward strand.
AATGGAAACGAGCGAGACTTCGGTCAGCGTCCACCTGACGACGCGATAGATCGGGATGTCACCTTCCATCCCCGCCAGCACCATCTGGCGCCGCCGGTATCCGACGCTGACCTTGGGCGGCGTACCTGCCGCGAAGTTGGCCTCAACGGCACGCGCCTCATCCGACTGGCCGAAGGCAGCGACAGTCACGACTTCGCGCGCCTCGATCCGTGCCTGCCGGATCGTGCCCAGACGATCGCGCAGATTCCAGCGGTTGTGCGTGTCGAGCACCGGCACGTTGCCATCGGCGACCTGCGACAGGTCCACGGCAGCGGGCGAGCAATCGAGGATTTCGTAATAGACCTCGCAGTCGCTCAGACCCACGGCCCAGCCTGGCATCAGGACCGGCGTTTCGGTCGCTGTGGTGAGTTCGACGGTACGTGCCGCCGCGTCATATCCTTCCGCGACGGCAAGGCGCTGTCCGGCGGGCAACGTCGCAGGCGGCGTCACGATTGCCGGGGTGCGCGTACCATCGCCGTGGACATGCAGATGTGCCGCCCCGAGCAAGCCCGGGACGGCGGCGTTCGACTTCGTCATTCCTATTTACTCCCGAGGGGCCAGAAAGCCTGCGGCTGTTTGCAGGACGCCGGAATCGGTCACCCGGCGCGGATCAATGTCGAGCGCGAGGCCCAGGCGATCGATCGTGTCGTTCATCGACTTCAAGCGGGCGACGTGTTCTTCGGCGTTGATGCCGCGTTCGGCGAGGCCGGTTTCCAGCAGCTTCAATCCCGCGCGCATCTCCATGATCTCGCCCATCAGATCCTTGACCGGATCGACCATGCGACGGATCGGCAGGGCAAATGTCATGCCGACCTGTTCGAACCGCGGATCGCGTGCCTCCAGCGCCAGGCGCTTCATGCGACGACGCACGGCCGGCTTGACCAGCAACGGAATGACTTCGTTCTGTTGCCAGTCGTCGACCAGCGAATAGCTGCCGTTCATCGCGGCGCGCAGCCCCGAATAATTGGCCTGACTCACGTCGCCGGTCATCAGGTGATACGGCACCATGTTCGCCGACACGGCAGCGACCTGCTGCCGGATGAAATCGACGGTGGATGCCGAGGGCGTGGGATTTACCACTGATGCGGTTTCACCCCGACCCAACCGCGCGATCATGCCGGGGCGCAACGTTTCCTCCAGCGGACGGCCTGCACCCCCCATCGGATCGGCGGCTTGCTGTCCCAGCGGCGACGTGCCACCCATGTCCTCGCCGGGCTGTACGATCAGCGCCAGGCACGATTGCACCTTTTCTTGGAGCCGCTTGGCGTCCTCGATGTCGCCGATGTCGCGCAGGGTCATCGCGACAGCGCCCAGCCACGACACACCCCGCGTCTGCTTGTGCCGCAAGCGCTCGAACAGGTGGTCGATCTGACCCACGTCGATCCGCCGCGACGGCGTTCCCGGACCGACGATGTCGTTCGGATGCTCGTCGAAAATCCAGTAGGCCACACGCTGCAATCCGGCGAACTCGACGCCCTGCACGATCCGTCCGCCGGACCGCAACGGCGCGCTGCGCCCCATGTCGAGGTGCGCGCCTTCCAGTCCGATCACCTGCCCGTCCGGACCACCGTCATCGGGCAGCCAGAACGACAGGCTTTCGCCGCCGACGATCATCTCGCGAACGCTGACCTTGCCATGGCCGTACCAGTCGCCGAAACCATCGACCCGCGATTCCGCCCACCGGTCCCATTCGGACTGCGCGCGGTCCCGTATGCGTTTTACCGGATGGGTGATCTGGACCGCGATACCGTCGCCCCAGATCGTGGCGACCAGCTGGCGGACGGCGGCGGCGGCATATTTGTTGTTGCGGACCAGATCATGGCCCGCCCACATCAACAGCGCCCGGGCGCGCTGGTTCTCGGCATTGGCCGACGACGCCGTCCGGTCCCAGCCTCGCGTCCGCCGGTCGCGCGCGGCAGCATCATACGCGCGAATACCCTCGCCGGCAGCCTGTGCCGCCGCAAAACGCGCGCGCGCCTCTGCCCGACCCGACGCCCAGCGCGGCGCGATTGGCGCAATTGCGCCATCCAACCAGTCACCGAAGCCCATGGCTCAGCGCGGATCGTACACGGCGACGGTGCTGGCCGGCCGCGCAACGCCGCCACCACCCTGCGCCAGCAGCCCCCGATTGTACCGGATGGCCTCCATCAGGTCGGACGTGGATCGATAGGTGATGCGCTCACCATCGCTCTCGATCGTCAGGACGCCGTTGCCCAGCGCGTCCTCCAGCTTGGCGATGCGTTCGGCAGGCGTGCTCACAGATAGTCGCTCCCGGCGTCGATAAAGGTTGACATGCGTTGCAGATTTTCTGGTCCGGCTTTGGGCTGGACAGGGGTGGCAGGCACGGCGATCGGCCCGTCGAACAGGCCGGGCTGTGCCCCATCTTTCGGTGCGTATCGTTCGGCGCGAAGCGCCGCCCAGTCCGCTTCCGTCAGCGTGTCAAGCATCAGCTTTTCATGGGCAGCGGTGTTATAGACCCGGCAATCGAGCCAGTGGTTCTGGCGACCGGCCAGCGGTTTCCATGTCCGCCGCGGCATCCCGTTGACCGTCTCGGTAACAATCGTTTCCGCCGTCACCTGCTCGAAATAGTCATCAGGCAGGTCTACGTTGAAATGCACCCGCCCGCGCGCGTTTGAAATCAGTCCGTCGCACTCATCATCGGCAGCTTTCAGCGTGGTACGGAGGAACCCGTACCACGACAGTTTGATGCCGAACGTGCCGACGATGTACGCCTTGTCCTCGGCCCGCTTGCTGGCCTGCCCGGCCTTCCGTCCCTGCTGCTCGTAGCGAAGGTTTTCGCCGCGCCCCAGAATGGGCAGCGACCAACCTGCACGACCGAATACCGCCAGGCGGTTCGGATGCGACCGGCAGAATGCTTCCGCTGCCTCGGTATTGTACCCGGCATCGCAGCAGACCTGATCGATCGGGTAGCTGCGCCCGCCGGGATAGACCATCTGGCGACGGGCATATTGGTCGAGGTCGACCCAAGCCCCTTCACCCTTCACGTCCGTCGCGCCGGGAATGAACCGGGCGTCCAGCGTCCAGCTTTCCGCGTTCGGCCCCCATCCGACCAGTTCGACGTAAACCCCGTCGCCCTGCACGTCGATGCCGAGCGTCACGACCAACACGCCGACCGGCAGCATCGCTACATGCCGGATGCCCCAACCCTGCTCGCGCAGGTCGCGCAGTTTCTCATAGTCGGGGGTGCCGCCCTTCAACTCGAACTCGAAACCATGAACCAGATTGGTCCATGCCTTCATCTTGTTCAGGTCGCCCAGCGACGCGACGAACTCCACGGCCATATCAGCCCAGGTCTGGAACGACGAAATGATGCCGGTCAGATGGAAGCCTCGCTTCACACTGGCCGGCATCCGCCCACGGGCAGCCTGAAATTCTTCCTCGGTCAATACGCGGGCGACCTTCTCGCCCTCGATCTCATCGGACAGCCAGCCATCGGGCAGCTTCATGCCGCCCTTCTGCCAATGCTCGACATGGTCGAAACCGCAGCATGGCGGGATCAGGTGCGCCTGTTCGGGCGCGCCGTCCGGCCAATGAATGTCGCCCCATTCGGGAACGAAGCGGCTGCCGCACTCCGGGCACTTCAGGTAGAAGCGGCGACGATCGGACGCGGCATAGGCCCGCCCGATCTTGCTCGTACCCTTGATCAGCGGCGTGCTGATCTTCAGCCGCTTCGATAACCCCTGCCGTTTCCAGACCTTCAGGCGCTGGTCGACCATCGTCTCCGGCGACCCTTGGCCCTCGACATCGTCCGGATACTGGTCGAGGTCATCCTCGACGGCGTAGCGGACGGTGCGCTGCCGCAGCGACGCCGCCGACGTCGCGCCAGCCAGTAGCACGAAGCCGTTGGACCGCGCGAAGCGAATCTTGCCCTTGGTCGACCCGTCGCCGTCCGCCGTGCCCTGCGCCCGGATCGTGCCACCGCGCGCCGGGTTAAGCTTCGGCGTGGCCTCGACCATTGGCCAGAACTTTTCCGCCGCCCATGCCAGCGCGGCGGTCAGCGTGCCCTGCACGAACAGCATCGGCCCCGGTGCCAGGTCGGATACGAACCCGATCCAGTTTTCCGCCGATGCCGAACCGCCCGACTGGGCGCACTTGATGATGGACGCTTCCTCGCACGGGTCCTCCGGCGTGAGCGCATCCATGATTTCCACCAGTTCCGGTGCGGTTTCGTGCCGCCACGGACCCGGTATGGGATCGTCATCGGCGAAACGCCGGTTGGCGCTTGCCCATTCCGACACCTTCATGCGGCGGGGCGGTCGCAGCCCTGCGGCCATCGACCGGTCGAGCGCCTTCACGTTCGCCCGCAGCGCGTCGCCAGCGGTGCTGCCGAAGCGCTGATAGTCGAACACGGTCACTCCTCTGCCAGTTGCTCCGCGACTTCCGCCTCGATCGCGGCCTCTTCCGCCGTTGCATCGTCCGCGACCAGCGCGCCGCGCTCCACATCGTCAGCCAGTTGCGCGAACACCCGGTCGATTTCGGTGATGCCCAGTGCCATGATCGCCCGGACATCGCGTTCAGCGGCCAACCGCTCGGAAATGGCGCGCCACATGGCGTGCATCCGCTCCCGCGCGACCCGGCCCATTTCCGCCGCCCGCCGCTCCAGTTCGACCCGCGGCGCAAGCTCTTTCGCATCGCGGGCGTTCTTCATCCGCCGCTCGACCAACTGTTCCTCGGCAAGCTCGGTACGCACCAGTGCAGCACTTCGCACCGGTAGACGCGGATCACCCCCTTCCTCTGCTGGCTCGACGACCGCCGCCGGCGGCGGCAAGCCACCGGTCGGGCGACCGCGCATCGGATCGACCCGCGCATTGATGCGCGCATCGGTCCGCTCGACATCGACCTTGATCGCACCGGTCTCCGGGCATTCGCCCATCACCAGCAGACCCTTTTTCGCCCAGTTCGAAACGGCCGACTTGCCGACACCACGATGCAAGGCGAACTCGCCCTTCGTCATCAGTGTCATACCGGCCCCCGTTCAAGCCCGTGAACCGGTTCAGTTCACGGAGTTCATAATCACAAACTGCCCCTGAACACCCAACCCCCGCGCAACGCAGCACCCCGGAGGTCGGCACCCCCCGGAAGGGACCCGCGACCCCCCGGCCTACAACGCGCAACGCCCCGCCGGACCGAAGCCAGACGGGGCGTTGCGAGGTTCAGCGAGCGGGGCTTGCCGGACCGTACCCGAAGGCCCGTCCCAGCATGACGGTGAATAGCCGATTTGGACGGCCAATGTGGACACCCTATATTTGCGATGCGTTCGATATACCCCCTTGACCAGCCTCCCGCCGCAGAAGTCCTTGGTTCGCGCGCCGACACGCCCGCCCAAGTGCCCGCGTGTACCGCTTGCGCAGCCCTTCGGCCCCATGCGTCAGCCCCATCGGCCGCCGCAGCCGCAGCCATGGCACCTGCTTGTCACCCCGCGCAAGGCACCCGATCGCCAGCGCCACCAACCGCCGGTCGTCATCTTCCACCGCCCGCAGCCAGTCGAACGCCTGTTCCATGTCCGCGACCTCGCCGCGCGTCGCCGCCGCCGTGCGCAGCTTCACGTCCGAACTGGATAGGTCGCCGCCGCGCGCGTCATAGTCGCCTGCCGCCGCCTCGCGCATGATCTCCGGCCAAGCCGACCGCACCCGCTGCCACCCGGCTTCCCGGTCCGGCAGCCGCCACGACACCCGCACCGCCTCGACCAAACGGGCCTCGACCTCGGCAAAGGACAGCAAGCTTCCGGCAGCGGAAGGATCGTTATCGACCCTTCCGGGTCCGTCAGACAGCTTAGTCATTGGAATGACACCATTTTCTAAAAACAATGGAAGGATTGGAAGGATTGGAAGGGTTTATGAGTATATTCGCTTGCGCACATGCGCGCGCACCCGCACCCACATCACAATATCACGCGCACCCTTCCGACCCTTCCGAACCCGCACAAATCCGCGCTTTTTCCCTTCCGGGAACCTTCCGCCACCCTTCCGAACCGGAAGCATCAGGGGGCGAGATAGTCATCGTCGTCATCCGGGGGGCGCAACCGAGCAGTATTCGCATCATGCTCGATCACGCGGCCCTGATCGTCGACGAAGTCAGACACGGCCTTGATCAGTTTCAGGTCTAACCATTGGATGCCATCGGACGCCTTTTTCTTATGACCCTTGTCGGTCATCGCCTTGGAGAAGCCCTTTTGCTTCCATTCGGTTTCCCCGGCCGCCTTCGACCACGCCACGAAGACTTCGTAAAGCACCGATGATTGAATGCGGCTGCCGACGACCGGTTCGGTGCATAGATTCAGGAACCGGGACAGCGGGTCGCTGTCCTCGCGATACTGCTGTGTTGCCACGGCGACGGCCTTCGGTTCGATCAACCCGTTCGCCAGCCAGTCGAGCATCCCGCGCACGATATGGTTCAGCACGCCGGGCGCTTCGGCCCGCAGCTTCGCCGGCAACTGTTCGTCGCGATCCTTGTCCTCGACATGGGCATCCCACATCACCAGCTTGAGCCGCCGCCATATACCTTCGTCGGTGCCGGGCACGTCGGGTCGGTAATTGCCGCCGATGAACAACTTGAACAGCGGCGTGAGGTCGAAGAACCCGCGATGCAGCGCGCGGACGGCCATCGGCTCGCCGCCCGTCGCCGCCTTGATCAGCGCCTCGTTCAGCTTCGCCCCGCGCTCCGGTTCGGACGCGCGCAACATGCGGACGCCGCCCAGTCGCGCCAGATCGGGGGACGCCTGTTCGCCGCGTTTCTTGATGCCTTGGTCGAGGAACGTCTCGATCCCGATCGTGCCCGAATAGTCGCCCAGCACATGCGCCCACAGGTCGATCGTCGTCGACTTCCCGTTCGCACCCAGCCCGTACCAGAACCACAGCTTCTGTTCGCTGGTATCGCCGCTGGCACCATAGCCAGCGCATTGGTGCAGATAGCGCCGCATTTCGGCATCGGGCTGCGCCCAGACTAGGAACCCGTCATAGACCGGGCTGGCAGCGTCCGGGTCATATTCGACCGGCGCCAGCTTGGTATTCAGATCGTCACGACGATGCGGGCACAGTTCGACGCTCGACGATCGCGTCCCGTCCGGCAACCGCTCCCGCGATAGCCGCAGCGTGCCGTTCAGCACGTTGATCGCATACGGGTCGACGTCGAACTGCTCGATCGGCACCGTCAGCCACCGCCGCGACAGATTGGCGATGGCCTGCGGCTTGCCGGCAACCTCGCTTTGCCGCCCGAACACCCGCATCATCGTGGAATGCAATTCCCACGTCTTGCCCTTGACCCGCCAGTGATCGAGGCCATGCGGGTTGTCGGTTTCCAGCGCCAGCGTCTGTTGCTTTTCCGAACCGGTCAATTGGTACTGGACGCCGGTATCGTGGACCAACTGCCCTTCGGTCTGGATCGCCCGGACCGTTTCGAACACCGCCGCGACCACTTCGGCCGGCGCAATATCCTTTTCCTGATCCAGCACCTTCCAGCGCCGTCCGTCCCAGCCCAGCCAGCCCTTTGCGGTCGTGAACCGGTAATCCGCGCCGTACCGGGCGAAGAACCGTTCAGCGATCCCGAAATCGGTCATCGGAAACCCGGCACATTTCAGCGACAGCAGGATCGGCCCCGGATCGAACCCGCGCGCGATGCCGTCGCCCAACGCCTGATCAATATCATCGGGCTGGACATCGGCGATCGTCTCGCACCCTTCCCACAGCGCTTCGGTCGCTTCGAATTCATCGATCAGCCCGGCTCCGACACGCCGTCCGACCGAGAAGGCAAGCCGCGTGGCCGCGTCCTTGGTTCGGTCAATATGTTGGAGACGGCGCCGCATCCACGCGGCAGAGATTGCGCGCAGCCGCGCCCGGTCCGCCTCCCCCAGCGATTGCTGGTCATCGACGCTTCCAACCCGGAAGGGTGCGCTTTTTGCCCGCCCGGCGGCGGAAGGGGCCGGCGCGGCAGCCGGCGCGGGGCGCGACTGGTTCCCGCGTTCCCGGCGGGAACGCGATGATGCCGCGACCTCTTCGAGGTCGCGCGGTTGTTGGAGTCCGGCTGTCCATCCGCTTTCGATCGTCGCCGCCAATTGCCGATCGTCGTCATTGCCCGGATTGTCCCGCGCCGCCGCCTCGACGCACGTCCGCGCGAAACCGTCATCGATCGCGCCGGCAGCGACCAGCGTCGCCACCTTGAACGCGCTGGTATTCAGCTGGGCGTTACGGTTGCCGCTCCCGGCCGTGCGAATGTCGCGGCATTCCGCCTCGACCGCTACCATCGCATACTTCCGGATATCGTCGGACACGTCGACCGCTGCCACCGGCACACCCGGCCGGCCGCGCGCGGCCGGCTTCGCCTTGGCCGTCCCGGCCTTGGCCGCGCGTTCCCGCAGCACCCGTTCCAGCGCCGCCGGCAGCGGCGCGACAGCGGCCGCATCCGCCCAGTCGCCCGTTACCCAGCGATAGGCACCTGGACCCTTTTTTCCGCCTTGCTTCAGATCGCCTTTGCGCTCGGACGGCGGCGCGATGACATAGCCGCCATGACCGCGCACATCGACATGCTGCGGAAGGTTGCCCCGGTTGCCGATCGGCTCGCCCGCCGGCATCCGAAACCAGTGATGTTCACCGCCGCTGGGCGTCGACGACACCAGCGTTGCCGGCAACGGCTCCCCCATTTGCACGGTCAACGCGGCCTTCAGCCGCTCGACCGTCCATTCGACGCGCAGCACTTCACCCGTCTCTTCGTCGACCAGCTCGTCGACGCGCGGATCGAAATCGATATGCAGCAGCCCGCTGGCACCGGCATTCAACCCGATCTGGGCAACCGGCCACTTGCGCCACCACGCCTCGATCTGGGCTTCGTCGCGGGTCGCCTTGTGCAGCCCGCCCGTGTTCGGAATTACCTTATCGTTTTCGTCCCTATCGCCGGTGACCAGCGGACGACCATTCTGGACGTTGCAGGGGAAAACCGCCCAGCCCCGGCGCGCAAAAGCTATCGCTGCCTGCCCCATGGGCGACAGCGTCGACACCGTATTCACAACGATGAATCCCCTGAAAACCTACCGGCGGGCGCTTTCGTAACGCGGCCCACCAACGCGCCACGGGCACCCGCCCGGCGCTTTGCGATCACGGCGGATCAAACAGGCCGCCGCCCCGCGCCGGCTCCAGCACGTCATATTGCGTGCCGAGCGCAGCGCAGGATCGATCCCACACACACCACATCACCTCCATCGTTGGCGCACCGCCGTCGATAAAGTCGGGCCGCCAGTTCAGCGCATAGATCCGCTGCGGGCGCAGCTGGCGGAACAGTGGCGTCCGGGCCGCTGCATGCCAGAAACTGGCCTTCAGCACCGAAGCGCACCACCGGACGTTCAGGTCGACCAACAAATGCCGGATCATCTGTTCGGCGAGCGCAAACGGAAAGTTGGTAACCACCGCTCGACCGAGCGGCCGCCGCGCCAACAGCAGATCGAGTTGTTGCACGCCATTCCCCGGATCGGCGACCAGATCGGTTGCCACGACCGGATATCCCGCCCCTGCCAACAGATTGCTGATAGCCCCGCCGCGCCCGCATGGCTCCCAAACCGCCCCGTCGCCGGTTGCCGCCCGTAGAGAATGCGCCTCGCGTGCAAGCAGTGCGCGTGTCACAGCCTCTGGCGTCGGATAAAAATCATTGCCGCGCCGCTCGGTCACCGACCGGGACGATCGCCCGCCAGCCATCGCCGCGCCCAGCCCAACCGGGGAAGGTGGCGCGATCGACGGTTCAGGAAAAAGATCGGTCATCGCGTCCGGCTCCGCCGATCGCGGCACGGCGCACAGCGCCCGCCGATCAGCCGCGGCGAATCGTCCCCGCAACCCTCACACTCCCCGGCGACGCCGACCGGCACCGACACCCGCGCCGCGCGCAGGCTCCGCTCGAAATGCTGGTCGTTCAACACGGCGGCGTGATCCGCAGCGTCAGCCACAGCTAACCTCCATACCCAAGCCGCGTTCGATCATCGCCAACAGTGTTGCGCCCGGTTGCTTGCCATCGGCACGCGCCCGCATCAGCACCGCCTGCCACACCGCAGGCCACCGAACCGCGACATGCCGCATCAAGTCGCTGGGCGTTTCCAACATCGCCGTTGCCACCAGTTCGGCCGGTGTCGCCTTGATCGCGACCGTTGCCGACGTCGCCGTCGCCCTTACTGGCAACGGCTCGACGACCCGGTCCGGTGCCGTGGGCATTCGGTCCGGCAAACGGTCCGGGTTTGCTTCGATGAAACCACGGATCGCCGCGACCGTCTCCGGTTTGGCCTTGGTCGACCGCAACAGGTGGGACAGCGTTTGCGCCGGCACGCCGCTGGCCCGCGAAAGTGCGGCCTTGGTAATGCCGAGGCGTAGGCAATAGCGATCAACTTCGCCGCTTAGGGTCGCACCGCTTACGCTGCGCATAGCGTCATCCCTGCACCGACGATGTGAATGGTCCGCTGTCCGTCGTCACCCGTCCGCTTGACGTCGACGGTGACCAACCCGGCATCCTGCAATTGCCGAAGCGCCGTACCGACGCGATGCACCGGCACACCGCCAAGAGCAGCGGCCAATTGCGGATTCGTCGGACACTTCATGCGACGGCCGGCGGCCGTTTCCAGCAGATCGAGCAAGTCGACCGCGAACGCCGGCACTTTGTCGATCGGCGTCGCGGTAACGGTGAACGGTTTTGTGGTCCGCGTGGCGATGAAGTCGAACACCGAACCGTCCGTGGCATTGCGTGCCTGATTGATCTGGATCGATCCTGCTATCGAAAGCAACCGCGCCCGCTCGCCCAGCGACCCGCCGACGCGGGTCGCACGGGCATAAATGCACCGCCCGCCCGCCGCCGACGCCATCGCCCATGACGATAGCGCGTTGGGCGAACACGCGAACAGCCCGGCCGCGCCGGCCATAGGTTCCAGCACGTCGATCGGACGATGCGAGGGGAGCGCGAACCCAATCATGCCGCCTCCCGCATCGGTATCGCGACTACTGGGTCGCCCCAACGGCCGAGTGGAGGAAGGTGCCACACCAAGTAACCCGTAGGGCCAGGCAGGTCCAACTTCTCCGCGAGCATTGCCATCTCTCTGCCTTCAGGGGTCAGTTCCCCCCTCAACAGCCTATCGATCCGGCAGCGGTCGACACCGACCATATGCAGGACACGCAAGTCCCTCGGGCGCGGACCCGACAGAAGCCACGCTGCCAAACGCCGCGCGCCTTCGTTCGGCACGCGCGCGGGCAAGTAGAGCTTACCCATCATTCTGCTCCTACGATTAGCGCCAGTTCGGCCCGCATCTGCATCGCCACGCGCACCAACTGGTCGATTTCCTCGATCGCCCTGTGACCCTCGCGACTGTCGATCTTCCCGTCCGCGAGCGCGGAGCAGATCGCTGCCGTCACGTCGCTCGCTTCCTTGGATTGCGATGCCAGCAATTGCAGCAGGTCGACCCTGCCGGCCGGAACCTGCGGGACCATCACCAGCACCGCACCGGCCGCCTTCGCCAGATACTCGGTGACAAACGGGCGCTTGGCCTTGTTCTCCAGACACAGCACCACGTCGAGCGGCATGAAGCATTCGGAATGCTGCACCGTGTCCGAAGCGTAGCGCTGCAATTGCGTGCCACTGACCCGGCAACGTTCAGCAGCCTTGTCCTGCCCGCCCGCATCGGCGATCAGATCGCCCGTTGCCGATTTTAGATCGGAGTTTTGCTCCGCACGCGAGACGATCTTCCTCATTCGCCCGCTCCCGCACTTGTACCATCGGATGGGGGAAAATCCTCGAAATTCCCCGGTGCGTGGCTTGTGTCGGCAACGTAACCATTGCCGTCATGCACGACGCTCAAGCCATCACCGCTTGCCAAATCGACGCCAATCCAGACTGGGCTGTGGCTTGGCTGCGCGCGCCAGTCTCGAACCTTGCGAGCGAACTCCAGCCCGATCACCGGCACGGCCAAGCTCGCCAAGGCAATCAGCAGCGTGCCGTTCATGCCGGCACCTGTTCGGAAACGGCACCGTTCGAAAAATCGACGACCTTCCCAATCACCTCTGCGGCGAGGCGCAGATGATCGGCGTGCGACGGCTTCATTCCGATCCGCCGCCAGCTGTGGACCGTAGACGGGGGAAGCTTGAGCATCCGTCCTACCGCCGTCGTACCGTCGAGGGCGTCGATAATCCGGTCTGCTACTTCAGGGGTGACCATATGCATGCCGGCAAACATGCGATGATCGCAACATTATCGCAAGGGAAATCTTGCGACGGTAGCAATTGCGAGGATCGCAACACCGTCGTCTATGGGCGCATGAAGGCGCTACACCCCGACGATCTGAAGCGACTGCTCAAGGAACACGGTAAAAAGCAGGTCGATCTAGCGAACCTGCTTGGCGTTGATCCTACGGCAGTCTCAAAAATTTTTAGCGGCATCCGCGCAATCCAAGCCAGCGAAGAGGCGAAAATCCGGGCATGGCTCGGCATCGGCGGCCAAGTCGAAGGCTTCGTAACAACGATGATACCGATAATCGGTCAGGTGGCAGCGGGAAGCTGGCGCGAGGCAATCGAGAACCCAATTGCAAGCATGCCAGCCCCCGATCCAGACATTCCGCCACACACTTTCGGGCTGGTCGTGGACGGCGACTCAATGGACAAAGTCGTCGAGAACGGCGGGACTGTCTTGGTCGATCCAAACGATACTGCCTTGTATCCAGGTCGTTTTTACGTTGTGGGTGACGGCGAAGGTCAAACAACCTTTAAGCAGTTCCTGCTTGATCCGGCACGTTTGGAGCCTTGTTCGTCCAACGTGACGCACCAAGCGATTATCATCGGCGACGGCACCAGTTTCCACGTGGTCGGCCGCGTGATCTGGCGCGCCTCTCGAATGTGAGCTTGCGCGCCCGTTCTAGTTCACGCCGCTCCTCAACCCATGGTCGGGCCTCCGCGACCGACATCCATTCGGTTAGCCGCTGTATCTCCCCCGGCACAGTGATGAAGAACCGACCATGCGTATCGACCGAGCCTAGGCCCTCCGCGATCAGGTCATCGATTGCCTGAAAGCATGCCTGCCGCCACGGCCCAATCGCCCTGTCAAAGCACATAGCTCGATACCAAGTTACCGGAATACTCATGCGTCCCCGACTCAACCGTTGAGAACATGATAGGAACAAACATGGGTTAGGATCAAGAGCGTTGCGACTATCGCAACTTTTAGCTTGACGGCCATGTTGCGATGATCGCATGTTTATGCCCTCACTGGAGGGACGCCATGCAAACCCCATTCATCACCGACCTGTATGCGACCGCGCGCCCACTGAAGGGCGTCGGAGTACCCAACGCTGCGCTCGCGCTTCGCTACCTCGACCAGAACGGCAATCAGGCCGGCACGTCGATCGTCAGCGCGAGCGACCTCGCCGAGCACGCCCGCGCCTTGCTCGCCGTCGCCGAAGCCGCGATCCTGTGCGCCGCCGACGCCGATGGCGCACCCCCGGTGATTCACCATCACTTCCCGATCATGCGCGACCTGCGCGTGGCGGACGCCGCATGATGGCCGTCGCTTGCCATGCGCTGTTCGCCAGCGCCGCAGCCATCGCCTTCACGACGATCGTCGTAACGGTCGCCCCCCAGCGCGCTCGCATCGCCCGCCTGCTGTTGGAGGGACCGACATGGTGACCATCAACAGCGAAAGCGGCACGATGACGCTGCTGCCTGCGGCACCGGGAAAGTGTCAGGAGTGCGCCTCGACGCACGATGCCGATCAGCCGCATAACGCGCAGAGCCTGTTCTATCAGGTGCGCTTTCAGATGCTGCACGGCCGAACCCCCGATTGGCGTGATGCGCTGTCGCACTGCACGGAAGATGTCCGCAAAATCTGGACCGATGCCCTCGCGGGACACGGGATCGACGTCGAGGCGGGCCAGATCAATCAGCCGATGAAAGGGCATCGGAGATGATCCGGCGCATAGCACTCGCGATCGCGGTCATCGTGATCCTGATCGCCTACACGGCGGCGCTCGGCGTCGTGACGGGGGAAGCATGATCCGCCGCCCCATCCTACAGCGCCCCAGCCTGTGGCGCATCATCGTCGCGTGCGGGTCGCTGCTGCTGCTCGCCATCACCGCCGCGACCCTCTCGATCCTGCGAGGTGACCAGTGACTGACATTCTCGACGCAATCGAAGCACCGCTGTCACGCACACCCGCCCGGTTCTTCTTCGAAACTGGCTACTTTGCCGCCTATGCCGAAGCCAGCATTCAGGCGGGCAACCGGCCGCCGTTCGACCTGACGGACGCGATCGTCGATCGCGCATGGGACATCGCGCCGAACGCGCACCCCGACCACAACGAGTTCGACCGATACCTATCGGCTGCCGACAGTGCCGACGCCCGCTTGGCAGAGGCAGAGGCGGACTATCGCGCGCACTGGACCGCCGATCGGGAATCGACCGGCACGCGCGAGGAACTGGCGACCTGCGCCCAGAACCTGCGCCGGTTCGGGGCTGAACTGTTCCCCTGCAACCGCAACGGTCAGGCTCACTTCGCGCGCATCATCATGGATACGGTCGCCAACTCGATCGACGCGGTTCTCAACAACGCAAGCGGATCGGAAATCTGATGCCCAACCACGTGACCACCACCTGTGCCGTTCATGGCGCGGCCGATGACGTGCAGGCCTTCGCAGACCGCGTCATTACCATCGCTCCGGCTGATCACTCGGATGCTGGAGACAAGCTGTTCAGCTTCGACGCTATCATACCGATGCCCCCCATATTGCGAGGGGTTGAGGAAAGTTCGCACGCTGAACAGGGCATGGCGCTGATCATCGGACGCGGTAGCCGGGATGCGCCGTTCTCAAACCTGGGCCTGTACCCGCACGAAATCGCCCATATCCGTAGGGAAGCCGGCCTTCCGATTGACGCTCATATCTCGGATGTGGCCGCCGCCTTTCTTGCTAAGAATCCAGATTTCGAAACGAAGGGTAGCTTGCGCCTTCGCGCAATTTGCGAAACGAAGTTCGCGAGTTGGTATCCTTGGGCCTTGGCGAACTGGGGCACGACGTGGGGTGCTTACCAATACGTTCAATTGGCGAATACCCCGTTCAAGTTCCAGTTCGAAACCGCATGGTCTTTCCCAACCCCAATCTTCGAAGCGCTGAGTTCCCAGTTCCCGACGCTGGCGTTCGAATGCGCGACCTTCGACGAAGGTTGGAATTTCGCCGGCACGGGATGGTTCAACGGCGGCCCGGACAGGCCGTCCTTTGCCGAGTGCAAAGCTACCGACGAACTCTACCGTGAAGTCTACGGGCAGGAACCGTCGCGCGACGATGATGAGGAGGATGCCGACTAATGCGCCCCCTCATCATCGACAACTTCGCAGGCGGCGGCGGTGCGTCGACTGGGCTGGAAGCCGCGTTCGGCCGAGCGGTCGACGTAGCCGTAAACCACGACGAAGCGGCGGTATCGGTTCATGCTGCCAACCATCCGCACACCAAGCACCTGTGCCAGTCAATCATGTCGATCGATCCGCTCGACGCTACCGGCGGCGCGCCCGTGCTGCTCGTGTGGTTCTCGCCCGACTGCAAGCACCACAGTAAGGCGAAGGGCGGGAAGCCGCGCGACAAGAACATCCGCGACCTGGCGCACATCGTGCCGCACTGGATCGATCGTCTGAAGCGCGCGACGCCCGGCGGCAGCGGCGCACCGGTGGTCATCATGTTGGAGAACGTAGAAGAGTTCCGTCAATGGGGACCGCTCGACGCCGAAGGCAAACCGATCAAGGAACGGCAAGGCGAGGAGTTTAAGCTCTGGGTCGCCCGCATCCGGCGCCAGGGGTATAAAGTCGAATGGCGCGAACTGGTCGCGGCCGACTATGACGGCGAAGTCCTGCCGGCCGCCCCGACCAGTCGCAAACGCCTGTTCCTGATCGCGCGCCGCGACGGCCGCCCGATCGTCTGGCCGACGCCAACGCGCGGCAAGGCCGGATCGCCGGGCGTGGAAGCGGGCAAGCTGCTGCCGCGTCGCACGGCGGCCGAATGCATCGACTGGTCGATCCAGTGCCCATCGATATTCGATCGGACGCGCGACCTGAAGCCGGCGACGTGCCGCAGGATAGCGGCAGGCGTGATGCGCTACGTCGTGAACAACGCGCGGCCGTTTATCGTGCCGGTGACCCATTCAGGCGGCCTCCGCATCCATCCAGTCGACGAACCGACGCGGACCATCACCGGGGCGCACCGGGGAGAAATGGCGGTCGCGGTGCCGCACGTCATGACGATGCGCAACGCGGGCAAGCCGTACACCGCGATCGACGAACCGACCCACACCATCACCGCTGGCGGTGCGCATCAGAACCTTGTCGCCGCGCACCTGACCCATTTCTACACCAGCAATACGCGGGGCGGCGAAGGTGACCTGACCCGACCGACGAAGACGGTGACTGCGGGCGGGCAGCATCACGGGCTGGTCGCGGGCGCGCTGGCGATGCTGGGCCACGGCGAACGCCGCCCCGGCGAAGCTGCGCGCAGCCCAGCACTGGACGAACCGATCAGCACCGTCATGGCGGGCGGCGGCAAGCACGCCGCAGTCGCCGCCTTCATGGCGCAGCACAACACTGGCATGGTCGGCAACGCTGCCGACAAGCCGCTGTCGACGATCGTCCATCGCGGCACACAACAGCAGTTGGTGCAGACCGTGCTAGTCGACGCCGATGCGCTTCCCGCCGACATGCTTGATCGGGCCGTGCAGACCGCCGCCTTCCTCGTGAAATACTACGGCAACGAGGAAGAGGGGCAGGCCATTGACCGGCCGCTCGGCACGGTCACGACCCGCGACCGCTTCGCCGTGGTGACGGTGACGATCGACACCGCGACCTATGTGCTAGTCGACATCGGTATGCGGATGCTGACCCCGCGCGAACTGGCGACGGCGCAGGGTTTCCCGGCCAGCTACATCCTTGATCCGACGTGCTGGTACGTCACCGACAACGGCAACCGCCGCTACGGCCCGCTCCCGAAGTCGCACCAGATCGCGAAGATTGGCAACTCTGTCTGCCCGAACATGTCCGAGGTGCTGGCCCGCGCCAACCTTCCCGAACACTGCACCGGCTATGTCCCGGCGACGGAGGCCGCATGATGGTCATGCCGGCGCTCGCGTCGGACTGGCCCGCCTTGGCGGTAGCGGCCCGACGCATTCTCGACCAGCGCCGGACCCTCGACCCGCAACAGGTCGAGAAAGGGCGGCTGACAGAAGTCGAGGCCGCCACCCGCCTGCGCGTCGCCACGGCGCTGGTCGCGCAATGGGACAGCATCGTCGCAGGCCAGCCACCCTATGACGCGGAGACGGCGTGGATCGTCAGCGGCGGCACCGAAGGCACATATCCGCACGAACTGCGAACCGATCTGACCGCCGCCGCCGGCCGCGCCCGCGCACTGGCTGATCGACATGGCGAGAATGCCGAGGCCGCGCACTTCGCCGAAGCTGTCGCCGCGCTCGCATGGCACGCACGGCCGCGCGATCACATCAGCAATATCCTTGATGTTGCCCACGCCAACGCCGCCCACCGCCTTTCTAAGTCCAGCGAGCGAGCCGCCGCATGACCGCCCTATCCCGCCTGGAAGCCCTGCCCGACTGGCCGGCGCGCATGACTGCGCCTGTTGCCGCCGCGTACATGGGTATATCGCAAAACACGTTCCTGACCCGCTTCGGCGCGGTCGGGGTGAAAGAAGGCGGCAACGTCTTGTGGGCGCGGGCGCAGCTTGATCGCATCGTCGCCGACCAGTTCGGCCTGTCGCTGCCGGGCGTTGCCGTTGGCAGCGGCGACGCATACGCTGACTGGAAAGCGCAGCAAGGATAATGACCGTGGCCGCTGGCCTGCACATCGTCACAAAGCGCCGCCCCGGCAAGCCGGTCATCCACTACGTCTATGCGTGGCGCGGCGGCCCACTGATCCTGCGCAAGGAAGGCGGGACAAAGCCTGCCATCACTGCCGCGCTAACCGATGCCGCAGCCGCCGCGCGCCCGACCTCGGCAGCGCCGGCCGACACGATCGACGGCCTGATTATTCGCTACACCGAATCGGCCGCCTGGAAGAAGCTGGCCGCTTCGACCCGCGTCAATTACGGCACGTGGCACGCGCGGATCAGCATCAAATTCGGCAAGGCTCCGCTGAAGGTCTTTGCCGATCGTCGCATCCGCGCCGACGTGCTGGACTGGCGCGACCGCTGGGCGGAACAGCCACGCAGCGCCGATGCAGCCATCACGGCCTTCTCTGCGCTGCTCAGCTGGGCGGTCGACCGCGGCTTGCTGCCGTTCAACGTCCTGTTCGACACCGAGCGCCTGTACGATCAGGACCGCTCCGACATCATCTGGGAAGCCGATCACTTCGTCGCTTTCGCGAAGGAAGCATCGGTAGAAGTGCAGGAGGCCGTCGACCTCGCCGCAGCGACCGGCCTGCGCCGTGGCGACCTGGTGCGCTTGCCATGGTCCGCGATCGGTGAACACGCCATTGTCTGGCACACTGGAAAGAGCCGGGGCCGAACGCTGGTCACGGTGCCGATCCTCCCCGAGACGAAGGCCATTTTCGCGCGGATCAAGGCGCGGCACGCCGCCGAAATGGCCGCGAAGCGGAAGGACAAGCGCAAGCCGTTACCCGACACCGTGCTGTCAAACAGCTACTGGCGGCCATGGACGCCCATGGGGCTGGGGTCGCGTTTCCGCGACGCGCGGGACGCTGCCGGCCTTACCGTCCATCTGCACGACCTGCGCGGCACGTTCGCCACGCGGTGCATGATCGCTGGCCTGACCGATCAGGAGATCGCCGATATCCTTGGTTGGACGACGAAAGACGTGTCCAAAATCCGCTCGAAATACGTCAGCCAACACCGGGTAGTGATTGAGATTGGCCGAAGGATTGCTGCAACAAAATAGCTTTAACGAGCAATCGTACTCACGCAGTTATAGAACGCAGGCGTTGCACCTCGTTCACATCAATCGCCACGATCGTTACGCAATTATTTGCGAGGTTGCGAGAAGCGTCTTTTATCTGACCTTTTGTTGATCCATTTGCGAACCGCAATTCGCCGTGATGTTCATTTCCCTCAACCGGCACGTGCGTAGCAGAAAGCCCCTCTTGACGCACCTGTTGCACTCGGTGGGAAACCAACGCGACAGCACGAGGCAAGGATGGATAGCGGGAAGTCAGCTCAAGGGACGCGCGAATAAGCGACTCTTCGAGATCGACGGATATACTTCCATCGCGTCCAGGCTTAAATGCGGCCGACGATATGCGAAGCGTTCCATCCGCCGCAACCGCGACGTGATGCGGCGCTTGGATCGTTCGCAGCGTCCGCAAATCACCTTGCAAAGGTTCGATAATTTCGACCGGCAAGGCTCTACGCCGTGAGGCTGTCAAGCTCGAGGTTCGACGTCCAAGCCGCAAGCATTTGGATAGCGTCGGTCCCTTCAGCTTCCATCTCAACCCCAGTGACGAGGTTTTCACTCCACGCAGCTATCTCGCCATCTTCGTCAAAATAAATCTCGAACCGGTAGCGATCGCCGTACCATTCCGCTTGCACGCCACCATCTGCGATTGGGGCAACGTGCGGCGACGGGACGTGGCGCTTCGCACTTAGAACGAACTCCAGGCACGCAGTCGCATGGGATAGCACAGATGGATTGACGGGAATGGCATCGTGACCATCCCAGCCCTCTTTCAACATTCGCAGGCTAGCAAACTGATTCCGCAAATCGATCAGCGCCGGATGCGGACGCGAGACGTTGCTGTTTTTCGGATGCGCCGTCTGCATCGCTGTCGCATTAGTTACGCAGCTTGTGTCGGTGGGCGCCCAACTCGACAGTCCAAACGCCACTTTGCTCAAGGGGGAAGCCGGCTTCCGGTTTCCTAGCCCTTGAACGCCTCGCCCATGGCAGATCGTGTTCGCTTGCTGCATCATAGATTCTAGATAGCACCTGTATCTTGGTTTACCACCCGGTCGAAAATTTCCAACGCAACCGAATGCCCGTACTCAAGGCAGTCGCCTACAGCGTCCCATTCACCGTTTGCGCTCATACGAACAGTCGTATCAAAGCCCAGAGCCGACGTACCGTCAGCGAGTGCGATCGGCGCGGTAATCTCAACCAGTGCATAACCGTCGCGCCCATCGCGAAGCGGCTCTGTCCAGCGATGCTCCAGCGACGTCATTGGAAATTTAAGCGCTGGATTGATCGTCCTGATTATTTCCGACATCTTCAGTTGCCTGCCGGACGCGGCGGCAATGATGGGAAATGCGTCAACATACGCGACTTCACTAACTGAGGGTTTTGGAAGCGCCAGACCCCGATCCTCAAGCCATCTTTTGAACATTCCCAGCGCGATCGCAAACCGATCTGCCACCGCTGTGAAACCGGGATAATCCGGTGCTTGATCCATCGGCTTAGTGCGAGCCCAAAGCACGGATAGGCGGTCGTTTTGGAACGCTACCTGCCAATCCATGGCGGGGCTAGCGAACATCATGCGAGGCAAACCGCCGACTTCAAGCTTCATCTCGAACGGGTTGGCTGACATCGGACCAGCACGATTAACCTGCTGAAAAATGGGAAACTCGCGCTCATACTGCCTGAACAGGTCCGCGAGATCGATTATCGATAAATTGTCGAGCGCCGGTTCGAAAGAGACAGTCAGCACCAACTGAACGATCGGGGGGTTCGGTGCGCTGGATTCGTTCATGAACTATCTATTCCGAGGAAACGGTAAACAATCAACCTACAAGCCTAGCGTAACCCACCTGAAGGGGCGACAGAGACACGCAATCACGGAGTCAGTGTAAACCGCGTGTAAACCGCTGATTCTAAGCTCACGCTAAATGCCTGATTTCATGGTCGGGGAGACAGGATTCGAACCTGCGACATCCTGCTCCCAAAGCAGGCGCGCTACCAGACTGCGCCACTCCCCGACGCGAAGCGCGGCCCTAGTCGCAAATGCCGCGCGGTACAAGCGTTGGTGGGCCCGGCAGGACTCGAACCCGCAACCTAGCCGTTATGAGCGGCCAGCTCTAACCATTGAGCTACAGGCCCACGCTGTACGTGCGGAGCGATAGCGTCGGGCGCGGGGATTGCGCAAGGGCGATCATGCCCTGCCCGCTTCCCGCGCGATCAGGCGGAGTCGCGTTCGACCAGGATCGGCGACATGACGACCGAGGGCGCATCCTCGCCCGCGATCCGGCGGAACAGCGCGGACACCATTTCATTGGCGCCACGGGCGATATCCTGGCGGACGGTCGTGATGCGCGGCACGGCGCTGGACGACAGCGGCAGGTCGTCATAGCCGACAACCGGCAGGTCACCCGGCACGCGCAGGCCGCGGTCGGCCAGCACCCGCAGCGTGGTCAGCGCGATGACGTCGGACGCGGCGGCGATGCCGTCGATCTCGCCACCGACGCGATCGAGATGCGCGGCGATCTCCTGCTCCATGATGTCGGATGCGAGATGGGTGTCGAGCTGGATCGGCGGCTTGGCGATGCCGGCCATCGCCATCGCCTGCGCCACGCCTTCGCAACGTTGCCGGATTTCAGGTGCGCGCAGTTCGCCCAGAAACGCGATGCGCTTGGCCCCGCGCTCGATCAGCCGTTCGCCCGCCAGCCGGCCGCCGGCGATATTGTCGGTGCCGACCGCGCAATGCACCTGGCCGGGCAGGTTGCTGCTGCCCCACGCCACCAGCGGGCGGTAGCGGCGGGCGACACGCTCGATCGTGTGGAACTGGTCGGACTGGCCGATCAGCAGCACGCCGTCCATCATCCCCGAATCGACGATCCGTTCCAGCCAGTCGGTCGCGTCCGGGATGACGCGCGACAGCATCAGGTCGTAACCGTCCTCGGTAAGCCGGTCGGCGAGGAATCCGAGCATGGTCATGAAGAACGGGTCGGACAGATGCTGGCGCCGCTCATGGCCCAGCGGAACGACCACGCCGATCACGCCGGTGCGCTGCGTCCGCAACCGGCTGGCCATCTGGTTCGGGCGAAAGCTGTGTTCGGCGGCCAGCGCCTGGATGCGGTCACGGGTTTCGGCATTGACCAGCGACTTGCCGGCCAGCGCGCGCGATACCGTACCCGGCGACACCCCGGCCAGCCGCGCCAGATCGGCAATCGTTCGTACGGGGGAACGCGCTGTCGAATATTCGTCCATGGCGTACTTGTAGGAACATATTGGATTGTTCGGCCAGCGGAATGTGACCGCGAGCAGCATGGTTGCAAACGATTGCAGGGCCAAGTAACGGCGATTGTAACGACACGGCTTGTCGCGACCTCGGTCGCTGCGGCATGACCGGGTTCCAGCGGAAGAGGATCGATCGATGGTTGCGGACAGGATGGTGGCCGGTGTCGAACTGGGCGGGACCAAGTCGATCGCGGTGATCGGACGGGGCGACACGATCCTCGACAGCTTCCGCGTGCCGACCACGACACCCGGCGAAACATTGGGAGCGCTGGCCGCGAAGCTCGCCGAATGGCGGCGAATCCATCGTCCCGAAGCGATCGGCATCGCCAGCTTCGGGCCGATCTCGGTTGAGCAAGGGCGGATGCTGCCGACGCCCAAGCCGCATTGGGCGGGCGCGGACATCGTCGGCCCCCTTGCCGCCGGGTTCGACCGGGTGGCGTTCCATACCGACGTGACCGGCGCGGCGCTGGGCGAAGGGCGCCATGGCGCCGGCGTCGGCCTGTCCGATTTCCTCTATGTCACGGTCGGCACCGGGGTTGGCATGGGAATCATCGCCAACGGGCAGCCGGTCACCGGCATGATGCACCCGGAGGCCGGGCATATCCGCGTGCGACGTCGCGCGGGCGACGATTTTGCCGGTGCCTGCCCGTTCCATGGCGATTGTCTTGAAGGGCTGGTCAGTGGGCCGGCGATCGCCGCACGGGCGGGCAAGCCGGCGCATCTGCTGACGGCCGACGATCCGGCGTGGCGCGATGTCGCCGATGCGCTGGGCGAGGCGTTCGCGATGCTGTTCCTCACCCTGTCCCCTGCCCGCCTCATCGTCGGCGGTGGCGTCGGGCTGGGTCAGCCGCAGGTGCTGCCGATGGTGCGCGAACGCACGGTCGCGGCGTTGGCCGGCTATCTGGGCTTCGTCGACGAGCACTCGATCGCCGAGCGGATCGTGCGGGCGGGCTTGGGCGATGAAGCCGGCCCGCTCGGCACCTTGGTCATGGCGCAGGGCGTGCTCCCGGGCGCCTAATCCGCGTCGGACTTGTCGGTCCCGGTTGCGTCGTTGTGGGCGCCGCCCGGACCGCCATGATAGTCCTTTTCGCTCTGCCCGCCATCGAAGCGGCCGGCATCGCTGTCGTCATGCGGGTTGGGATAGGCGCCGCCGGCAGATTCGCCGCCGCTGGGCGAAGTATTGACGCCATCGGGTTTGGCGGCGTCGGAACCGCCACCGACCGCCTGATTGGGTTGCTTTCCGTCGTCGGTCATCGCGCGCTTCTCCTTGCCGTTCAGGGAGTTAACGCACGAAGACCGATGCCGGGTGCGTTACGCCAGCACGAAGCTGCCATTGACGCCGTCCGCCTCGGCCGATGGTGCGACCCAGATGCGGAAGCTGCCCGGTTCGACGGTCGGGCGATTCTGCGTGCCGATGAAGCGCAGATCGTCGGCGCGCAGGGTGAACTCCACGATCTTCGATTCACCGGGCGCTAGTGCCACCCGCTGAAACGCCTTCAGCTCGCGCACCGGACGGGTGATGCTGGCGGCAACGTCGTGGATGTAGAGCTGCACCACCTCGGTCGCGGCGCGGGTGCCGCTGTTGGTGATGCGCGCGCGGACCTTCAGCGCGCCGTCGGTGTTCAGCCGCCCGCCGCCGAGATCGAGGTCGCTATAGGCGATACGACCATAGGTCAGGCCGTGCCCGAACGGGAAGCGGGCGGCATTGGGCCCTTCGCGATAGCGCGCCTTATATTCGGCGAGCGGCCCCGGCGGGTTCGGGCGACCGGTGGTCTTGTGCGCATAATAATAGGGCTGCTGCCCGGTCGAATAGGGGAAGCTGACCGGTAGGCGAGCGGACGGCGACATGTCGCCGAACAGGATGTCGGCGGTCGCCGGGCCGCTCTGCGATCCCAGGAACCAAGTGACGAGGATCGCACGCGCATCCAGCACCGGCTTTTCCAGCACCATCGCCCGGCCGTTGCGCAGCAAGACGACGGTCGGCTTGCCGGTCGCGAGCACCGCCTGCGCCAGATCGAGCTGCGCCTGCGGAATACCGATATCGACCCGCGACTGCGCCTCGCCCGACATGCGCTGCGATTCGCCGATCGCCAGCAGCACCACATCGGCCTGCGAGGCGGCGATTACCGCCGCCTCGATCCCGCCGGGGATCGCATCGGTGATGCCCGATCCGTCGACGGCGGTGACCAGCGAGGGATCGGTAACCGCCGCGCGCACGCCGGTCAGCAGGTCGACCGCCTCGGCATCCGAACCATAGACGTTCCACGTGCCGATCAGTTCGCGCTGCCCCTGCACGAACGGGCCGATCAGCGCGATCTTCTTGCCCGACTTGGCCAGCGGCAGCAGGTCGCCGTCATTCTTCAGCATCACGATCGACCGCGCACCGGCCTCACGGGACAGCTTGAGGTGCGCAGCCGTCCGCACCCGCTGCTTTTCGCGGCGCGGATCGATCCGGCGGAACGGATCGTCGAACAGGCCGAGCTGCGCCTTCAAGGCCAGCACGCGGCGCACCGCCTGATCGAGCCGCGCCATCGGCACCTCGCCCTTCGCCACAAGGTCGGGCAAGTGCTTGATATAGAAACCCGACTGCATCGACATGTCGACGCCCGCCAGGAAGGCGAGCTTCGTCGCCTCGCGCGCATCGGCGGCGAAGCCGTGGGCGATCAGTTCCTCGTCACCGGTATAGTCGGACACGACCAGCCCGCCGAACCCCCACTCCTTGCGCAGGATCGTGTCGAGCAACCACGGATTCGCGGTCGCCGGCACGCCGGACAATTCGTTGAACGACGCCATCGTCGTCGGCGCACCGGCGGCGAAGGCGCTCTGGAACGGCGGGAAATAGGTTTCGCGCAACGTCCGTTCGGAGATATCGACCGTGTTATAGTCCAGTCCGGCCTCCGCCGCGCCATAGGCGGCGAAATGCTTCGCGCAGGCGGCAACGGCGTCGTCGGCGGTCAGCCCGCGACGGCCCTGGAAGCCACGCACCCGGGCATCGGCCATGACCTTGCCCAGCAGCAGGTCCTCGCCCGCCCCTTCGATACCGCGACCCCAGCGCTGGTCGCGGGCGATGTCGACCATCGGTGCGAAGGTCCAGTCGATGCCCGCCGCCGACGCCTCGACCGCCGCCGCGCGCGCGGTACGTTCGGCGAGGTCGGCGTCGAAGCTGCCCGCCTCCGCCAGCGGCATCGGGAACACGGTGCGGAAACCATGGATGATGTCGGCGGCGAACAGCAGCGGCACCTTCAGCCGCTGCTCGCGCATCGCGACCGTCTGCATCCGGCGCGCCATTTCCGCACCATTGCCGTTGAACACGCCGGTCAGCCGCCCGGTGCGAACCTGCGCCAGCTGCTCGTCGAACGTCGCGGTCGCGCTGATCGGGTTGAGCGCATTCGCGGCGCCCCCCGCCCAGGCGGCGGCCATCAACGTCAGCTGGCCGCATTTTTCCTCGACCGTCATCTGGCCGATCAGCGCCTCGACCGATGCCGGCAGGCGGTCGCCCGCCTGTGCCAGTAGCGCCCGAGCCGGTGACGCGCTCCACGCCGCCACGGCACCCGCGCCCATCAACCATGCGCGGCGCGAAATGCGGATGTCTTCCATGCGATCCCCTCTGTGTCGTTTGCGCAACGATCCAGTCGCGCCGGTGTTTCAAATCTGTGTTGTCGAATCTGGTGTTGAAGCGCGTTGTAGATTCATGTAACCGGTTACATCAAGAGCGAACGGCAGGCGGCCGTCGGATTCGTCGCGAATAGGCGCGGCGACGCAGGGAGTGGACCGAAAGAGCATGGCGAATGCCACCATCCGCGATGTGGCTCGCGCGGCGGACGTGTCCGTCGCTTCGGTTTCGCGCGTCCTCAACCGGCACGAAAACGTCCGCCCCGCGCTGCGCGAGAAGGTGGAGGCCGCCGCACAGGCGCTCGGCTATGTCCCGCATGCCGGAGCGCGCTCGCTCAGCCTGGCGTGGTCCAACGCGATCGGCGTGGTGTTGCCGGACCTGCACGGTGAATTCTTTTCCGAACTGCTGCGCGGCATGGACCGCGAGGCGTCGGAGCGCGGGCTGCAACTCCTGCTGTCCAACATGCATGCCGATCCGGCGCGCGGCGTCGAGGCGCTGCACACGATGCGCGGGCGGGTCGACGGGCTGGTGGTGATGGCACCGCATATCGACCCGGACCAGCTGTTCGGCCACCTGCCCCCCGGCGTCCCGGCGGTGCTGGTCAGCTGCGCCCCGCACCATCAGCCACGCCCCGAACTGCGCATCGACAACGCAGCCGGCGCGCGGACGATGGTCGAGCATCTGGTCGCGACCGGACGGCGACGGATCGTGCATCTGGCGGGTCCTGCCGGAAATATCGATGCCGAGGAACGACTTGCGGGATACCGTGCGGCGATGGCCGCCGCCGGCCTCGAATCCGTCGTCGAATATGGAACCTTTCTCGAAGAGTCGGGCGTTTCCGTAGCGGAACGACTGGTTCGGGAGGGGACGGATGTCGATGCGGTTTTCGCCGCGAACGACATGATGGCGATCGGCGCATTGATGGCATTTCGCCGCGCCGGCATCGCCGTTCCCGGGCGGGTGGCAATCGCCGGGTTCGACGACATCCCGCTCGCCCGCCTCATCTCGCCATCGCTCACCACCCTGCGAATCGACATCGCAGGTCTCGGTGAACGCGCGGTCGCGCGCCTGATCGAACAGATCGACGGCCGCGACGACCGCAGCGTCGAACTGCGCGCACCGATGCTGGTCGTGCGCGACACCACTTCACCAAGGGAAGACCCGGAAAACCGGGAACAAAGGGGAATATACGCATGAGGAAAACCATGATCCGCGCGGCGCTCGCCGCCGCGACGACGCTGGCCACGGGGGCGTTTGTCGCCCCGATGGCGGCGCACGCCCAGGTCGGACAGGCCTCGCTGCGCGGGACGATCACGTCGCCCGCGGATAACAAGGCGACCCAGGTCACCGCGGTCGAAGTCGCGACCGGCATCCGCCGTACCGCCACGATCGCGGCCGACGGGACGTACAACTTCGCCTCGCTGCGCGCCGGCACCTATCGGCTGGAAATCCAGCTGACCAACGGCACGCGCAATTCGGACGAATTCACGCTGCGCGTCGGCCAGAATGCGGGCCTCGACCTCGACCTGACGACCGCCGCCGCCGCTCCGGCCGGTGAGACGACCGAAACCGATCCGGGCAGCGTCGCGTCGAACGACGAGGAAATCATCGTCACCGGCAGCCGCATCCGCACCCTGTCGGGCGGTCAGGTCGGCATCAACATCACGCAGCGCCTGATCGAGCAGCTGCCGCAGAACAACCGCAACTTCCTCGCCTTCGCCGATCTGGCGCCGGGCGTCCGCTTCGTCGAGGAAGGCGCCAACGGCCAGGCCCGCCTGCAGGGCGGCGCACAGCGGTCGAACTCGGTCAACGTGTTCATCGATGGCGTCAGCCAGAAGGATTACGTCCTGAAGAACGGCGTCACCGGTCAGGATTCGTCGCCGGGCAACCCGTTCCCGCAGCTCGCCATCGGCGAATATCAGGTGCTGTCGTCGAACTATAAGGCGGAGTTCGACCAGGTCAGCTCCGTCGCGATCGTCGCCGGCACCAAGTCGGGCACGAACGAGTTCCATGGCGAAGGCTTCATCGATTACACGAACCAGGATCTGCGCGACCGCCGTCCGACCGAACTGTTCCCGACCCGCGTCGCCAAGGTCGATACCAAGGACATGCAGTACGGCGTCGCGCTGGGCGGTCCGATCATCAAGGACGTCGCGCACTTCTTCGTCACCTACGAAGGCAAGCGGCAGGAACGCCCGGTCGACGTACTGCCGGGCAACGGCGTCGACATCAACGTGATCCCCGCCGACCTGCGCTCGCGCTTCGGCAACTTCACCAACACGTTCAACGAAGACCTGATCTTCGGCAAGATCGACGTCTCGCCGACCGCGGAAGACCTGTTCGAATTTTCGGGCCGGTACCGCAAGGAAAGCGGTGACGACCTCGGCAGCGGGATCAGCGCGTTTTCGACCCGGACCAACAATTCGGTGAAGGACATTCGCGGCCTTGCCCGGTGGCAGCACACCGCCGACAACTGGATCAACGACTTCCGCGTGTCGTACGAGGATGTGGTCTGGTCGCCGCGCCCGGTCGAACAGTCGATCAACCAGTTCTTCCAGCGTACCGAAATCACCGGCACCAGCACGCGGCGCATCGACCTGTTGCGCATCGGTGGCGGCACCAACTTCCAGGAAAAGGGCCAGAAGGGCTGGACCGTCCAGAACGACTTCACCTTTACCGGCCTTGAAGGACACACCTTCAAAACGGGCGTGAAGGCGAAGTGGGTCAACCTGAACACGCTCGAACAGAACAACATCAACGGTTCCTATACCTATGATGTCAACCTGTTCAGTCAGAACGGCTTCCAGACCGATGTTCCCTACCGTCTCGTATTCGGCGCTCCCAGCGGCTTCGGTAGGTCGAACATCGAATCGAAGAACTTCCAGTTCGGCATCTACGCGCAGGACGATTGGGACGTTACCGATCGCCTGACGCTGAACCTGGGTGTGCGCTGGGATTACGAACGTACTCCGGCGTTCCTCGACTTCGTGACGCCGCAGTCGAACCTGACGGCGATCTCGGCCGCGCAATATCCGAACCTGCAGAACGCCGATTACAACATCAACGACTATATCTCGACCGGCAACAACCGGAAGGCGTTCATGGGCGCCATCCAGCCGCGCGTCGGCTTCACCTATCGCGTCGACCAAGATGGCCGTTTCACGGTCTTCGGCGGCTTCGGCCGGTCGTACGACCGCAACCAGTTCGACTTCCTCCAGCAGGAATTGTCGGTCGGTGCGTTCCAGCAACGCACTTTCCTGTTCCAGGGCGCGGACCAGCTGAACCCGTGCACGCCGTCCTCGACCTGTATCGCGTGGAACCCGATCTATCTGACCGCGGAAGGCCGCGCGCAGTTGGCATCGAGCAGCACGGGCGGCGGGCGCGAACTGCGCTTCATCAAGAACGATCTGAAGATGCCGTATTCGGACCAGTTCTCGCTGGGCTTCCGGTCGCGCTTCAACCCGATCGAACTCGAAGTCGGCTATCAGCATATCTCGAGCCGCGACGGCTTCGTGTATCTGCTGGGTAACCGTCGTCCCGACGGGTCGTTCTTCGCGCCGGCTCCGACTGCCCAGAACCCGACGCCGCAGTCGCCGTTCGGCTTCACGCCGCCGGGCTTCGGTTCGATCATCATCGGCGACAACGGTCTCAAGACCGACGCGGACTCGGCCTATGTCAAGCTGACCAAGCCGTATTCGCCGACGTCGCCGTGGAGCCTCGACGCGACCTACACCTTCACCGAAGCGTCGGAAAACCGGCAGTTCGGCGAAACCTTCAGCCTCGATTTCCCGTCGATCGACGACTACCCGACGCTGCGGTCGGCCGGCGTGCCGCGCCATCGTTTCGTCATGGCGGGTAGCGTCGACACGCCGATCGGCCTAACGCTGTCGAGCAAGTTCTCGATCGAGTCGCCGATGTTCATGGTGACGTCGTTCGACAGCTCGAACCCGTACCAGCGCAACTTCGTCGGGCGGTTCCGCGACAGCCTCGGCGATCAGTGGGGCCGTCGTCAGCTCGACGTCGCCGCGACGAAGTACATCCCGATCCGGTTCGTCAACGATACCGCACGGATCCGCTTCCGCGTCGATATCATCAACCTGATGAACGATCGCAACTATATCGACTTCAACAACAGCCCGCTCGACAACAGCCGCACGGACGGCACGCAGTCAGTCTATGGCGAGCGGTCGTCGTTCAGCATCGGCGGCAACCAGCCGCGCACGATCAAGCTGTCGGCGGGTTTCAACTTCTAACCCCTTCCCTCCCCCTGCCGGGACAGGCTCCCCGCCTGTCCCGGCTTTTTTGTGACTGCTCAACTCAAGGGGCCTGCAACGTGATCGATCGCCGCTTCTTCCTTGCCGCCAGCACCGCCGCGCTTGTCGGGGCCTGCACGCCACGGACCGGGATCGCACCCGCCCCTGCCAGCAATCCCGATCTTCTGTCCGATATTCAGGAGCGGGCGTTCCGCTTCTTCTGGGACACGACCGATGCCGCGACCGGCCTTGCGCCCGATCGCTGGCCGACGCCCAGCTTCGCCTCGATCGCCGCGATCGGCTTTGCGCTGACCGCCTATGGCGTCGGCGAGAAACATGGCTGGATCACCCGCCAGCAACATGCCGAACGCACGCTCACCACGCTCGAATTTCTCGCCCGGGCGCCGCAGGGCGACGGCGAGACCGGGTTCAGCGGCTATAAGGGGTTCTTCTACCACTTCCTCGGCGTGACTCAGGGGCTGCGTTTCGCCCGGTGCGAGCTGTCGACGATCGACACCGCGCTGCTGCTCGGCGGCGTGCTGTTCGCACAAAGCTGGTTCGACCGTGCTGACCCGACCGAGACACGCATCCGCGACCTTGCCGAGCAGCTCTATCGCGCGGTCGAATGGGACTGGATCGTGCCCCGCCCGCCGTTCGTGTCGATGGGCTGGCACCCGGAGAGCGGCTTCATCCGCTCCGACTGGAACATCTATAACGAGGGCATGATCCTGTACGTGTTGGCGCTGGCCAGCCCGACGCATCCGCTGCCGGCCGAAACCTGGGCGCAGCTGACGCAGCAGTTCGACAAGAGCTGGGGCAATCGCTGGGGTGAGCCGCACCTGCAATTCGCGCCGATGTTCGGCCATCAGTACAGCCATGTCTGGATCGATTTCCGCGGCATCCGCGATCCCTATATCGCGTCGAAGGGCATCGATTATTTCGAGAACAGCCGCCGCGCGACCTATGCCCAGCGCGCCTATGCCAATGAGAATCCGGGGCAGAAGGTCGGCTATGGCGACGACTGCTGGGGCCTGACCGCCTGCGACGGACCGGGCGATTTCAAGGTGACGATCGACGGGCGGGTGCGCGAATTCTACAGCTATTCCGCGCGCGGGCCGGGCGAGCGTGACGACGGGACGGTCGCGCCCACCGCGGCACTGGGATCGATCGCGTTTGCGCCCGAGATCGTCGAGCCGATGATCGGAAAGATGCACGCGCGCTATGGCGCCGGTATCTATGACAGATACGGCTTCCTCGACAGCTTCAACCCGACGCTGACCCGCACCGACGAACCGCTCAAGCATGGCAAGCTGGTGGCGGGCGTGGGCTGGGTCGATGGCGATTATCTGGGCATCGACCAGGGGCCGATCGTGCTGATGATCGAGAACCGCCGGTCGGGGATGATCTGGGAGGTGATGCGGCGCAATCCGCATATCCGCCGCGGGCTGGAGCGCGCCGGGTTCAAGGGGGGCTGGCTGGCGTGATCCCGGTCGTCCTGCTCGCTGCGGCGGCACAGGCGCAGCCGCTCGACCGCTTCGACGATGTGGCGGCATGGCGCGCGGCATCGTCGGACGGGGTCAGCGCGACGGCGACTGCGGTGCCCGGCGTGACGGATAAGGCGCTGCAACTGCGCTACGATTTCGCCAAGGTGTCGGGCTATGCGTTCGTGCGGCGGACGCTGCCGATCACCTTCCCGCCCAACTGGGAAATGCGGCTGAAGGTTCGCGGCACCGGCGGCGTCAACGACCTGCAGATCAAGTTCACCGACGCCGATGGCACCAATGTCTGGTGGGTGACCAAGCCCAATTTCCGTCCCTCCGCCGAATGGCAGGAACTGCGCATCCGCCCGCGCGACGTGCAGTTCGCCTGGGGACCGACCACCGACAAGACGCTGAAAGCCACGCAGGCGGTCGAGATCGTCGTGGTGCGCGGGCGAGACGGCGGGGCAGGCACGATCGAGGTCGACGACTGGACCTTCGAAGCCCTGCCCCCGCCCCGCCCGCTGCCCGCCCCGGTGGCGAGCGATCCGCGCGCGATCGATGGCGACCGGACGACCGCCGCCAAAGGACCCGTGACGATCGACTTCGGTGGCCAGCGCGAACTGGGTGGGCTGGTGCTGCACTGGGCGGGTGCTGCGACCGCCTACGCCATCGAGGCAAGCGACGACCGCCGCCGCTGGCGCACGCTGCGCAGCGTGCGCCACGGCGATGGCGGCGGCGATCCTATCGCGCTGCCCGATACCGAAACGCGCTATCTGCGGATCGGCGGGGCAAAGGGGCTGGCCGAGGTCGAGGTCAAGGATCGCTCCTGGGCGGAAACGCCCAACGCTTTCGTCGCCGATCTTGCCCGCAACGCCCCGCGCGGACGCTTCCCACGCGGCTTCACCGAACAAAGCTATTGGACGCTCGTCGCCAGTGATGGCGGTGCGGTCAGCGGGCTGATCGGCGAAGATGGCGCGATCGAGATCGCGAAGGGCGGTTTCTCGGTCGAACCTTTTGTGGTGGAAAATGGCCGGACGATCGCGTGGAGCGACGTCGCGACCGGTCATTCCCTTGAAAACGGCTATCTGCCGATACCCCATGCGCTGTGGACCGCCGCCGGGTGGACGCTCGACACCAGCCTGTTCGCCGATGCCGACAGCAAGCGGCTAATGGCGCGCTGGACGCTCAAGAACACCGGCGACGTCGCGCGCACGCTGCGACTGGTGCTGGCGGTGCGGCCGTTCCAGGTGAACCCGCCTGCGCAGTTCCTGAGCCAGCGCGGCGGGGTCAGTCCGATTGCGACGCTGGCATGGGACGGCAGCGCGATGGCGGTGACGACGCCCGGCGCGATTGCCGGCGATG
Source organism: Sphingomonas hankookensis (assembly GCF_028551275.1). Taxonomy (NCBI): domain Bacteria; kingdom Pseudomonadati; phylum Pseudomonadota; class Alphaproteobacteria; order Sphingomonadales; family Sphingomonadaceae; genus Sphingomonas; species Sphingomonas hankookensis. The sequence goes on from NZ_CP117025.1 coordinate 3,108,679, forward strand.
CGGCGGTAACGCGGCGGCTGTTCCCGCTGACCGCCCCGGCGCAGGCTTGGGCCAAGCCGTTCGATCAGGGCGCGCTTGCCGACCCTGCCGAACCGGGCAAGGCCATGCGGGTCGAGGATCCGACGCAACTCGCCTCGGGCGGGTTGGCCTATGACATCACGCTGGCGCCCGGCGAAAGCTGGAGCACGGCGATGGCACTGGGCGGCGACGCGTCGGTCACGCAGGCCGCGCTGGACAGCGCGCATGCCGCGACACGCGCCAGCTGGCAACGGACGCTGGGCGCAGTGACGATGAACGTGCCGACGATGAAGCAGCCGCTGGCCGATACGGTCAAGTCGGCGCTGGCGCAGGTGCTGATGAGCCGCGACGGACCCGCGCTGAAGCCCGGCACGCGTTCCTATGATCGCAGCTGGATCCGTGACGGCGCGATGATGACCGAGACGATGCTGCGCATGGGCGTCGTTGCGCCGGGTCGCGCGTTCGCCGACTGGTACGGCCCGAACCTGTTCGCCAACGGCAAGGTGCCGTGCTGTGTCGATGCGCGCGGGCCGGACCCGGTGCCGGAAAATGACAGTCACGGGCAGTATATTCACCTCGTCACCGACCTGTACCGCTATACCGGGGACAAGGCGGCACTGGAGCGCGACTGGCCGAAGCTGGACGCGGCGCGGCGCTATATGGAAAGCCTCGCCCAGTCCGAACGGACCGCTGCCAACCAGACGCCCGAGCGGCGGATGCTGTACGGGCTGATGCCGCCGTCGATCAGCCATGAAGGCTATTCGGCCAAGGCGCAGTACAGCCTGTGGGACGATTTCTGGGCGCTGACCGGGTATAAGGACGCCGCCTTTGCCGCGCGGGTGCTGAACAAGCCCGAGGCGGCGGAGATCGAAGCGCAGCGCGACCGGTTCCAGCGTGACCTACACGCCGCGATCGCGGCGGCAGTCCGGTTCTGGAAGATCGACTATATCCCCGGTGCGACCAGCCTGGGCGATTTCGACGCGACCTCGACCACCATGGGGCTCGATCCGGCGGGCGAACAGGCGCGGCTCGACCCGAAACTGCTGGCTAATACCTTCGACAGGCAATGGCGGCGGGTGATGACGCGGCCGGTCAGCAGCGACTGGAGCGATTACACGCCCTATGAACTGCGCAACGTGTCGGCGATGGTCCGGCTGGGCCGGCGTGAGCGGGCGAACCGGATGCTCGATTTCTACATGGGCGACCGGCGGCCGGGCGGGTGGAATGGCTGGGCAGAGGTGGTCGGGCGCGATCAGCGTGAAATCCGCTTCCTGGGGGATGTGCCGCATGCCTGGGTCGCATCGGACTATATTCGCGCCGCGCTCGACCTGTTCGCCTATGTCGATCAGGACGCCCAAGCGATCGTACTGGCGGGTGGGCTGGACGACGACTGGCTTGCCGAGAAGGGATCGGACGTGCGCGGCCTGCGCACCCCCTATGGCACCGTCGATCTCGCCATCCGTGCCGACGGCGACGCGGTCGTCGCGACCATCGGCGGCGGAGCGATGCCGCCCGGCGGCTTCGTCCTGCCCTGGCCACTGAGCGGCGAAGCCGGCCGGGCGACGATCGACGGCAAGGCGGTGAAAATCGCCAGCGACGGCCTGCACATTCCGGCGCGAAACGGACCAATTTCCGTCAGGATGGAACGGCGACGCTGACATGTCGTTTCGTATCCGTGTCGTATAATGCGACGCGGGGCGAAGGGGGATTATGCGCGGCGTCAGGGCCAGTGTAGGTGCAGCCGCGTTGCTGCTGCTGGGGGCGTGCAACCGTCACCAGTCGGCGCTCGACGTATTCGGCGACGAAGCCGCGACCGTCCGTCACCTGACCATCATCATGCTGATCGGCGCGATCGTCATCGCCGCCGGTGTCGCGGGATTGATGATCGCCGCCGTCCGCGCGCCGGAGGGCAAGCTGACGCTGAAGGGCGGCATGCGCCTGATCGGATGGCTGGGCGGCGTGCTGCCGGTCGTCGTGCTGCTCGGCCTGCTGCTCTACAGCCTGCCCGCCATGCGGCCGCTGCCCGTGGCACGGGACGACCTGCGCATCGCGGTGGAGGGCGAACAATTCTGGTGGCGCGTCCGCTACCAGCCGCCGGGCAGCCCGCCGGTCGTCACCGCCAATGAAATCCGCATTCCCGTCGGCCGCACCGTGCAGTTCGACCTGACCGCCGGCGATGTGATCCACAGCTTCTGGATCCCCGGTCTTGCCGGCAAGATGGATATGATCCCCGGCCGCACCAACCGGCTGATCGTCCGCGCGACCAGGGCCGGCACCTTCCGCGGCGTCTGCACCGAATTTTGCGGGCTCAGCCATGCGCTGATGGCGTTCGACGTGGTCGCGATGGAGCCGGCGGCGTTCGATGCGAGGCTGGCGAACGAGCGTCGCCCCGCCACCCCGGCCGCGGACACGGCAGGCGGTGCGCGCGCCTTTGCCGCCAATGGCTGCACCGGCTGCCATGCCATCGCCGGAACCGGGGCGGCCGGGCTGATCGGTCCCGACCTGACCCATATCGGCAGCCGCGCGTCGCTGGGCGCCGGAACGACGCCGATGACCCGCGATGCCCTGGTCCGCTTCATCAAGGACGCCCCGGCGGTGAAGCCCGGTGCCCGCATGCCCGCCTATCCGCAGCTGCCCGTGCAGGACGCGCAGGCGATCGCCGCCTATCTGGAAAGCCTGAAATGAGCCTGCACGCGCAAGACGATCCCGCGCTCCGCGCCGCGCAGGAGGACCGCCTGCGCGAAGTGTGGAAGGCGCCGCAGGGCATTTTCCTGCGCTGGACCGACTGCAACAACAACCGGGTCGGCGTATGGTACACGCTGACCGCGTTCGGCTTCATGCTGTTCGCGGGCGTGCTGGCGCTGATCATGCGCACGCAGCTGGCGGTGCCGGAAAACGATCTGGTTTCGGCGAACACCTTCAACCAGCTGTTCACGCTGCACGGCTCGATGATGATGTTCCTGTTCGCCGTCCCGATGTTCGAGGCGGTGTCGATCATCCTCTTGCCGCAGTTGCTGGGCGCGCGCGACCTGCCCTTCCCGCGCCTGTCCGCCTTTGGATACTGGTCGTTCCTGCTGGGCGGGGTGTTCGTCGGCGGGTCGATCTTCTTCAACGCCGCGCCCGATGGCGGGTGGTTCATGTACCCGCCGCTCACCACGCGCACGGACCTGTCGGGGCTGGGTGCCGATATCTGGATGCTGGGGCTGAGCTTCATCGAGGTGTCGTCGGTGGCGGCGGCGGTCGAGCTGATCGTCGGCGTGCTCAAATGCCGGCCGCCGGGCATGCGGCTGAACCTGATGCCGCTCTACGCCTGGTACATTTTGGTCGTCGCGGTGATGATCCTGTTCGCCTTCCCGCCGCTGATCGCGGGTGACGTGCTGTTCGAAATGGAGCGGTTGCTCAACTGGCCGTTCTTCGACGCGACACGCGGCGGCGATCCGTTGTTGTGGCAGCACCTGTTCTGGATCTTCGGCCACCCCGAAGTCTATATCGTCTTCCTGCCGTCGATCGCGCTGTTCGCGATGATGATCCCGACTTTCGCGCAGCGCCATCTGCTGGGCTATCCGTGGATCGTGCTGGCAGCGGTCGGCACCGCGTTCCTGTCGTTCGGGCTTTGGGTCCACCACATGTTCGCGACCGGCTTGCCCAAGATCAGCCTCGCCTTCTTCTCGGCTGCGTCCGAAGCCGTCGCGATCCCGACCGGTATCCAGATTTTCGCGTTCATCGCGACGCTCTGGGCCGGCAAGGTCAAATGGTCGACGCCGCTGCTCTACGCCAGCGGATCGCTCGCCATCTTCGTGATCGGCGGTCTGACCGGCGTGATGGTCGCGATCGCGCCGTTCGACTGGCAGGCGCACGATACCTATTTCGTCGTCGCCCACCTGCATTACGTGCTGATCGGCGGCACGCTGCTGCCGCTGTTCGGCGGTCTCTATTATTACTGGCCATTGATCACCGGTAAGAAGCTGTCGGACAAGCTCGGTCGCACCGCCTTCTGGATGTTGTTCGTCGGCGCGAACCTGACCTTCTTCCCGATGCATTTCAGCGGCCTGTACGGCATGCCGCGCCGGGTGTTCACCTATCCCGGCGAACTGGGCATCGATTATCTCAACCTCGCCTCGACCATGGGCGCCTATCTGTTCGCGCTGGGGACGTTGGTCGTGTGCATCGACCTGGCGCGCTCGCCGTGGCGGGAGAAGGCAGCGCGCAATCCGTGGAATGCCGGGACGCTCGAATGGCTCGCGCATCCGGATGACGAGGATTGGGGCATCCGCTCGGTTCCGCTGATCGAAAGCCGCTACCCGATCTGGGACCAGAAGGATTTCGTCAAGAAGGTCGACGAAGGCCGCTACTTCCTGCCCGATGCGGAGGAAGGCCGGCGCGAGACGATCGTGACGACGGTGCTCGACGCGCGACCGCTCTATGTCGTGCGCCTCGGCACGCCCAGTTGGGTCCCGATGCTGACCGCGATCGCGCTGGGCAGCGTGTTCATCCTGACGACCTATCACCTCTATTGGTGGTCGCTGGCCGGCGCGATCGCGACGCTGGGCTTCGTCCTCTACTGGCTGTGGACCGGCACCGCCGAAATCCCCGAAAAGCCGTCCAAGCCGATCGGCCATGGCATCGAACTGCCGCTCTATGTCTCCGGTTCGGCGGCACCCGGATGGTGGGCGATGTTCATCACGATGATGGCGGATGCCACCGCCTTTTCGGGGCTGGTGTTCGGCTATTATTTCTTCTGGACGGTGCATCCCGACTTCCCGCCATCGGGTCCGGGCATGGACGGGCCGGGCACCTTCTGGCCGATGGCGGCGCTGGGGGTCGCAGCGCTGAGCTGGGCTGCCACCGTCGCGGCGCGGGAAAGCAACAGGCGCGGTGGGGTCGGCGCCGCGCGCGGACTGCTGGCGATCGGCATCGTGGCCAGCCTTGTCGGTATCTGGACCGGGTTGCAGGGGCCGCTGACCACCGGGCTCGACCCCGAACTGCACAGCTATCCCGCGATCGTGTGGGTCCTGGTGATCTGGACCACCGTGCATGCCGGGGTCGGTGCGATCATGCAGGCCTATACGCTGGCGCGCAGCATCGCCGGACGGATGACGCCGACCCATGATGCCGACCTGCGCAACATCACCGTGTACCAGCATTTCATGGCGCTCACCGCCATCGTCACCTATGCGACGATCGGCCTGTTCCCGGGGGTCGCATGAAGCGCGGGTTCCACGGTATGGTGGCCAAGCTGAAGGTCACGCTCTGGTCGCTGATCGTCCCGCCGACGGTGTGGGCAGTGCATTTCCTCTTCTCCTATCTCTGGGCGGCGATCCACTGCGCCAAGGTCGGGGGGTTCCCGCGCCTGCCGATCCTGTACGCGGTCGGCACCGTGGTCGCGCTGGCCCTGATCCTCGCGGCAGGGATCGTCGCGCATCTCCAGTCGCGCGTGCCGGGCGACCCGGCCCCGCATGAGGAAGGCACCGACAGCGACCGCATCCGCTTCTTGGCCTTTTCGACCGTATTGCTGGCCGCATTGAGCTTCGTCGGCGTGATCTTCACCGCCGCGCCGGTGCTGTTCCTCACGGATTGCCGATGAAGCGGATCAGCCTGTTCGCCGGGCTGGTGCTGCTGCCGCTCGGATGGCTGGCGGCAGCGCAGGCGGGGATGGTCGGGCACATGGCCGGGCACATGATCGCCGTCGCCATCGCCGCGCCGCTACTGGCGTTCGGCCTCGCCGACAGCCGGTTCGACCCGGCACGGCGCTGGCCGACCATCGTGACGCCGCTCGCCATGTCGCTGGTGGAGCTTGCGACCGTTTGGGGCTGGCATCTGCCCGCGCTCAGGATGCTGGCGGACACGCATGTGGCGGCGATGGTCGTCGAACAGGCGATGTTCCTCTTGGCCGGGTGGCTGCTCTGGGCCGCCGTGCTCGGCACCGGGCCGGATCGCCGTGCGGCGGGGGTCGGTGCGCTTCTGCTCACTTCGATGCACATGACCCTGCTCGGCGCGCTGATCGGCCTCGCGCCGCGCCCGCTCTATCCGGCGATGGCGCATGGACATCACGACGCGCTGGCCGATCAGCAGCTGGGCGGCGTCGTCATGCTGATGATCGGCGCGGCCAGCTATTTCCTCGGCGGCCTTGCCTTGCTCGCCACCCTATTGCGCCATCCGGAGCCGACGCCATGACCATCCGCCTCACCTGGAAGCGCGTGATCCTGACCCTGCTCGGCCTCTTTGCGCTCGGCATGGCATACGCCTGGTCGGGGCTGTTCAACGTCGCCGCATCGTCGGGGCATTGGGCGATCAGCGACTGGTTCCTGCATTGGGTGATGCGCAATTCGGTGCAGACCCGCGCCGCCTTTTCGACGCCCCGCGACGCGAAGGACGATAGCGGCCTCGTCAGCGCGGCGGGCTATTATGCCTCGTCCTGCGCGTCGTGCCACGGCGCACCGGGCGTCCGTCCGCTGCCGCTGATGCAGGCGGCGACGCCCCCCGCCCCCGACCTGTCGAAGAATGCGAAGGAATGGACCGACCGCCAGCTCTTCTGGATCCTGGAACATGGCGTGAAGTTCAGCGGCATGCCCGCCTGGGCTGCAAAGGACCGGCCGGACGAGGTAAAGCGCATGGTCGCCTTCGTCCGCCTGCTGCCGACGATGACTCCCCAGCAATATCGCGTGCTGGCGGGGAGCAATGCGCAAGGGTTCGGGGCGGCAAACGGCCGGTTCGACAGCTGCGCCGGTTGCCACGGGACGGACGGTCTCGGCCGCGGGCAGCCCGACATTCCGGTCCTCGCCGGGCAGAACCCCGCCTATCTCGCCGCCGCGCTCGAAGCCTATGCCACCGGCCGCCGCCAGAGCGCGGTGATGGGCAACGCCGCCGCGCAGCTGACGCCCGAAGAGCGCGTCGCCCTGGCGCAGCGCTTCGCCGCCATGCCCGGCATCACGCCGGGGCGGGGCGGCAATGGCGATGCGGCAGCGCGCCGGATCGTCGAACGCGGCCTGCCGGAAAAGCAACTGCCCGCCTGCCGCAGCTGTCACGATGCCGCCGGGGCCAAGCGTTTCCCGGTCATCGACGGCCAGCGCGCGGTCTATATCGCCGAACGGCTGCGCCACTGGCGCGGCGAGAAGGAGGTGGTCGACGCGCGCAAGGATCAGGCGACGATGCCGGTCATCGCACGGCGTATTCCGGAGGACATGATCGAACCCGTCGCGCGCTATCTGGCGGGGGAGTGAGCGGCGATTGCCAGCGCGGATCGGTTTCACCTTCACAACGTCACCCCGGACTTGATCCGGGGTCCCGCTTCTTTCCGACGGTAGCAGAAGAAGCGGGACCCCGGGTCAAGCCCGGGGTGACGAACCAGGGTATCGGCGGCAGCACCCTGATCAGGCCACAGAACGTTGGCGCGCCAACGCAATGACAACGGTTCAGTCCGAACGGAAACCGCTCTAGGATGCGCCCGATGGCCCCCGATTTCGACCTCGACCCGCAAACGGTCCTGCGCGCCTATGCCAGCGGCATCTTTCCGATGGCCGACGACCGCGATGCGCCCAGCATCTACTGGGTCGAACCGAAGCTGCGCGGCGTGCTGCCGCTCGACGGGTTCCACCTGTCGCGGTCGCTGCGAAAGCTGATTGCGTCGGACCGGTATCGCGTCACCGCCGACGTGGCGTTCGAGGATATCATCGAACTCTGCGCGCAAAGCGCGTCGGACCGGCCGGAGACATGGATCAACGGCACGATCGAGCGCGCCTTCCTCCGGCTGCACGAAATGGGGTTCGCCCATTCGGTTGAAGTGTGGGACGGCGACCGACTGGCCGGCGGCCTCTACGGCCTCGCGCTGGGACAGGCGTTCTTCGGCGAATCGATGGTCAGCCGCGCGCCCAGCGCGTCGAAGGTCGCGCTGGCATGGCTGGTCGCGCGGCTTAAGGTCGGCGGCTTCCGGCTGCTCGACTGCCAGTTCCAGACCGATCATCTGGCGACGATGGGCGCGGTCGAAATCCCGCGCGAGGCTTATTCGGCGCTGTTGTCCGACGCGCTCGGGATCGATTCGGCGGGCACCGGACTGGTGTCGGGCGCGTTCGACGCGCTCGACCGGCGTGGCGCGCTGGCCGCCGGTGCCGCCCCCGCCCCGGCCGATACCGTGTCGGGACCGGTGTCGGGGAAGGACATCGTGCAGCTCTTGGGCCACACGTCATAGATCGGGTGGAGCACGACGTTCAGCGCCGGACGCTCCTTGAACAGCCAGCCCGAAAAGGCACGCCGCCACTTCGCGTCCGCCCCGCGCACGTCCATCTGCACGAACGCGCCGGTATATTGCTCCTGCTCCCAGGGCGCGGTGCGTTCGCATGCGCGCAGGCGGATGATCACGTCGCCGACGCGCGTCGCCTGTCCGGGCTTCAACGTGAGGTCGCGGGTTTCGCCGTTGCGCTTGTTGAGCAGGCCGACCACCGCGACGCGCTCGGCCATCGGCGTGGCACCGGCGAGCAGGCGGCTGTCGAGGCCGGCATCGACGCTGACGACTTCCGGCGCACCGGGGCGGGGACGGACCGATTCGGGAACCGAGATCTCCGCGTGCGGACCGGTCGACGGCGCCTGTCGCGACTGCCAGCTACGCCAGCCGAACCAGCCGCCGACCGCCAGCAGGACCGCGATCGCCAGCCCGGCCAGCCAGCGGCGGAAATTCACGCGTCGGGGCTCCACGCCTCATAATCGCCGGTGGCGCGCACGCGGGCGCCGCCCTTGTCGAGCACGCCGGGCGGACGATAGGCGAGCGCGGTGCCGGTCTGGTTGGGGACCGGCGGCTTCTGCCACTGGCGCACCGGCGGCAGCGACTGATCGGGCGTGCCCTCGATCTGGTGGTGCAGCCAGCTGAACCATTCGGGCGGCACGCGGCTCGAATCGTTCGATCCTGCATAGATCACCCAGCGGCGCGGATTGCCCGCGGTGTCGCGACCGCCCTCATAATAGGCGTTGCCGAGGTCGTCGGTGCCGACCTGCGTCTTGCCGCGCAGCCCGAGCCAGGTGCCGAAGGTGGCACCGTTCCACCAGGTGAAGACGTTCGCGAGGATTCCCATGCGCGACCGCTTAGCGTGTGGCTGCGCACACGACAATGGGGTGGATCATTTCCATGACACCTTGTCGCCCGCCGCGATACCCAGTTCGGCGGCACGCCCGCCGCCCAGTTCCAGCACCGCCGACACGGGTTCGCCCGAAGGGACCGGCGCTTCGGAAAACGGCACGGTATTCTCGGCGATGGTCGCGATGGTGCGGTCGGGGCGGATGAACAGGATGTCGAGCGGGCTGGGGGTGTTGCGCATCCAGAAATTGGCCACGCGCGGCGGTCCGCCATCGGGCGGATAAGGCGCGAACAACATGCCGGCATCGGGGGCCAGCGGTGGGCGGTACATCAGTCCCTGCTGCTGCTGCGCCTCGGTCGCGGCGACCTCCACGACAAAGCGGTGGGCGGTGCCATCGGCGGTGGTGACGGTCAGCTCAGTCCTGGACAGCGCAGTCTTTTCGTCGCCGGCCTCCTGCTTGCACCCGCCCAGCACCGCCAACAGCGCCGCCGCCGTCAGCCCGGAAAATCGCAATGCTCTCAACGCTGTTACTCGCCAGTTTCAACCATCACGGCCAACGGCCCCTTCTGCCCCTCGACGATCCGGGCGACAAGCCGCTGTTCGGGGTCGACCTCCTCGATCCCGCCGCGCCGCAACGTTTCCATATGGACGAAGACGTCGCCGGGCTTGCTCTCGCGCACCAGGAAACCATAGCCTTTCAAGCGGTTGAACCATTTGACCGATACCGGTTCGAACGGCCCCGCCTGATCAGCCAGCGCGACCCGGTCGGGCCGCTCGACGACGCGGCGCACCGGTTCGACCGCGCTCGACAGGTCGATGTCGAGGATTTCCGCCGCCTGCATCCCGCGTGCCCGGCGCACGGCGTTGCAGGTGATGACTGCCCCTTCGGGCAGGGTACGACGCCCATGGGGTTCGAGGACCGAAAAATGGATCAGGACGTCGCCGATCGCCGGATCGTCGGCGACCGCGAATCCGAAGCCGCGGGTCACGTCGAACCATTTGATCGCGCCCCGCACCGCCGGGACGATCTCTTCGCGCGCAGCCGCCATCGCGGCCGGCTCCGCCTGTCCCATCACGCAATCATCGGCAATCGTTCGCGCTTCCAGACGCATCGTCGCGTGCTCCCCCTGGGGCACACTCTATCACGATGTTTCACGAACGCGACGATTTCTTTACGATGCTACCCGTCCCAGTCCGCATCGTCGTCGGACGCCGGCAGTCCGACGATGCGCCGGGCCAGCGCCGGGGCGTGCCCCGCCCGCACCATCGCCGCGATCTGTTTCTCACGGCGGTCGCGCTCCACCGGCACGGTCGCGAACGGCCCGATGCGCTTGCGTCGGGCAAAGGCGAGCGCCGCGCCCTCCGCCCCCTCCTCCAGCGTGTCGTGGAATTCGCTCGTCTTCTCCTCGCCGACGCCTGCCTGGCGCAGCGCATCGCGCACCCGCCGCGCGCCCAGCCCGCGCCGGGTCATCGACGCCACCCGCGCCTCGGCAAAGGCGCGGTCGTCGACATAGCGCAGCTCGGCCATGCGGTCGGCCAGCGCATCCACATCGATCTCCCCCTCCCGCCCACGCTCGCGCAGCTTGCGGTGGAGATAGGCGACCAGCTTCGCCCGCGTGGTCGCATAGCGTTCAACATAGCGTAAGGCGGCGCGTTCCAGGGCGGGCTGGTCGAGCGGTGGCAGCGGGCGGCGCGGGTCTCGGGACATGCGCCATGTTTGTGCCACACTGGGCGGCGATTTTGAAATCAACTGTGCCGCGCGGCCCTTTGCCGCTATGGCGACACGCTTCGAACGCCGCGTATCGCGCGAACGGGCCTGAGAGTTGGACAAGAATGACGACGAATCTTGAAGGAAGTGTTGCAGTTTCGCTGGAAGCGACCCCGACCGTGGACGCGTTGCCACGCCGGTTCGCCGACTTCGCGACGCTGGGCGACGCGATGGATTATGCGGCGCAGGGCTCGCGCGGGCTGAACTTCCACGACGCGCGCGGTACGCTGAAGCGCCCCTATCCCTTCCGCGAGATGCGCGAGGATGCGCTGCAACAGGCTTATCGCCTGATCGCCAAGGGCGTGCGTCCCAACGATCGCATCGCGCTGATCGCCGAGACGGGTGCGGAGTTTGCGGCGCTGTTCTTCGGCGTGGTCTATGCTGGCGCATGGCCGGTGCCGCTGCCGCTGCCCACCTCGTTCGGCGGGCGCGAGGCCTATGTCGAACAGCTGCGGGTGCAGCTGGCCAGCTGCGATCCCAAGACGCTGTTCTACCCGGCCGAACTGGAAGCGATGGCGGGCGAAGCGGCGCGGATCGCCGGGGTCGAAGGCATTGATTGGGAAAGTTTTTCGACCGCCGAAGCGGTCGCGGTCGAGCTGCCCAAGGCGTCGAGCGACGATATCTGCTACCTGCAGTATAGCAGCGGATCGACCCGCTTCCCGCATGGGACCGAGATCACCCATGCCGCGCTGCTGAACAACCTGTCGGCGCACAGCCATGGCATGCAGCTGGTCGATCAGGATCGCTGCATTTCGTGGCTGCCCTGGTATCACGATATGGGGCTGGTCGGCTGCTTCCTGTCGGTCGTCGCCAACCAAGTTTCGACCGACTATCTGAAAACAGAGGATTTTGCCCGCCGTCCGCTGGCATGGCTGGACCTCATCACCCGCAATACGGGCAATTCGATTTCCTACTCGCCGACCTTCGGCTACGACATCTGCGCGCGGCGCATGTCGAGCCAGACCAAGGCAGCGGACCGGTTCGACCTGTCGCGCTGGCGGCTGGCGGGCAATGGCGCGGACATGATCCGGCCCGATGTGATGCAGTCGTTCGTCGACGCCTTCGCCGATGCCGGGTTCAAGGCGTCGGCGTTCCTGCCGTCCTATGGCCTTGCCGAGGCGACGCTGGCGGTGGCGATCATGCCGCCGGGCGAGGGCATCATCGTCGAACTGGTTGAAGAGACGGAACTTTCCGGCGGCACCGGCCGCGCCGACCGGCCGCAGCGGTATCGCGCGATCGTGAATTGCGGGAAGCCGGTGAAGGACATGACGGTCGAGATCCGCGAAGAGGACGGCACCCCCCTGCCCGAACGCGCGATCGGCAAGGTCTGGTGCAAGGGGCCGTCGCTGATGAGCGGATATTTCCGCGATCCGGAGGCGACCGCGGCGTGCATGGTCGACGGGTGGCTGGACACCGGCGACATGGGCTATCTGTCTGACGGATATGTCTATATCGTCGGCCGGGCCAAGGACATGATCATCGTCAACGGCAAGAATCACTGGCCGCAGGACATCGAATGGGCGGTGGAGCAGCTGCCCGGGTTCAAGGCCGGCGACATCGCCGCGTTCGCGATCACGACGCCGGGCGGCGAGGAAACGCCAGCGGTGCTGGTGCAGTGCCGGGCGTCGGACGAGGGTGAGCGGCTGCGGCTGCGCGAGGAAATTCGCGAGCGAGTCCGGTCGGTTACCGGCATGAACTGCGTGATCGAACTGGTCCCGCCGCGCACCTTGCCGCGGACGTCGTCGGGGAAGCTCAGCCGGGCGAAGGCGCGGAAATTGTATCTGGAGGGTGAGATCAAGCCTTACGCCATCGCGGCGTGAGCGCTTGGGGATAGCCCCCTCCACCACCGCTTCGCGGCGGTCCCCCTCCCCACCTTGTGGGGAGGATTTAATGCTTTCCTACAAGGCTTCGGACAGCTAGGTCAGAAATCGGCCTTGCCCTTCCGGTTCGACCGGGATAGAGGCCGCGTCCGCACACGAGTGTAGCTCAGCTGGTAGAGCATCGGTCTCCAAAACCGAGGGCCGGGGGTTCGAATCCCTCCACTCGTGCCAGCGCGCCGCCGCGCCGATCCCCGAAACTGATGGACTGGATTCGACGACGATGTTCCGCGCGCTGTACGACTGGACGCTCCGCCTTGCCAATCATCGCCATGCGGTGCGCAGCCTGGCGGTCGTGTCGTTCTGCGAAAGTTCGTTCTTTCCGATCCCGCCCGATGTCGTGCTGGTGCCGGTCATCCTGCAGCACCGCACCCGCGCCTATCAGATCGCGGCGATCTGCACGATCGCGTCGGTGCTGGGCGGGATGGTCGGCTATGCCATCGGCTATTTCCTGTGGGACACGGTCGGCGCGTGGGTCATCAACCTGTACGGGTTGCAGGACAAGGCGGCGAAGTTCCAGGCGGGCTTCGCCGAATATGGCGCGGCGATCATCCTGCTCAAAGGACTGACGCCGATCCCGTTCAAGCTGGTGACGATCGCGTCGGGCCTCGCCAAGTTCAACTTCGCGCTGTTCGTCCTCACCGCGACGATCACTCGCGCCTTCCGCTTCTTCCTGATCGCGTTCCTGCTCAAGAAATATGGCGCGCCGGTGCAGGAGTTCATCGAGAAGCGCCTGACGATGATCGGCATCCTGCTGGTCGTCGCGCTGGTCGGCGGGTTCGCGGCGGTCAGCCTGTTGTAACCGTTTCGGATACGATTGCCGGAATCGTCGCGAAACGATCCTTCTGCCAAGAGCCGCCCCAGCGCGATGGTCGCGCGTGGGGGGACAGAAATGAAATGGACGATGGTCGCCGCAATGACGGCGGTGCTGGGGGCGGCGCCGGCATGGGCGCAGGACAGGCCGTTCGACCCGTATGGCGATGGTGGCGAGGTCACCTATCGCGACCCGATGACCGGGTTCCGGGTCGAGGTGGCGGGCGGCTATGACCGGCTGGAAATCAATTACGTCGACGACGACACCAAATATTATGATGGCGCCGACGGTATCCGCTATGGCGGCGAGATCGGATATGATGTCGCGATCGGCGGCACGGTGCTGCTGGGGGCCTATGGCGGCTATGCCGGGGCGTCGACCAAAAGATGCGACGATATCGGGTTATCGATCGAGCTGTGCCAGAAGGCGAAGGGCGAATGGTCGGGCGGGGTCCGGCTGGGGCTGCGGGTGGCCGAGCGGGCGCAGGTCTATGGCAAGGTCGGCTATGCGTCGATGCCGCTGGAGTTCCGCTATAATACGGATCGCACGACCGAGACCTATGCCGGGATGCACTTCGGGCTGGGTGGCGAGATCGGGCTGGGCAGCGGCGCCTTTGCGAAGGCGGAACTGGTCGCGACCAATTTCCGGACGAAGGACCGGATCTACGAAGGGCTGAATTTCGACCGGCGGCATGCGGTGGCCGGGTTGGGCTATCGGTTCTGAGGGGTTCGGCGCGTCGGGGTCCCGCGTTTCGCGCCAGAAGAAGAAGCGGGACCCCGGGTCAAGCCCGGGGTGACGATGGGGGAGCGGCGAGGTGGAAGCGCGGTCGGCCGGCCCCGTAGCAGGGGGGCCGGCAGGCCCCTGCCCCGCACGCTTGCTTCCCGCTTCCGAGATCGCTAGATACCATGCCCAATCCGACAGCGTGGATGGGCCGCGCCGGTTCCCAGAAGGGACCGGACGGGGCCTTGTGTCCGGCGGTCGGTCGAACCGATAATGAAGGTCATGCACGTGGCGAAAGTTACCCCCGTCGAATTCATGCGGCAGGTCCGGGCCGAAACCGCCAAGGTGACGTGGCCGACGCGCAAGGAAACGGTGATGACCGCGGTGATGGTCGTCATCATGACGACGCTGCTGGCGGTCTTCTTCCTCGGCGTGGATTCGGCGTTCGACGCGATCGTCAAGGGCCTGCTGCGGCTCGCGCAGTAACCGCGCTCGCACCCCCTATAGCTTTAAGGACACCCATGTCGCGCTGGTACATCATTCACGCCTATTCCGGGTTCGAGGGCAAGGTCCGCGATTCGATCCTGTCCGAAGCGACGCGCCTCGGCCTTGACCATGCGGTCGAAGCGATCGAGGTCCCGACCGAGAATGTGACCGAAGTCCGTCGCGGCAAGAAGGTGCAGTCCGAGCGCAAGTTCATGCCCGGCTACGTGCTGGCGAAGCTGGACCTGAGCGACCAGGTCTATCACCTCGTCAAGAACACGCCGAAGGTGACGGGATTCCTGGGATCGTCGGGCAAGCCGCAGGCGATCAGCGAGGCGGAAGCCACGCGGATGCTGAACAGCAAGGAAGAGGCCGCCGCCTCCCCTGCCAAGACCAAGATCAAGGTCGATTTCGAGATCGGCGATTCGGTCAAGGTGCTGGACGGCCCGTTCGCAAGCTTCAACGGCGTGGTCGAGGAACTGGACTTCGACAAGTCGAAGGTGAAGGTCAGCGTGTCGATCTTCGGGCGTGCGACGCCAGTGGAACTGGATTTCGAGCAGGTGGAACGAAGCAAGTAAGGCGAAAGCCGAAACTTGCTGTCCGCACACGAATAGCGAACGCTATTCGTGAGACGGCGGACACCGGCCGGCGGGTGCAACCCGACCGACGTTAGCGGCGTAGGGCGAAGGCCCTGCGCCGTTTTTGCATTGGCTAACTCCGCAGCTACCAATCAGGAAATACGATATTCGACACTTCCACTCTGTACCTCGTTGATTGCTGCGCTAAGATGAGAATTAGAAGCGCATGCTGATGCGAGAATATGGCTAGGAAAAGCTGATGGATGTACAGCAATCTGACATTGATAATCTGGAAGAACGGGTCAAGAAGCTCTCCTACCAAACGTATTTGCCTGTACTGCGCATGTCGAACGTTCGGAGCTTCAATCGCCAGACAATCAATTTCGACTTTCCTGTAACCGCAATCATTGGAACAAATGGCGGCGGAAAATCTACAGTTCTAGGCGCAGCTGCGCTTGCTTACAAAAGCATAAAGCCTGGGGACTTTTTTCCCAAGTCTAATATTGGTGACAATAGCATGGCGAACTGGAGGATTGATTATGAGATCATCGATCGCTCCGTGAATAAAGCAGCCCCCTTCACAAGAAACGCTCGTTTCGTATCTGCAAAATGGCGCCGTGATAACATTCCAGATCGAGAGGTAATTTTTATCCCGATCCAGCGCACGGTGCCAGCAAACGAGCAAGCAAAATTTAAACATTTCATTGGCTTGGTTCAAAAGAATAAAGACAATATTGTCATTGAATCTATTGAGCAAGACATTCTAGCTAATGTGGGCCGTATATTGGGGAAAGATGCATCGGGATACCAGCGCATATCTTTAAAAACTGATCCGAGCAAATCGATCCTGGTCGGCTTGAAAAAAACTAACGACTATTCTCAATTTCATTTTGGGGCAGGCGAAGCCTCAATCATCGATATGGTTATCAAACTGGAGGCTGCTAGTGATAACGCGCTGATACTTATCGAAGAGATTGAGAATGGCCTACATCCGCTCGCAACAAGAAAGATGGTCGAGTACTTATTCGACGTAACCAAACGCAAAAAGTGTCAGATAATTTTTACGACACATTCTGAGTACGCTTTAGACGTACTTCCTCCTAAGGCAATATGGGGGTGCATTGACGGCGTTGCATATCAAGGCAAGTTGACTATCGAAAGCCTGCGAGCGCTCACCGGCGCTGTAGCAAAAGACAGAGCAATTTTCGTTGAAGACGAATTTGCAGCGGACCTGTGTAACGAAGTAGTTCGACAATACGCCCCCGAACTGTTAAGCCAGACAGAAATTCATAAAGCCGGCGGATTCCCGTATGTTGTGGAAGTTCTAAAGCATCACAACTCCAATCCTACTATTAAGAACAAGGCAGTTGCCGTTATAGACGGCGACAATCCCTCACTATCAGAACCCAATGACTACGTTTTGGAGTTACCTGATGGCGCCCCCGAAGCTGTCGTTTTTGGTTATATTCTTAATAATGCGGAAAAAGTTGCAGCATTGGTTCAGCAACGATGCCAATGCCCCTCTATTTCACAAGATAATATTGTCAAAGCAATTAAGAAAGTTTCTGTAGACACCACCGATCATCATCTTTATTTTGTAAAACTAGGCGACGAACTTGGATATATATCCGAGATAATTGTTCGGCGAGGACTTTGCTCAATTTATGTTCAAAATTCTAGCGCCGAACTAAAGCCACTCGTTGAAGGGTTGCGGGAGAAACTTGGATCATAGCAACTCCAAAAGGGGCAGCACATTCCTGAAACGGCACTGCTGGGTAATCCAAGCCTGTGGAGGTGAGGGATATGGCCCTCACCCCTTCCGCAACGCCATCTCCAACGCCACCTCCCACCCGCCCGGCTCCCACTGCGTCCGGCGCCCACCCCGCCGCCACTCCAGCTGCGCATATTCGACCATCCGCATCTCCTCCTCGGCCAGCAGCAACCCGGCACGATAGTCCTTCGCCTTCCGCTCGATAAACGCCGCATTGCTCTCGCCGCGCTTCGGGGCGAGGTCGGGGTTGGCGAGGCCTTTGGCCCGCTTGTCGTTCCACGCGATCATCTGCATCGCCTGGTGCACGGTCATCGCCGGGATCGGCGGGGGATCGTTGTGCTGCCAATGGTCGTGGACGTTCGCCTCCGGCAGCGAGCTTTCGAGCAGCGCCAGTTCGAGGCGTTCGGACCCGACCGCCAGCGCGACGCGCATTTCGCGGGCGAAGCCGGGATGCGAGCGTGCGCGGGCGTAGAAGCTGCTATGGGCGAAGCCGGCGGCGGCTGCGGAGAGGCGGACATTGGCGGTGGCGCTCAAGGCGGCGAGGAAGCGTTGTTCGGCGTCGCGGTCTATCGTGCGGGTCTTGGAGACGCGCAGTTGCAGGCGGCCTTTCGAACGGACGACGCGCGCCGGCCCCTCCGTCTGCTCGGGCTTGGCGAGGCGGGCGGCGGCGAGGGTCAGGGCGGCCTCCCAGCGCTGGGCGAAGTCGGGGTCGGCGTTGCGGCGCTTGGTGAGCATCGAGCGGTTGAGGCCGGTCGTGCGGGCGGCGTCGCGGGCGTTGCCGGTGCGTTCGAGTTCGGCGAGGAAGGCGGCGTTTTGCAGCGCCTGCTTGCGGCTGTACGGGCGGGGTTTGCGGTCGGACATGGCGCCAGAGGATCAGGCGGAATCCTACATTGCAAGGGGGGCGCTTTTGCGCTAAGCGCGCCGCTTCCCAAACGACAGTTTTGGAAACCATGGCGGGAGGCCGGCCCATTGGGCCGCGCCGCACGAACCGCTAAACTTGAAAGAGAGTGATACCCATGGCCAAGAAGATTACTGGCTACATCAAGCTGCAGGTGCCGGCGGGCGAAGCCAAGCCGTCGCCGCCGATCGGCCCGGCGCTGGGTCAGCGCGGCGTGAACATCATGGAATTCTGCAAGGCGTTCAACGCCCAGACCGGTGACACGGCGAAGGGCACCCCGCTGCCGACGATCATCACCGTTTATGCCGACCGTTCGTTCAGCTTCGAGACGAAGACGCCGCCGGCGACGTACCTCATCAAGCAGGCGATCAACCTGAAGTCGGGTTCGAAGGAACCGGGCAAGGTGAAGGCCGGCAGCATCAAGCGGTCGCAGCTGAGCGAAATCGCCACGATGAAGATGAAGGATCTGAACGCCAACGACATCGACGCGGCGACGAAGATCATCGAAGGTTCGGCCCGCGCGATGGGCCTCGAAGTGGTGGAGGGTTAAGACTGTGGCCAAGCTGACCAAGAAGGCGAAGACCCTCGCCGCTGCCGTCGATGCGCAGAAGCTGTACGGCGTCGATGAAGCGATCGCGCTCGCCAAGACCCATGCGACCGCCAAGTTCGACGAAACGATCGAAGTCGCGCTGAACCTGGGCGTCGATCCGCGTCACGCCGACCAGATGGTCCGCGGCGTCGTGACCCTGCCCAAGGGCACCGGCAAGACCGTGCGCGTCGGCGTGTTCGCCCGCGGCGCGAAGGCCGAGGAAGCCACCGCAGCGGGTGCCGATGTCGTCGGTGCCGAAGATCTGATGGACGCGATCCAGGGCGGCAAGATCGACTTCGATCGCTGCATCGCGACCCCGGACATGATGGGCCTGGTCGGTCGTCTCGGCAAGATCCTGGGTCCGAAGGGCCTGATGCCGAACCCGAAGCTCGGCACGGTCACGATGAACGTCGCGGCTGCGGTCGAAGCGGCCAAGGGCGGCCAGGTGGAATACCGCGTCGAAAAGGCCGGCATCATCCATTCGGGCATCGGCAAGGCGTCGTTCTCGGCCGCCGACCTGCGCGAAAACTTCGACGCACTGGTCGACGCCGTGG
Organism: Sphingomonas hankookensis; assembly: GCF_028551275.1. NCBI lineage: Bacteria > Pseudomonadati > Pseudomonadota > Alphaproteobacteria > Sphingomonadales > Sphingomonadaceae > Sphingomonas > Sphingomonas hankookensis. Next base: position 3,127,814 of record NZ_CP117025.1, read on the forward strand.
TGAAGGCCAAGCCGGCGGGCGCAAAGGGCAAGTATGTCCGCAAGGTTGCGGTCAGCTCGTCGATGGGCCCGGGGATCAAGGTCGATACGGCTGAGGTTGCAGGCGCGTAAGCGCCGACGCCGTGCCGCAGGGCACGGCCCGAGGCCGGCCAGCGGGGGCGCAAGCTCCCGACCGACGATGCGGGATTTACTCCCGCGTCGGCCGACAAACAGAACAGGGGTCGGAGGCTTTCGTGCTTCCGGCCCCTTTTGTCGTGTCGTTGCTGGAGCCGGGAGCTTCCGACACAATGGATCCCGGCCTTCGCCGGGATGACGGGGGTGGTTGGGTGTCCGTCCATGTCCGGATTTGATCCGCGGTAGCGGCTCAACGGGCGCGGAAGAAGAATCGGGACCCTGGGTCAAGCCCGGGGTGACGGTTGGGGGGAGCGTTGCCTTCCTCTTACAGGTTCCCCTGTTCCTCCTCCGGCACGTCGTCATCCGGGCCGTAATAGAGCGCCGCGCATTCCTCGCGCAGGCAGCCGCCTTCGATCACGATATCGTCGCGATAGGCGTCGGCGATGAAGCTGAGGGTGTCGATGTGGCGATCCTCGAAATACATTTCGTGGACGTCGTCGCGGCCGGCGCCATAGACGACGCGGGCGACCTTCGACCAGATCGAGGCCATGGTGCACATGCCGCAGGGTTGCAGCGTGGAGTAGAGCGTCGCACCGCGCAGTTCCATGTCGCCGACCCCCTCGCATGCGCGGCGGATCGCCATCATCTCGGCATGGGCGGTGGCGTCCGGCAGCTCCTGCGTCTGGTTGGGTTCGGCGGAGAGCACCTTGCCGTCGCGGACGATGATCGATCCTAGCGGGGAGCAGGACGGGTCGTCGCCCTTGGTCCGGGCGATGGCGATCGCCTGTCGCATCCAGTGTTCGTCTTGGGGCGTCAGCATCGGCAATTCCCTTCGCCGCGCTGAACGCGCCGGGGCGCCGAAGGATCAGTCGGCGGCGGCGAGGATGTCGTCGCTCGACGCGGCATGCACGTCCAATCGCGCGAGCAGCGCCAGCACCGCATCCCACCAGCGCCAGAAAGCGACGAGGTCGGCGGCGTCGCGGACATAGGGGGTGTGGCCGGGGACGAGGCTGGGCGAGTGATAGGCGAAGTTGAGGACGCGCGTCCCCTCCCCCACCGCGACGCGGATCGCTTCCAGCACGTCCGCGAGCGGCATGTCCTCGGGCGTGAGCGCGACGCGGTGGAGCAGGCCGAGGCGGGCGAGGACGCCGCGCCCGCGCGGGATCCGGCCGGCGGCGCGGTAGAGATGCGCGCCGCCGCGGCGCAACCGGCCGGTGAAGACGGTGGTCAGCGGCAGTTCGACGATGCCGCCATCGGGACCGGTGCGGAAGGCGTGGTTGGCGATGGCGCGATAGTCGGGACCGCCCTGCGCGCCATAATCGTAGCGGGCGCGCATCGAGCTATCGAGGCGATAGCCGCGGGCCGCCAGCAGCTTGAGGGTGTTGGGACCGAGGCCGTAGCGGCCGGCGCGATAGACGGTCGGCGCGGTGCCGATGATCGCGGTCAGCGCATCGGTCAGGCGGTCGAGCTTGGCCCCCTCCAGTGCCTTGGGCAGGTTGCCGGCGAAGCTGCTGTGATTGGACAGCGCCTCGTCGAAGGGCGGGTTGACCCAGGGGTGGAGCTGCGCACCGATGGTCGCATCCCCCTGCGCCATCACCGCGCGCAGGGCGTCGATCGCAGCGGGATCGGTCGCGACCGGATAGTCGACAAGGTAGCCGCTGCGCGCGCCCATCCCCGCCAGACGCGCATGGGCGTCGGGCAAGGCGGCGGTGGTCGCCACGCCCCAGCCATCGTGGCGGAAGGGCGCGCGCCAGTCGAATTCCTCCTCGGTATCGACAAGCAAGGTGAAGCGGGTGCCGAAGCCGGCGCGCCACACGACCGGCCGGCCATCGGCGGGCCGGAAGGGCGGGCTCACCGCTGCTGCGCCTGCCCGACCTCCACCGCGTCCGCCGCCGGCAGGCGCAGCGTCAGCGTGGCGGTGCCGAAGACCAGCGTGCCGCCCAGTTCGCTGGCGAGGTTGCGGGCGAGGCGGAGGGCAAAGCCGGTGCCGAGCAGCGACTGGTCGCCTTCATCATCGTCGACGTCGAACACGCTGTCGCCGGGCCATGCGTCCAAGGCCTGCGGCCGGTCGAGCACGATCGCGACATGGCCGTCGCCCTCCAGCCCCATGCGGACATAGATGGATTCCTCCGCCTCGCCCGCCGAGACGAGCGTCGCGAGCAGGCGGGCGAGCAGGCGTTCGACCGCGCGGCGGTCGCCCGATACCGACAGGTCGGTCGGCTCGATCTCCAGCAGCGTGCCGCGCAATTCGCACAGCGAGGCGAGGTCGGCGGCGATGACGTCGAACACCGGGCGCAACGCCACGCTGTCGGCGCGCAGATCGAGCGCGTCGCCATCGATCCGCGCGGCGAGGTCGAGATCGTCGATAACGGCCACGAGGTCGCGCGAATGGTTGAGGATCGCCCCGGCCCGGTCGCGATAGACCGGCGGCACGGGGCCGAGCAGCTGCGCCTCGATCATCTCGGCAAAGCCGGCGATGGCACCGGCGGGGGTGCGCAGTTCGTGGACCAGCTGGCGCAGTTGCGCCACGCCGGCGTCGCGGTTGGCGACCGGTTCGGCGCGTTCGTCGCTGCGCGGACGGCGGGCGGTGCCGCGATAGCCGGTAAAGCGACCGGTCGCATGGTCGAAGGCGGGAACGCCGGCCACGCTCCATTCGCCAGCCGCATCGCTGTCGCCGCCGATCACCAGCCGGGCGTCGCGGAACGGGCTGCGATGGCGCAACGCTCCGGCCGCTACCCCGTCGAAGCGCGCGGTGCCGGGCGCGGCGCCGAAATCGAGCGACAGGCCGATCAGCGGCGCGCGGCTGACACCGTCGACCCAGCGGATCAGGCCGGCGGCGTCGGTTTCGAAGCGGAAGCTGTCATGGGTGCTCGCGGGCGGCGGCGGGGGCGGAGCGTCCTGGTTGCGCTCGAACGCCTCGATCCGGGCCATGACGTCGACGATGCGGAACGGGCCGGCGGGGTCGGCTTCGGGGGCAGCGTCGTCGCCTGTTTCCGCGTCGACCGCCCCGGACGTCACCCCAGCGGACGCTGGGGTCTCTGTGGGGTGAGCGTCGTCCGACTGCGGCGGGAGATCCCAGCCTTCGCTGGGATGACGTTCCTGGGTAGAGGGTGCGGACGCGGCGATGGCCGATACATCTTCGGCGTCGGCCGCCGGCGTTGAGCGCTCCGCATCGAACGCAGCCGTCGTCCCGGCCGAGGCCGAGGTTTCTGCGGGGCGGGCGTCGTCCGGCTGCGGCGAGAGACCCCAGCCTTCGCTGGGGTGACCGCTTGTGGCGGATGCGGCGACGTCTTCCGCCGCCCGCTCGTCGCCCAGCACGAGGTCGGTGCTGCCGAAGCTGTCGAGCGCGCGGGTGACGGCAGGGTCGAGGTCGCGGCGGTTGCGGACCACGCCGCGCGCCGCCGAGCCGAGGCGCGGCAACAGCGCCAGCCATTCGCCGACCGACAGCGTGGCGCTGCGCAGCACCGGCACCGCCGCCTCGATCACGTCGGTCGCCAGCAGGTCGACCAGTTCGGCAGGCGGGCGGGCATATTCGAGGTCGCGGGCGCTGGCGACGCGGACGGTGCGCGGCACGCCGTCGCGCAATTCGCGTAGTAGCGCGATGGCGCGGGGATCGGGGCTGGCGCGACCGCGCCCGATCAGGTCGACCAGCTGCCGCCAGGCGGACGCGCGCGCACCCTCGCCCGTCAGATCGGAGGCCAAAACCGTTTCGAGGCTGTCGTCGAAGCGCACCGCGTTCCCGTTACTCGCACCCGCGCAAAGCCGGGGTGCCTACGACCCTTAACGCCGACGTCGTTAATACGGAACTGCCCATTTTCGGCACGTCGCAATGTGGGACAATTGCGCTTCCGCGTAATTTTATAATGCTGTAGGCAGGGCAATCATTCGGACCCTAACACGGAACACTATCATGGCTTTCGATCGTATCGACCGGCAAATCCTTGCCCTGTTGCAGGAGGACGGGCGGATGACGAACGTCGAACTGGCCGAGCGCGTCGGGCTGACCGCCCCGCCCTGCCTGCGCCGCGTCCGCGCGCTGGAAGAGGCCGGCGCGATCCGCGGCTATCATGCCGCGCTCGATCCCCGGCTGCTGGGGTTCACGATCACGGTCTTCGCGCTGGTCAGCCTGAAGAGCCAGGCGGGCAGCGACCTTGCCGCGTTCGAGGAGCATATCGCGACGATCCCCGAGGTGCGCGAATGCCATATGCTGAACGGCGAGATCGACTTCATCCTCAAGATCGTCGCGGCGGACCTCGAATCCTTCCAGTCGATGCTGACGACGCAGCTGATTACCGCGCCCAATGTGGCGAGCGTGAAGACGTCGCCGACGGTCAGGACGTCGAAGGCGCTGCCGGGGATTCCGGTTTCCGCCGGGGAGTGATTACCCTCTCCCGGCGATAAGCCACCCCGTTCGGTTCGAGCAGCTTCGAGCTTGTCGAGAAGCGTCTGTCGAGAACACCCGCCCAGCGGAACCCCGTTCTCGATACGCGCTCTCGACTTCGCTCGATCGCTACTCGAACCAAACGGGGTGGTTGGGATGGAAACGGAGTGATCGGGACTGCCGCCCCCTCCCCCAAACGAAAACGGCCCGGACCATCGCTGGTCCGGGCCGTTTCGCGTTCGGGTCACCCGATCAGTTGTTGCCGACCGCCGGGGTCGACGCGACGATGCGGGGATTGTCGACGTAGAAGGTCCAGAAGCTGGCGATTTCGGCGCGCGGGCCGGTGGTCGTCACCTTGCCGAACGCCGCCTTCGCTTCCGCCGCCTGGCCGGCACGGGCATGGGCGATGCCGATGCGGGTGTTGGCTTCGTCGGCGTCGATCCCGCCCTTTTGCAGCGCGAGATTGTACATCTCGACCGCCTTGGCGTTGTTGCCGGTCGCCAGATAGACGTTGCCCGCCGCCATCGCCGGACGGCCGTTCGGGCCGGACTTGGCGCGGGTTTCCAGCGCGGCGGCCGACCCGTCGGCCTTGATCTGGGTCTGCGCGGTGGTGCGGACGGTGTTGAAGATCGCGGCCGAGGCCGGAATCTTGCCCGAGGCGCGCCCTTCGTCGATCACCGCGACGGTTTCATAGGGCAGGCCGATGTCCTGCGTGGTCTGCACATAGTCGCGATAGTCGTTCTGGTCGGCCAGCGACTTGGTGTCGCGCATCAGGCGCAGAATGTCGACGCGAGCCTGGTTGCCGAGCGTCGCGCCCTTGTTGTCCGCGCGGTCGCGGAACAGCGCCAGCACGGTGCGCCAGTTCGCCTGCGTGGGATATTCCGCCAGCTTGCGGCGCGCCCACTGACCCGCCTCGACCGGACGGTTCGAGCGATAGAGCTGCGAGATGGCGAGGTCGTACCAGCCTGCCGGCACGGGCTGACCGGCGGCCTTGCGCGCGGCCATGACCTTTTCGAGGCTGGCGAGGCCCTGATCGACCTGCCCCTTCTGGATCGCGATGCTGGCGAGGCGCAGTTCGAGGTCGGGTTCGTTATAGCCGGCCTGCTTGGCGCGTTCGAAATTCTGCACCGCGACATCGGTCTGCTTGGTGTCGAGCGCGAGGACGCCGCGGTTGTAATAGAGGCCGCCGCGCTCTTCGGGCTTCAGCTTCGGGCTGGCGAGCAGTTCGTCGATCGCCGCCGCGAGCGCCGGGCGGTCGTTCTTCGCCTGCGCATTCTGCACCTTCAGCTGGGCGAGGAAATAGGCCTCGTCCTGGTTGCCGGCGGTCATCGCGGCCTGCATCGCGGCGATCTGCTGATCGGCGGCGGCGAAATTCTTGGCCTTGATCGCGGCGTCGGCGGCGAGCGCGGCGGTGCGGAAGGCTTCGCCGACCTGAATCTGCGGCGCGGCGGCTGCCTCTTCCTTCTTCTTGCGCTGGGCATCGGCGGTCGGGGCGACGACCAGGGTCGCACCCATGCCGAGCAGGGCGGCCAGGGCGGCCTTGGAAACGAACGTCATGCCGTGATCTCTCCCGAAAACTGGTGCCAGGCACGCGCCCGGCAGGCGCGGCCCATCTAGGTCGAACCATGCGTCCGCACAAGCACACGCACGTAACGATGCGTTGCCGGACCTGCGCTGAACGCGCGTTGAACGGTTCGGGTCCGTTGTGCGATCCGGCGTTGCCGGATCGACGCGGTACCGGTTCCGCGCGAGCGGACCAAACGCCCCATCCCCTTTGACGTGTCGGTTTGCGGCCGATAGGCGGCTCGCGATGATCGCGATCCTGTCCCCCGCCAAGACGCTCGATTATACGAGCACGCTGCCCGACCTGACGTGGAGCGCGCCGCGCTTTCCCGAGGAGAGCGGGCAGATCGCGCGCGGCGCGGCGCGGCTGGGCGCGAAGAAGCTGGGCGAGCTGATGCGGATTTCGCCCAAGCTGGCCGAGCTGAATGCCGGTCGGTATCGCGCGTTCGACGGTGCGGAGGAGCGGCCGGCGCTGCTGGCGTTCGCGGGCGACGTCTATGCCGGGTTCGACGCCAAGTCGCTGGAGACGGCGCAGTTCGATTTCGCGCAGGACCATGTGCGGATCCTGTCGGGGCTGTACGGACTGCTGCGGCCGCTGGACGCGATCAAGCCGTACCGGCTGGAGATGGGCACGCGCTGGGCGCCGGGGCGGGCGAAGGATTTGTACGCGTTCTGGGACGACCGGATCGCGGAACTGCTGGCGGAGGATGTCCGGGCGAGCGGATCGGACGTGGTGCTGAACCTCGCCAGCCAGGAATATTGGCATGCGGTGGCGGGCAAGCTGCCGGGCGATGTGCGGGTGATCGAGGTCGATTTCCGCGAGGACGGGCCGGATGGGCCGCGCTTCGTCAGCTTCCATGCGAAGCGGGCGCGGGGGATGATGGCGCGGTGGATGTGCGAGCATCGCGTGATCGAGGTCGAGGCGATGCAGGGGTTCGATAGCGATGGGTATCGGTTTGCGGGGGCTGAGGGGGATCGGTGGATGTTCGTTCGGGGGTGAATGGGCTTGGTCTTCCCCCTTGCCCCCTCCCCGTTTGCTTCGAGCGCAGGTTCGAGCCTGTCGAGAACCGTAGTCGAGAAGGAGCTGTCCCAAACGGCGCGTTCTCGACGGACGCTTCTCGACAGGCTCGAAGCTGCTCGAACCAAGCGGAGTTTGGAATGGCGGGTTACGAAAACACCGCGATCAGCCCCGCGATCACCGACGACCCGGCCAGCGGCCCGACGAACATGACCAGCAGGAACAGCCCGATGCTGCCGATCATCACCCGTTCCTGCGGGCGGGTCAGCCGCGCCGGGGGCCTGGGCGGTTCATAGCCGTCGGGGGGCGGTGGCCAGGCGTTGGAGTCATAGAACATCGCGCTTCTCCCGATCCCGCGCCGGTATCCGCGCGGCGACGACGATCGCCGCGCTGGACAACAGGATCGAGGATACCAGCGCGCCGATCGACAGCAAACCGGCCGGGGTGACATGGACCCCTGCCCTTAGGCGCAGCTTGCGCCCGGCGCGCAGCGTCAGGTCGGCGGATTGCGGTTCGTGGAGAGCGTGGGGCATGGCGCATCAACGCGGCAAGCCGCCGGGCTATCCCGCTGCGACGGGCAATGTCTTGCCGGTCGTCGCGTCCAGCCCGCGCGCCGTCGCGATGTCGAGCAACGTCGCGCCGATGACGAAGGCGATCGATCCCCAGATCGCGCGATTGCCGGGCGATTTGCGGGCGGCGAGCGCCAGCGCGCTCAGGTCCATCGCGTCGCCCGCCACCCGGTTCCAGACATTGGTCGCATGTGCCGGCGCGGCGAGCAGATTGGCCCCGGCGAGCAGTTCGCGCGCGCCGAAGCCCTTCACCAGCCCCTCATGGCCATCGGCATCCAGCGCGCGGGTGATCCGCTTCGATCCGAGCAGTTCGGCGGCGCCAAGCGCGATCGAGAATATGCCGAGCCCGAAGGCCAGCTTGCGGTAATCCATGGTGAAACCTCCGGTGACGGTCGCCGAACGAACGATAGCCCGACCCGGCAAGTTCCGGAATATTTCATTAACTTACAATAGCTTGATCAAGATCGGAAAAGGCGCCCCCGCTTACGTGGCGGGGGCGCTCCCTCTCCTGACTTCAGGCCGGTTCGGCGACGCGCGGGGCGGCGTCGCGCACCCCGGCGTCGACCGCATCGGCGAACTGCGCGAAGTTGGCGGTGAACAGGTCGACCAGCTTGGCGGCGGTGCGGTCATAGGCGGCGCCATCGGCCCAGGTCGACCGCGGGTCGAGGATCGCGGCGTCGACGCCCGGCACCGACACCGGCACCTGGAACCCGAAATAGGGATCAGTGCGGAATTCGGCGTCGTTCAGCGATCCGTCGAGCGCGGCGTTGAGCAGCGCGCGCGTCGCCTTGATCGGCATCCGCCGCCCCTCGCCATATTGGCCGCCGGTCCAGCCGGTATTGACCAGCCAGCACGCGACATTGCCCCTGGCGATGCGCTCCTTCAGCAGATTGCCATAGACCGAGGGGTGGCGCGGCATGAACGGCGCGCCGAAACAGGTCGAGAAGACCGGCTCCGGCTCGGTCACGCCGATCTCGGTCCCCGCCACCTTCGACGTATAGCCCGACAGGAAATGGTACATCGCCTGGTCCGGGGTCAGCTTCGCGATCGGGGGCAGGATCCCGAAGGCGTCGGCGGTCAGCATCACGACGTTGCTCGGCACCGGCCCCATATTGTCGGCCGAGGCATTGGGGATGAAGTCGATCGGATAGGCCGCGCGCGAATTTTCGGCGAGGCTGGGATCGTCGAGGTCGAGCACCCGCGTGTCCGGGTCCATCACGACATTTTCGAGGACGGTGCCGAAGCGCCGGGTCGTGGCGAAGATTTCCGGCTCGGCCTCGGCCGACAGGCGGATCATCTTGGCATAGCAGCCGCCTTCGAAATTGAAGACCGCCGTGTCCGACCAGCCATGTTCGTCGTCGCCGATCAGCGTGCGGCTGGCATCGGCCGACAGCGTCGTCTTGCCGGTGCCCGACAGGCCGAAGAACACCGCCGTATCGCCCTTGGGACCGATATTGGCGGAACAGTGCATCGGCATGGTGCCGGTTTCGGGCAGCAGGAAGTTCAAGAGGCCGAACACCGACTTCTTCATCTCACCCGCGTACTGCGTGCCGCCGATCAGGATCAGCTTTTCGGTCATGCTGACCGCGATCACCGTCTCGCTGCGGCAACCGTGACGCGCGGGATCGGCGCGGAAATTGGGCAGGTCGATGATGGTGAAGTCGGGGACGAAGCCCGCGAGATCGGCGTTTTCGGGGCGGACCAGCATCGTACGGATGAACAGGTTGTGCCATGCCAGCGTATTGATGACGCGGACCTTCACCCGGTGTTCGGGCTGCGACCCGCCGAACAGGTCCTGCACGAACAGGTTCGGTTCGTTGACCAGCTCGGCAAGGAAATCGGCCTTCAGCGTGGCGAAATGCGCCGGGTCCATCGCGCGGTTGGTCTTGCCCCACCACACGGTGTCCTCGGTCACCGCGTCGCGGACCATGAACTTGTCCTGCGGGCTGCGGCCGGTGTGGCGACCGGTGGTGACGACCAGCGGGCCGTCCTTGGCCAGCCGCCCTTCACCGCGCGCGACCGCCAACTCGACCAGCTGCGGCGTGCGCAGGTTCCAGTGCACTTCGGCGCCGGTTTCGATTCCCATTGCGGCCAGGTCGTGTTCGGGCGTGACGATCGCCATGCTTGTTCTCCCTCGGGTATCGACTCGCGGACGGTGGACCCGCCCCGCGATTTGCGGTTGGTTTAGGCGCGGGGATGGTAGCCGTCAAACACGTTAAACAACATTATCGTCGTGATGTTTTGTGGTCGCGACCAATGGGTTAGATGTGGATTTATATGATATATGGCCGCCCTTTCTTCGTCACCCCGGACTTGATCCGGGGTCCCGCTTCTTTTTTCCGGCGTGGGTAAGAAGCGGGACCCCGGGTCAAGCCCGGGGTGACGGTTGGGGGGATATCTCTCGCCAAAGAACGAATGTCCCTCGCTGCCGGCTCGGGGATTGAGCGTTCGCCCCCTTTCCCCTAACCGTCGAGCGTGATGCAGATGGACCTTGTGGCATGACCGCGACGATCGCGCTGGTCGATGACGACCGTAACATCCTGACGTCGGTGTCGATCGCGTTGCAGACCGAAGGGTTCGTCACGCGGGTCTATTCGGACGGCGAGGTTGCGCTGAAGGCCTTTGCCGAGAATCCGCCCGACCTGGCGGTACTCGACATCAAGATGCCGCGGATGGACGGCCTCGAGCTGCTGCGGCGGTTGCGGGAAAAGAGCCGGTTGCCGGTGATCTTCCTGACCAGCAAGGACGACGAGCTGGACGAGGCGCTCGGCCTTGCCATGGGTGCCGACGACTATATCGCCAAGCCGTTTTCGCAGCGCCTGCTGATCGCGCGCATCCGCGCCATTCTGCGCCGCGCCGAACCGGCGCAGGCCGGCGAGCCGGGCAGTCCCGAGGGGAGCCCGCAGGCGGTACTGGAGCGCGGGCGGCTGGCGATGGACCCGGCGCGGCACAAGGTGACGTGGAACGGAGAGAACGTCACGCTGACCGTGACCGAGTTCCTGATCCTCGAAACGCTCGCCAGCCGCCCCGGCATCGTCAAGACGCGCAACCAGTTGATGGACGCCGCCTATCAGGACGACATCTATGTCGACGACCGCACGATCGACAGCCATATCAAGCGGTTGCGCCGCAAGTTCCGGCAGGTCGACAAGGAATTCGATGCGATCGAGACGCTGTATGGCGCGGGGTATCGGTTTTCGGACGAATAGGGTGGGGTTGGTCGGCGGCGATCGCTCGCCTGCTTTCCGCCATGTAGCCGTACCCCCGCGCAGGCGGGGGTCCAGGGCCCCGTACGCACCCGGCGGTATTGCTTGGCTCTGGACCCCCGCCTGCGCGGGGGTACGTCGGCGCGTGAGGGCACGCCACCATGCCCCCCGCTGATCCGCCCGAGGACCTGCCGGTCGACGAAGGCGCGCTGTCGCTGCGCTGGTCGGGCCGGGTGTCGCTCACCCCGCGCATCCTGTTCGTGAACATCTTCGCGCTCGCGCTGCTGGCGGGCGGGTTCTTCTATCTCGACAGCTATCGCGCGCGGATCGTCGACGGACGGGTGGCGCAGGCCGAGCGCGAGGTGCGGTTGATCGCCGAGGCGCTGGCGCTGCTGCCGCCCGACGACCGCACCGACGAGATGGTCAATTTCGCGCGCAAGTCGGGGCTGCGGCTGCGCATCTATGACCGGCGCGGGCGGCTGGTGGCGGACAGCCGCGCGCTGGGCGTGCGCAATTTCCAGCTGGTCGACCCGGACAAGGACGGCTGGCAACAGGATGCCGCCCGCGCGCTCGACGCCGGGATCGATACGGTGGTCGGCAACGACCGCGACCCGCTGTACCGCGAACGTGCCCCCGGGCGCGGCCTGCGCTGGCCCGATGTGGTGACGGTGCGCACCACCGGCGGCACGGCGGCGAGCGTGTGGCGCGCGCCCGACCGGACGCCGGTGGTCACCGCCGCCGCGCCGCTGCCCGAGGATCGGGTGCTGATGGCGACGGTCAACGCGCGCGACATCACCTCGACCGTCAGGACCGAGCGGGCGCGGTTGAGCCTGGTGCTGGCGGTCGCGTTTCTGCTGTCGGTGCTGCTGTCGCTGTTCCTTGCGCGCACCATCGTCCGGCCGATGCGGATGCTGGCCCGCGCCGCGATCCGGGTGCGGCTCGGTCGCGCGCGCGAGGTCGTCGTGCCGCGCCTGCCCAGCCGCCGCGACGAGATCGGGATGCTCGCCCGCGCACTGTCCGACATGACCAGCGCGCTGCGCAGCCGGATCGACGCGACCGAAGCCTTCGCCGCCGATGTGACGCACGAATTGAAGAACCCGCTGGCCTCGCTGCGGTCGGCGGTCGACGGGTTGGGTGCGGTCAAGGACCCCGAGCTGCGCGCGCAGCTGCTGGCGATCGTGCAGGACGATGTGCACCGGCTCGACCGGCTGATTACCGATATCTCCGACGCGTCGCGGCTGGATGCGCAGCTGGCACGGGCGAAGTTCGAGGCGGTCGATCTGGGCGCGCTGATCGGCGCGCTGGTCGCCTATCGCACCGAACGCGGGATCGCGCGCGGCGTGACGCTGCATTTCGACCCGGACGAGCCGCTGGTGGTGCATGGCGAGGGTGCGCGGCTGGAGCGGGTGTTCGCCAATCTGATCGACAATGCCATCTCCTTCTCGCCCCCCGGCGGCACGGTGAGGATCGCGGGCACCAACGACGGCGACCTGATCGAGATCGAGGTGGTCGACGAAGGCCCGGGCGTCCCCCCCGAACAGCGCGAGGCGGTGTTTCGCCGCTTCCATTCGGTGCGACCGGGCGACGAGGCTTTCGGACGACATTCCGGCCTTGGCCTTGCCATCGCGCGGACCATCGTCGAAGGGCATGGCGGTATGATCGCCGCAGAATCACGCAGGGACCACCGCGACGGCGCGCGCTTCGTCGTGCAGCTGCCGGTGGCCGGCGCATGAGCGACGAGCCTCCGCAAACCGTGCATGCCTCGTGCGTCGCGATCGACGGGCGGGGCGTGCTGATCGCCGGGCCGTCGGGGGCGGGCAAGTCCGACCTGACGCTGCGGCTGATCGATGCCGGCGCGATGCTGGTCAGCGACGACTATACGTTGCTGACGGCGCGGGACGGTGTGCTGCGCGCCGCGCCGCCCGCGACCATCGCCGGGCGGATCGAGGTGCGCGGGATCGGTATCGTCGAACGCCCCTATGTCCGCGATGTGCCGGTTGCGCTGTGGATCGCATCCGGCACGCCCGAGCGGATGCCCGAGGCTATGACCCATGTCGTCGCGGGCATAGCGCTGCCCGCCTATACCATGGCATTGCTGGAGGCATCGGCCCCGGCCCGACTCCACCTCATGCTCGACAGGATCGCCCGATGATGCGTCACGCCTCCATCCTGCTCGTCACCGGCATGTCCGGCGCGGGAAAATCGACGGTGCTCAAGACGCTGGAGGACAGCGGCTGGGACATTGTCGACAACCTGCCGCTGCGCCTGCTCGGCAACCTGATCGCCGCCAGCCCGGCCGATGCCGACCGGCCGCTCGCGATCGGCATCGGCACCCGCACGCGCGGCTTCGATGCCGAACAGATCGTCGCCGCGATCCGCGCCCGGCCCGATTTCGGGGTCAGCGTGCTGTTCCTCGACAGCAGCCAGGCCGAGCTGGAGCGCCGTTACAACGAGACGCGGCGACGGCATCCGCTGGCCAGCGACCGCACCGCCGCCGATGGGATCGAGAGCGAGCGCGAGGTGCTCGAACCCTTACGCGCCTTCGCCAACCGGTTGCTCGACACCACCAATTTCTCTCGTGCCGATCTGGCGCAATGGACGCGCGAGACCTTTGCCGAGCCGGACAGCAGCGATCCGGTACTGTCGGTGCTGTCGTTCGGCTTTTCGCGCGGGGTGCCGCGCAACGCCGATATCGTGCTCGACATGCGGTTCCTGCGCAATCCGCACTGGGACCCGGTGCTGCGGCCGGGTACGGGGCTGGACCCCGATGTCGCGGCCTATGTGCAGGCCGATCCGGCGTATGACGCGGCGATCGCTTCGTTCGAGACGATGCTGCTGACCCTCCTTCCCCGCTACCGCGCGGAGGGGAAATCCTATGTCACCATCGCGTTCGGCTGTACCGGCGGTAGGCACCGGTCGGTCCATGTCGCCGAACGGATGGGCGCATGGTTGCGCGCACAAGGATTTTCGCCCACGATACACCATCGCGACCTGGGCACCGCGCCGCAGGATTCGCTGGAAGGCGCGAAGCAGGCGCCATGACGGATGTAGGAACGACGACGAACATGATCGGCCTGGTTTTGGTGACGCACGGACGTCTTGCCGAGGAGTTCGTCGTGGCGATGGAACATGTCGTGGGTCCGCAGGAGCGGATCGGCACGGTCTGTATCGGTCCCGAGGACGATATGGAGGAGCGCCGCGCCGACATCGCCAAGGCGATTGCCGATGTCGATGCCGGTCAGGGCGTGATCGTGCTGACCGACCTGTTCGGCGGGACCCCCAGCAACCTCGCCATCTCGCTGATGGAAACCGGCCGGATCGAGGTGATCGCCGGCATCAACCTGCCGATGCTGATCCGGTTGGGCGGCGCACGCAAGGCGATGAAGGTCGCCGAAGCCGTCGCCGCCGCGCGCGAGGCGGGGCGCAAGTACATCTCTGTCGCCAGCGAAGTGCTGGGCGAGGCGGCGGCGTGAGCGTCACCCGCACCGTCCAGATCACCAACCGCCGCGGGCTGCACGCGCGCGCGAGCGCCAAGTTCGTGACGATGGCCGCCGCCGCCCCGATCGAGGTGAGCGTCGAAAAGGACGGATCGCGGGTGACCGGCACGTCGATCATGGGCCTGATGATGCTGGGTGCCGCCAAGGGCGACCATATCACGATCAGCGCGTCGGGCGACGGTGCCGAGGCGGTGGTGGGGCAGTTGTGCCAGCTGGTCGAGGATCGCTTCGGCGAGGATTGAGCGGGCGGGCGAACTGCTTCCCACCGTTACCCCGCCCCGCACGTCATCCCAGCGAAGGCTGGGATCTCCTAGTGATAGGGCGCTACAGGAGCCGCTCGATGCCCCAGCCTGCGCTGGGGCGAGGCTTATGGGAGGGCGGGGCGAAGAACGGCTAACCGCCTTTCCCAAATTTTTAGGGGTGGCCCCTCCCCCGCCCCGGCCATAGGCCGAACGCCATGACCATGCCGGCCAGACAGGGCATCGACGCCCTGACCGAAAAGGAAAAGCAGACGCTGCGCCTGATCGTGCGTGGGCATGATGCGAAGTCGGTCGCGGTGACGCTGGGGCTGTCGGTCCATACCATCAACGAACGGCTGCGGGACGCGCGGCGCAAGCTGATGGTGTCGAGCAGCCGTGAGGCGGCCCGGCTGTTGCTGGATGCCGAGACCCCCGAAAATCTGGGGGACGAAAGAACCGGGGAGGACGCGAGGAGCGCGGCGAACGATGTCGGACAGGCGCCGGACGACGGCGCGGCACCGGCGCGGCGCCGGCTGCCGGTTCTGATCGGAGTGATGCTGATGACCTTCGCCCTCGGCCTGCTGGCCCTGACCCTGATGCCCGGTGCGACCCAGGCCCCGCCGGCCGCCACGACCGCCCCCGCCACCGCGGCCCCCGATGCCGCGCGCCAGTTCCTCGAGTTGGTCGATGCCGGGCGGTGGAGCGAGAGTTACGCCCGTTTCGGTGCGGCGTTTCGCAAGCTGAACAGCGAACAGGTGTGGAGCGAGGTGTCGCAGCGCGTCCGCCCGCCGCTGGGCGCGGTGGTGTCGCGGACCTTGCAGGAGCAGGAAACCATTCCCGTGCCGCCCGCCGGCGTCGAAATGCTCAAGTTCCGCACCCGCTTCGCGACCGGTGGCGAGAAGATCGAGACGGTGACGGTGAATCAGGAGGGCGGCGAGTGGAAGGTCGTCGGGGTCACGATCGAATAGTCGGGCGGCGCCGGCGTCCAGCAGGATGGCCAATCGTTGAAGTCCGCTGCCGCTGCGACCCGATCCCCCGCCATCGCGAAGAACACGAAGCGCGGCGGATCGGGCCAGCCGAACCAGTCGCGATCGCGGACGATGCAGCGCAAGCCGTCGATCTCCGCGATGCCGATCGTATCGTCGCCGAACCGCCCGAGCAGTGGGTCGGCGATGATCGCGGCTTCTTCGTCGGGGGTTGGCGCGCGCCAAGTCATGGTGAGCTGCCGATAACGACGCACGCGCCAGATCCAGCGCAGGTCGTCGAGCAGGCTTTGGCCGAAGCCGTCAGGTTTGATCGACGTTGCATATCGCCGGGAAATCCATGCGAACAAGGCCATGGCGCATCGTTGCCGATTGAGTTCCATGCGACAAGCCTCGCCGTCGCCCCGGACATGATCCGGGGTGGCGCTTCGCAATCATTGTTGCTGGAGAAGCGGGACCCCGGGTCAAGCCCGGGGTGACGAGAGAAGCAGGCGACAGCCTATCCCCGCAAACGGCGCTCTTCCTCCAGCATGTAATCGCGGGTCAGCGGCAGCGACAGGCGGTTGCGGGTGAGCTGGACCTGGTAGTTGACCATGCCGCCATGGCGGAAGGCGGCCGCCGCGCCGGCGAGGTAGAAGGTCCACATGCGGTAGAATTTCTCGTCGTACAGCGCGACGATCTGGTCCTTCGCCGCCACCGTGCGATCGTACCAATGGTCGATGGTCAGCGCATAATGGACGCGCAGCACCTCGATATCGGTCGCGATCAGCTTGGTCCCTTCATAACCGCGCACGATTTCCGACAGCGCCGGGTTGTAGCCGCCGGGGAAGATGTATTTCGTGGTGAAGGTGTCGGTGACGCCCGGCACGCCCATCCGCCCGATGGTGTGCAGCAGCATGACGCCGTCGTCGGTCAGCAGTTCGCGGCACTTGCGGAAGAAGGTGCCGTATTGCGGCGGGCCGACATGTTCGAACATGCCGACCGACACGATCCGGTCGAACCGGCCGGTGACGGCGCGATAGTCGATCAGTTCGAACTTCACCTTGTCGGCGACGCCGGCTTCCTCCGCGCGGCGGCGGGCGACCTTGATCTGCTCTTCGGACAGGGTGACGCCCAGCACTTCCGCGCCGGTCTTTTCATGCAGGTACAGCGCCATCCCGCCCCAGCCGCAGCCGATGTCGAGCACGCGCATGCCGGGCTTCAGCGCCAGTTTCGCGGCGATATGCGCCTTCTTGTCCGCCTGCGCCTGTTCGAGGCTGTTGGCGGGATCGGTGAAATAGGCGCAGCTATACTGGAGGTCGGTGTCGAGGAAGAGCGCGTAGAGCCGGTCGGACAGGTCGTAATGATGCGCGACGTTGCGTTTCGACCGGCGGGCCATATTGACCCGGTCGACCCGGTGACGGACCGCGTCGAACAGGCGGATCGGCAGCGACGGAGCAAGGCCGCTGCCCCGGCCCCAGGGGGTGTTGGACGTCAGCAGCTCGACCAGATCGCGAATGTCGCCGCGGTCGATGACCAGTTCGCCGTCCATATACGCCTCCGCCGCGCCCAGCGCGGGATGGCGGACGATGCGCCCCGCCACGCCGGGCTGGGTGAAGCGGATCGCGACGTCGGGAAAGGCCGGATCGGCGGTGCCGAAGGTAACGGTGCGGCCATCGGCATGGGTGAGCGAGAGCGTACCGCGGCGGACGGTACGGGCGAGGAACGTGTCGATCAGTGCCATGGCTCGGTCCAATACGGACGGAATGTGGCAAGTGATGGGCGAACCGTTGCGATCCTCCCCGGCAGGGAGCTTTGAGACCCTCCCCGGCACGGGGAGGGGGACCATGCGGAGCATGGTGGAGGGGGTGTCCGCATACGGAACCGCCGCGTTGCGCCGCCCGCACGCTCCACCATCGCCTTCGACGACGGTCCCCCTCCCCGTTCCGGGGAGGATTTGCAGGTCCGCCCGCTTCCGCTACACCGCCGCCCCATGCTCTCCCGCCTGCGCGATCGCCCATGGACCACCGCCCTGCTGATCGCATGCGTGGCGCAGTTGCTGTTCCTGTGGGGCCTCGGGCGACCGGGCAAATTGTCGTTCGACGAGGTGCATTACGTGCCCGCCGCAAGGACGTTGCTGGCGCTGGCCTATCCGGCGAATACCGAACATCCGCTGGTGGCGAAGGCGTTCATCGCCGCGGGCATCGCGCTGTTCGGCGATACTCCGTGGGGGTGGCGGATCTTCGGCACGCTGGCGGGGACCGCGACGGTGCTGGGGGTGTTCGCCTGCCTGCAACTGCTGTTCCGGCGGACGCCGGTGTCGGCGTTCGGGGCGGGGCTGGCGATGCTGAACCAGACGCTGCTGATCGAGGCGCGCACCGCGATGCTGGAGGTGTATCTGGGCGCGTTCACCACGCTCGCCATCGCCGCGTTGCTATGGTCGATGCGCGGGCGGCCGGCGTTGCGCCTTACCCTGTCGGCGGTGCTGTTCGGGCTGGCGGTCGGGGTCAAATGGGCAGCGATTCCCTATGTTGCGGGCGCCGGGCTGCTGCTGATTTGGGGCAAGAGCGATCAGCGCGATTACTGGCCGGGGCTGTCGCTGTTCCCCGCGCTGGCGCTGTTCGGGCTGGTGAGTGTCGGCACCTATCTGGCGACCTTCGCGCCCGCCTTCTTCTATGCGCAGGACCCGCTGACGCTGTCGCGGCTGATCCCGTTCCAGGTCGAGATGTACCAGCGACAGACGCAGATACTGGCGCCGCATCCCTATCAGTCGAGCTGGTGGAGCTGGCCGCTGCTGATCCGGCCGATCTGGTATTTCTACGAACCCGATAACGGTGTGCAGCGCGGCGTGCTGCTGCTCGGCAATCCGGCGATCATGTGGGGCGGGCTGGTCGCGGTGGCGGCGTGCCTGTGGGCCGGATGGCGGCGGCGATCGCGGGCGTTGCTGGGGGTTGGGCTGCTGTGGGTCGGATCGCTGGCGGTGTGGGCGGTGATCCCCAAGTCGCTCGGCTTCTATTATTATTACCATCTGTCGAGCATCTGGTTGTGCCTCGCGTTGGCGGCGGCGTTCCATGCTTATGCGAAGGGACGTTTCGCACGGGCGAACGAGTGGTTCGCGCTGCCGGTGCTGATGCTGTTCGTGTATTTCTACCCGATCATCTCCGCCGCGCCGCTGTCGGGGCCGCAGGCGTTCAACCGGTGGATGTGGTTGGATAGCTGGCGTTAGAATTGGGTTCACGCGGAGGCGCGGAGGCGCGGAGAAAAGTAGGAGTTTGTTCGCGCAGAGGCGCAGAGGACGCAGAGGGGTTGCAGCTGCCGCGACTGCGGCGCTTAACCGTAATGGACAGGGAGGCGCCGTCTCCCGATCGCAACCTCTCTGCGTACTCTGCGCCTCTGCGCGAAAATCCTGCTCTTCCGCCCGCTTCGGTGCGAAAACTAGGCCGAGCGCTTCCGCCCGTACCGCCCCCACGTAAACCGCGACGACAGCGCGAAATTCCACACCGCGCCGACCGCGATTCCCGCCAGCGCCGGCAGCGCCCACGCCCCGCCGCGCACATCGTACAGGAACGCCGCGACCCCGACATTGGCGACCGCGCCGACCGAACATACCGCGCAGAACGATACCCAGCCGTCGAGCAGCGCCCTTGGCCCCCGCAGCCGCCGGTCGCGATAGGTCAGGTGGTTGTTCAGGAAGAAATTGAACGTCATCGCCGCCACCGTCGCGACGATCGTCGCCGCGATGAAGCCTGCGCCCAGTTCGAGCAGCAGCCCCAGCGCCGCGAGATGGACGATCGCCCCCGCCGCGCCGATCGCGGAGAACATGACGAAGCGCACCGGCACCACCCGCCCGAACATCCGGTCGTAGAGCGCGATCAGATATTCGAGCGCGACGACATGGTCGAGCTTGCTCTCCCCCAACAGGCGGGTGCGGAACACATAGGGCAGCTCGACGAATTTGAGCGGCTGGGGCGCGGCGGTCAGGATGTCGAGCAGGATCTTGAAGCCGATCCCCGACAGCCGCGGCACGACGCGGCGCACGACCTCGCCCCGGATCATGAAGAAGCCGCTCATCGGGTCGGACAGATCGGCCTTCAGCACGCGGCGCGACAGGCGGGTGGCGAGCGCCGATTTGGCGACGCGGTCGGCGTCCCATGCCCCGGTCCCGCCGCCGGCGACGAAGCGCGAGCCGATCACCAGGTCGAGCGCGGGGTCGGCGGTCAGCGCCGCCGCCATGCGCGGCAACAGCGTCTCGTCATGCTGCAGATCGCCGTCGATCACCGCGACCAGCGGCGCAGCGGTGGCGCACATCCCCTCGATACAGGCGCTCGACAGGCCGCGCCGGCCGATCCGTTGGATCACACGGATGCGCGGGTCATGGCGGGCGATGGCGCGTGCGACATCGGCGGTGCCGTCGGGGCTGTCGTCGTCGACGAAGATCGCTTCCCACGCGATGCTGGCCAACGCCGCGTCGAGCGCGGCGACGAGCAGCGGCACGTTGCCGCGTTCGTTGAATACGGGCACGACGATGGCGAGGTCGAGGGGGGTCATATCCCCGCTATCGTACCCCCGCGCAGGCGGGGGTCCAGTGCCACGGATGACGTCCTTCGTGGCCCTGGATCCCCGCCTGCGCGGGGATACGGCGCCGCAACGGGATCACAACGCCGCCAGCACCGCGTTCGTCATGTCCTGCGTCGTCGCGGTCCCGCCCAGGTCGGGGGTGCGGTGTCCAGCGACCAGCGCGGCGGTCACCGCTGCCTCGATGCGGTCGGCCGCATCCGCTTCCCCCAGCGAATGGCGCAGCATCATCGCCGCCGACAGGATCGTCGCCAGCGGGTTCGCCTTGCCTTGGCCCGCGATATCGGGGGCCGAGCCGTGGATCGGTTCGTACAGGCCCTTCCTGTCCTGATTGATCGCGGCGGAGGGCAGCATGCCGATCGACCCGGCGCACATGCTCGCCTGATCGGACAATATGTCGCCGAACAAATTGCCGGTGACGATCACGTCGAACTGGCCCGGATTGCGCACCAGCTGCATCGCGGCATTGTCGACATACATGTGGGTCAGCGCGACATCGGGATAGTCGGCCGAGACTTCGATCACCACATCGCGCCATAGCTGCGAGGTTTCGAGGACGTTGGCCTTGTCGACCGAACAGAGCCGGTGGTTGCGGGTGCGCGCCGTCTCGAACGCGACGCGGGCGATGCGGGCGACCTCCGCCTCGTCATAGCGCATCAGGTCATGGCCCTCGCGCAGGCCGTCCGCCGTCGTGCCCCGGCCCTTCTCACCGAAATAGACGTCGCCGGTCAGCTCGCGCACGATCACCATGTCGATCGCGGCGGCGACTTCGGGGCGGAGCGCGGAGGCGTCCTCCAGCCCCGCAAACAGCTTGGCCGGGCGCAGATTGGCGAACAGGCCCAGTTCCTTGCGCAGGCCGAGGATCGCCTGTTCCGGACGATGTTCGCGCGCGACATTGTCGAATTCGGGATCGCCGACCGCGCCGAACAGGACGGCATCGGCACGCTTGGCCAGATCGAGCGTCGCGGGCGGCAGCGGATGGCCATGGGCGCGATAGGCCGCGCCGCCGACCGGTGCTTCCTCGAACGTCAGCCCGAGATCGAGCGCATCCAGCACTTGGCGCGCCGCTGCCACCACTTCCGGTCCGATCCCGTCGCCGGGCAGTATCGCGATCAAAGCCATCATATCATCCGTCGTTCGCGCACGAAGATTACGCGCGGACGCCTCTGCCCCAACCGGCCATGCTCACGCAACCGTCCTTTTCAGCCGCTCGACCAGCCGGGTGCGCGCCGCCAGCACGTCCTGCCCCTTCAGCCCCAGCAAATCGCGCGACAGGAAATGGCCCGACAGCGTCAGCCCGTCGAACGCCGCCGCCCAGTCGGCCCGGCCCCCTTCGATCAGGAAGGCGGGTAGCGGCAGCAGGCGGTGTTCGAGGCCGACCGCCGCCGCCCGCGATACCGCGCCGCCGCTCTTGGGG
This sequence comes from Sphingomonas hankookensis, assembly GCF_028551275.1. NCBI lineage: Bacteria > Pseudomonadati > Pseudomonadota > Alphaproteobacteria > Sphingomonadales > Sphingomonadaceae > Sphingomonas > Sphingomonas hankookensis. The sequence continues at coordinate 3,149,354 of NZ_CP117025.1, forward strand.
CTGACATGGGTCAGGTCGTCGGTCACCCCGGTCGCGACGCATTCGTCGAGCGACAGGCCGAAGCCCAGTTCGGACAGGATCAGCAACTCGGTCCGCACCAGCGCCCCGACCCAGTCGCGCGCACCCGGCGCCGCGGCGATGGCCGCGAACAACCCGTCGAGCGCGGCATGGATGCGCGGATAGGGCTGCGCCTCAGGCAGCGCATAAGCGGTCAGCGCACACATCCAGTCGATCGCGGCGGCGGCCAACGGCTCGGCGAACAGCGGCGCGCGGCTTTCGACCAGTTCGACGGTCAGCGCCGCCAGCTGCGTATCGGTCCGCGCGCGCCAGTCGCCGCGGATCAGGTTGCCCGGTTGCAGCACCGGCCGGATCGCCCGGCTGCGCCCGCCGCGGACGTAACCGGGCTGGACGCCAGCATGTTCGGTCAGCACCCGCACGACCGCACCATGTTCGCCGTGCGGGCGCACGGAGAGGAGGATGGCGGTGGTGTTGAGGTGCATGGGGTGGGTCTAGCAGGGGTTTGCCAGCGATCCCACGTCTTGAATTCGATCCGCGACCAGCTCAACAAAAATCGTCGCCGAATGATGCAGCGCAAAATATCGCCATCAAATCCTGATGGAAATCAGAAAATCGGCTACAAAGTCTTGTTGACTAACCTGCTCTTATTTCCAATATTCGTGAAATGGATGCTTGCCGAGCATATCAGCGTTTTCTCAATCACGCCGGCCAACTCGCCGCACGCGGGTAGCCCGAACTCGGAACGGTTCGCCGTCCGAGTTCGGGGTTTATTCGATCTTTGTTTGGGATCGGTGCGTCGCGCCGTTTCCCGCATCGAATAGATGGAATCCGCACCATGTCAGATCCCGTTTCCAAGCCCGTGTCGGGCACCACCAGCGAGCGCGCGGCCGATGCACCGCAGCCGCCGGTCTATCTCAACAGCGAACCCGATCATTTCTTTTCGAACCGGTTTCGTACCCGGGTCGTCGAGAGCGACCCGACGAACCGACGCGACGGCGATCACGGCCTGATATTGATGATCGCGACGATCGGCGTGCCGATCCTCGCTTACTGTATCTTCAGCGCGATGTAGCGGTTCAGCCCCGACGCAGCCGGTGCATCGCCTTGCCGAGCACCGGCCAATCCCGCGCCCGCTTCGCCCGCTCGACACCGCCATCGAACGCCCGCAACGCTTTCACCGTCGCCCGATTGCCGAGCGACCCGCGCAGCAGCAGCAGGTCGGCACACGCCGTACCACCGGTCGCGAACTGGCGCTTGTGCTGTCCCTCGCCTTCCGTAAAATCGAACCGCTGCGCCGCGGGTTCGTCGAACAGGGTGCGGAACGCCTCCATGTGCAGCACGCTGCCCGGCGACCATTCGCTCCAGGCGGGATCGTGGCCGACATAGTCGTAGCGCACGTCGCCGCCGGTCATCGGGCAGTAGAGATAGGCGATGGGCGAACCCCCGACGAACAGCAGCCAGCCGAACGCCTCGCCGCGCGTGCCCCTGCCCTGCATCGCGGCACGGAAGGCGATGTCGTTGGGCAAGCCGGCGCCGAGCAACTTTTCCTGATAGGTCCGCTCGGCCACCTGGCGGGCGATGCCGTGGAACTCGGCCAGTTCCTGCGCCGTGCGATAGGTGCGGACGTCGAGGCTGCCTTCGTTCGCCTCGGCCAGCTTCTTCGCCTTGCGTTTCAGGCCGGAGCGGGCATTGCCCGACAGGCCGGCGAACCACGCGTCGAAACCGATCGTCAGGTCGGTGTGATAGCGGGTGTAACGCTGCCGAACGAAGGCGATCGGGCTGGTCGACAGCATCGCATCGACCAGCGGTTCGGGCAGCGACGTCACCGACCAGCCGTCCGCCCCCGGCGGCAGCGGCGGCAAGGCGGGCGCGTCGCCCGACAGCACGTCGCGCAGTTCCAGCGGCACGCGCACCAGCCGGCGGCGGATCGAAAAGAGCGTGCGCGCGCCGATCTGGAATTTGAGCGGCCAAGACTGGGCGCTCGTCACGCCGCGCGCTCCTCGACCCAGTTCGACCAGAGCTGTTCGACCTGCCGCCACCGCGTGCGCAGGGCATTGGCGGGCAGCGGCCGGTCGTCCTGCCCCAGGCGGAGCGCCGGGCGGTCGCGGAAATGGGTGGTGGGCAGCGCGTCGGCGCGTTCGGCCAACGTGCGGCACAGCGCCTCGAACCGGCGGACATGGACGCCGTTGGCACGTGTCCCCTGCCGGTTGGCAAGTTCGAAGCCGTGGCTAACGATCGTCACCGCCGCATGGTCGTGGCGGGCGGCGTAGGTCAGCGCGGCTCGCATCTCGGCGGCCGACAGCGCGCAAATCTGGAAATGCCGCCGCCCGCCGCCGGGCATCGCGATGGTCGTGACCGGCAGCTCGACCAGCCCACGATGCGCGACCGGTGCGATCAGGTCGGGCGACAGGGTGATCGCACTGGGCCAGGGATGATGCGCGCCGTTATGGCTGCTGTCATAGGCGAAGCCCAATGCGGCCAGCGCGTCGATGGTCGTGTCGTTGGCGCTGTAGCTGCCCGCGCGGAAGGCGACCGGTTCGGGCGCACCGCAGGCTTGCAGCAGGTCGCGCGCCTCGCCCAGCAGATCCTGCTGCTCCTGCCGCGACAGGTCGACCAGTTCGAACCGGCCATGCGCCTGCCCCCGATCACCGACCGCCGCACCGACCCAATTGGGGTGGAGATGCAGCTGGACCTCCTGCCCCCCGGCCAGGATCGCCTCCACGGTCGGCGCGATCGCCGCCATGCCATAGAGCTTCGCGGGCAGCGGATCGACGAAGAAGCACGCCTTCAATCCATGGGCGCGCAGCCGCTCCAGCTGCCACGTCACGCCGACCCCGGCGGGTTCGAGCGAGCGGGCAATGACGGTCGACGCCGACAGGTCGGCGGCATGGTGCCGCCACATCAATTCGGTGTCGATCGTCAGGAATACCGGCGTTGCCATAAAAGAGGTCCTGCACCGATGGGCGTAAACATCCCATAAAGCCCGCACCGGGCGCACGAATAAATTGTACGCCACGTACCAATGGCTCGTTAACCACGGTGTTGCAGACTTTACGCACTTTGTTACCGCGCCGTACCGAAACCATGCGGAAACCCGGCGACATTCCGGGCTGGACCGGCGGGAACAGGACCTGTCAGGACGTCGTTAGCCGCGTAACTTTCTGACCGGAGGAATGGATGATCGACGATATCGACCGCACCGACGCCATTTTTCTCGTGGCGCGTCACGGCCGGGCGGCCCAGGATGTCGCCGGATCGCGCAGCGTCCGCGCGGGCAAGCGGGGTGACGCGGGCGAAGCGGTTCGCTGGCAGGCGATCCGCAGTTTCATCCAGCGGGGGATCGGGTGACGTCGCCACCGCGCTTTGCGACGGCGAAGGAAGAGTAGAAGCGGGACCCCGGCTCAAGGCCGGGGTGACGGGGGATATTCGGGCGACCCGGCCCAATCGTTCCATTCGGCGATCGCGGTCGCCGTTTCCGCGCGCAGCCGGGCGTGCGTCGCCTCCTCGATCGCGCGGAGCAACGCCGCGTGGCAGGTCGCGGCGACGTCGACGCCAGCGGCCCGTGCCCGTTCGAACAGCGCGGGATCGATTGCGACCTTACCGGGCGTGGAAGAAGTCATAGACCCCCTGTGCCATTGCCTTGCTCACCCCTGGCGCCTTTTGCAGGTCCTCCAGACTGGCGTTGCGCACCGCGCGGGCGGTGCCGAAGTGCATCAGCAACGCCTTCTTCCGCGCCGGGCCGATGCCGGGCACGTCGTCGAGCGGACTGGCCCCCATCGCCTTGGCCCGCTTGTCGCGGTGTGCGCCGATGACGAAGCGGTGAACCTCGTCGCGCAGCCGCTGGAGGTAGAACAGCACCGGTGAATTGACCGGCAGCGTCAGTTCGCGCCCGTCCATCAGGTGAAACACCTCGCGCCCCTCGCGGCCATGATGCGGCCCCTTCGCCACGCCGACCATGCAGACATCCTCGATGCCGAGGTCCTCCAGCACCGCCTTGGCCGCGCTCAACTGGCCCTTGCCGCCGTCAATCAGGACGAGGTCGGGCCAGCCATTGCCGTCGCGGTCGGTCTCGCGATCCGGATTTTCCTCCTGCGCACGGGCGAAGCGGCGGGTCAGCACCTCCTTCATCATCGCGAAGTCGTCGTTGGTCTGCGCCTGCTTGATGTTGAACTTGCGATACTGCCCCTTGCGGAACCCCTCCGGCCCGGCGACGACCATCGCGCCCAGCGCATTGGTGCCCTGGATATGGCTGTTGTCGTACACCTCGATCCGGTCGGGCGGCCCTTCCAACTCGAACAGGTCGGCGACCTCGCGCAGCAGCTTCGCCTGCGTCGTCGATTCCGCGTTTCGGCGCTCCAGCGCCTCCTCCGCATTGCGCTTGGCCTGGTCGAGCAGCCGGCGGCGGACACCGCGCTGCGGCACCGATAGCGCGACCTTGAACCCGGCGCGTTCGGCCATCGCCTCGGCCAGCACCGGCGCTTCGGCCAGGTCGCGGTCGACGAACACGTTGCGCGGCGGCGGCACCTCTTCGTAGAATTGCATCAGGAAGGCGGCCATGACCTCGTCCTCGGGCACGTCGTTGGTGTGCGCGGGGAAGAAGCTGCGATGGCCCCAATTCTGGCCGCCGCGGATGAAGAAGGCCTGGATGCCGATCGTCCCCTCACGACAGGCCATGGCGAAGATATCGGCATCGCCGACGCCGTCCGCGTTGATCGCCTGCGAACCCTGGATGAAGGTCAGCGCCTTCAACCGGTCGCGCAGCACGGCGGCCAGTTCGAAGTCCATCGCCTCCGCCGCCGCCTGCATCTGCGTGCCCAGCTTCGCCTGCACCTTGGTCGACTTGCCGGCGAGGAAGTCCTTCGCGTCCGCAATCAGCTCGGCATAGGCGGCCTGATCGATCCGCCCAACGCACGGCGCCGAGCAGCGCTTGATCTGGTACAGCAGGCACGGCCGGTCGCGGGTCTTGAAGAAGCCGTCGGTGCAGGAGCGCAGCAGGAACAGCTTCTGCAACGCGTTCAGCGTCTGCGTCACCGATCCGGCGGACGCGAATGGGCCATAGTAGTTACCCTTCGCCCGCCGCGCGCCGCGATGCTTCTGAATGCGCGGAAATTCATGATCGGCGCGCAGCAGGATGAACGGGAACGACTTATCGTCGCGCAGCAGCACGTTGTACGGCGGGCGATAGCGCTTGATGAGCTGCGCTTCGAGCAGCAGCGCCTCCGCCTCGTTATTGGTCGTGACGATCGTCATCGACCGGGTCTGCGCGACCATGCGCTGCAACCGCTTCGTCAGGCGCGACACCTGCGTATAGTTGGCGACACGGTTCTTGAGCGCGCGCGCCTTGCCGACATACAGCACCTCGCCGCGCGCATCCTGCATCCGGTACACGCCGGGCCGCGCGGGCAGCGTCGCCAGCACGTTGCGGATCGCGGCGACGCCGGCGTCGATATCCGGCGCGTCCGACCCGCGCACGGTGAAGCTGGCCTTGTCCTCGTGGAAGCGGTTGGGAGCGTTGGGCGTTTCCGACATCGCGCCCGATTTAGGGAGTGCGCCCGCCAAGCGCCAGCGTCATGCCGCGGCGGGCGTGCGGCCCAAATCCTTGGCGCGGTACATCAGCAGGTCGGCGCGCTGGATCACGTCGTCGATCGATCGGTCGCCGGCCTCGATCCGCGCCGCGCCGATGCTGAGCGTCCAGGCCGGCAGCCCCGGCTCGCCGCGACCGGCGCGCAGGCGGATCTGTTCGGCGGCGATCAGCGGATCGGCGGCGCTGGTGACGACCAGAAACTCGTCCCCGCCCAGCCGCGCGACGAAATCGCCGCCGACGCTGCGTTGCAGGCCGGTCGCGATCGCGACCAGCACCCGGTCGCCGACGCCGTGGCCATGGCGGTCGTTGATCGCCTTGAACCGGTCGACATCGATCAGCAGCGCGACCCGCCCCGGCACCAGCAGCTCGGCCGCGCCCGCCGCCAGCGCGGCGCGGTTCCACACGCCGGTCAGCGGATCACGCAGCGCCATGTCGCGCAGCTGCTGCTGCGAATGCGATGCCGGAATCCACAACAGCGTCAGATTGGCTGCACCGAACAGCAGCTGATCGGCGAGGAACGGCACCATCGCCAGATGCGCGCCGATCGCCTGCGGCACCAGCGCGCCGATCGCGCCGGTCAGGTAGATCGGAACATAGATGAGCAGCATCGCCCCGGCGATCCGCCGCGGCCGCGCCGTCCCATCGGTCGCGCGATTGCGGACGAGCGGCATGGCAAAGGCAAACGCGCATCCGGCACCGACCAGCGACCACATCGCCGATGCGACGGGCGCCGTCCCGAACACCAGGGTCACGATGGTCGGGATGATCGCGGTCGCCGCGATCACGCCCCACATCCACAGCGCGATGCCGCGCTGTCCGTCGAAGCGCCGCACGCCGCCCAGCACCAGCGCCATCGACAGGGCGAGGACACCGTCGAACAACGGCTGGATCATCAGCGGGACGGGTTCCCCGACCAGCGCGGCCAGCACCAGCGCCGCGCAATAGCTGCCCGATCCCCAGCCCCAATACAGATACCATGCGCGGCGCCCGGCCATGGAAAAGAACACCACGGTATAGGCGGCACTGCACAGGATGCTGCATTGGCGCAGCGTCGCCAGGTCGGGAAGATCGAACATCGCCCAACCGGATTAGACGATGTTCGTTAACAGCCGATCACTACAGGATTTTCTACCCCGCCCGCGCCGCTTCGATGATGCGCAGGCCGCGCACGGCGTCGGCCGGATCGACCGGCACGTCGCCCTCCCCCCGGATCGCGTCGCGCATCGCGCGGTAGAACCCGCGCCAGTCGCCCGCTTCCGACCGGACCGACCGCGCAGTCCCTTGGGCGTCGGTCAGCACGCCCCATTGGCTGTCGGGTTCGATGCCATAGCCGCTATCGGTCGGCATGCCGCCGGCACGCAGCACCGCCTCTTGCGGGTCGATGCCGAATTTCACGAAGCTGCCCCGCGTCCCGTGCAGCGCAAAGCGCGGGCGCGGTGCGGCGACCAGCGACGCCGAACCGATCGTCACACGGCGCGCACCGTAGCGCAGCACGATCTCGAAATAATCGTCGACGCCGGCACCGTCGCGCTGCGTCGTGACGTCCCCCGCCACCGCATCGGGCATGCCGAACAGGCGGATCGCCTGATCGATCATGTGCGGCCCCAGGTCGTTCAGCAGCCCACTGCCCGGACCGCCCTCCTCGCGCCAGCCCGGCTTGATCGCCGGGCGGAACCGGTCCCAGCGCAATTCGGCCAGCTGCACCTCGCCCAGCGCATCGTCGCGCAACAGCCGTTCGACGGTCAGGAAATCGCTGTCCCAGCGGCGATTGTGGAATACGCTGAGCAACCGCCCCGTGCCGCGCGCCAGCTGGACCAGCGCGACGGCATCGGCATCGTCGGTCGCCAGCGGCTTGTCGACGACGACGTGCCGCCCGGCGGCCAGTGCCGCCTGCGCCAGCGGGGCATGGCTGTCATTGGGGGTAGCGATGACGATCAGGTCGAGGCTGTCGTCGTCGATCAGCGCCATCGGATCGGCGTGACGCACCGCGCCGGCAAAGCGCTCGGTCGGCCGCGAGGTCGCGATCGCCGCCAGCTCCATCCCCTCCACGCACGCGATCAGCGGCGCGTGGAACGACGCGCCGGCCAGGCCGAACCCGATCAGGCCGACGCGCACCATGTCAGTTCAGCTTCGCCAGTTCGGCGGCGACCTTCGCCACCTGTTCGTCGGTGATCCGGCCCTGGGCGTAGGGCTGGACCTGCTTCAGGCTCATCCCCTTGAACATCGGATAGGATTCATGCGCGAGCATCCCCGGGAACTGCGCGTCGAGGATCGCCTTGCCCTTCGGATTGGCGGCGATGGTTTCGATGCTGCTGTCGATGGTCAGCTTGGCTGCGGCCGGCGCAGGCGCCGGGGCGGTCTGCGCCGATGCGGCCAGCGGCATCGCCAGCAACGCGGCGGCGGTGAACAGGAACTTCATGACAATCCCTCCTTGGGCTTGGTCGCCCGCACAAGGACTTAGCGTTCCGGCGGGTCGTCGCCAAGCGGGTGGGTGATCGGTTCGCCCCCCGTCACCCCGGACTTGATCCGGGGTCCCGCTTCTTCTGCTGCGGGAAAGGCAGCGGGACCCCGGGTCAAGCCCGGGGTGACGGGAAAGGTTGCGGCGCCCGCCCTTACCCCGCGCGCTTCAGCCAGCCATGCATGTCCATCCACCGCGCAAAGGCGTCGAACCAACCTGTGCTGGTCGTCGGCTTCTGGTACATGCCGAACCCGTGGCCGCCCTGTTCATACAGGTGGAACTCGACCGGGCGCTTGGCCGCCTTCCACGATTCGATCAGGCCGAAGCCGCTGTTGGCAAAGAACGGATCGTCGGCGGCGATGGCGACGAACAACGGCGGGGCGTCGGCGGGCACCGGCCCCATCGCGGCCAGCGGGCCATAGACGTCGCCGATGAACGCCGGCCTGGCCGGACCGTTCGACAGGGTCGTCGCCATGGTTAGCATCGCGCCGGCGGAAAAGCCGATCATGCCGATGCGGTTCGGATCGACCTTCCATTCCCCGGCGCGCGACCGGATCAGCGCGAAGGCGGCATTGGCGTCGGCGATCTGCGGTGCCAGCGCATTGGCGGCGGCACCCGGCGCGGGCCGTGGACGCGGCGCGGTGCCCGAGAACATCTCGCGCATCGACCGTTCGAACCCGGCCATGTCCGCCGGCGTCTGGTTCAGGCGATATTTCAGGACGAACGCCGCGACGCCGCGATCGGCCAGCGCCCTGGCCACATCCCACCCCTCGTTCGACATCGACAGCGTGCGAAAGCCGCCGCCGGGCGCCACGATCACCGCCGTGCCATTGGCCTTGGCCGGATCGGGCAGGAACGGGGTCAGCGTCGCATCGGTCACATTGCGGGTAAAGGTGCTGCCATATTGCGAATGCCACGATTCCTTCGCGGTCGCACCGGGCAGCGTGCCTGTATTGAGCGGGATCGCATTCGGCTGCGCCGGTGCCGCGATCGGCTCCATCTTGTCGCTTTGCGCGCATGCCGGGGCGGCGGTGGCGGCGAGTGCCGCGCCGATTGCCCAGCCAAACGCACGGCGTCCGTAAATTGCTCGCATGTCCCTCTCCCTTTGTTATCGGGGGAGTATTGTTGCGCGGCCGGCCATTGTCCAACGATTCCTGTTAGCGGTAACGCGACGCTGATCCGGACCGGTCGACCGCGCGGTGGACTCAACCGGCGGAGCGTTCGCCCCGCCGCCACGGCCAGCGCCAGCCCCGCCGCCGGGCCACCCGACGCAGGCCGAACAGCATCAGCCCGGCAACGACGATCCAGGGCAGGGCGGCCACGACGAACGTCACCAGCGCGGCGACGCTCGTCGACAGCGTCGCCCCGGCCGCCTCGATGCTGGCCATGACCGGCGAATTGCCGCCGGGCGTGTCGTTGAACGCATAGGCGATCGTCAGCTTCGACATCGCGACCCGCTGGGCCAGTTCGGCGCGTTGCGCCTTCGCCGCCTCCAATTCCTCGTTGGTGGTGGCATAGGCGCGTTCGGCCTCGACCAGGTCGCCGACCTTGCCATTGCCCGACCGGATAATGGCGAGCAGCCGTTCGGCCAGCGCCTGCTTCGCCCGGACACGCGCCTCGGTGTCGATCACCTGCCGGGTGACGTCCTCCGCCTCGACCTGCCGGCTGGCCCGGCGTGCGTCACCTGCCTCGGCGATCGCATCGAACCGGCGGGTCAGCGCCTCGGCCTGCCGCGCATCGACCATCAGCACCGCTTCGTCATGGACGACATGATCGTCCGGACCCGGCGTGTTGAGCGACGACCGGACGATCAGGCAGCGGGCAGGCCCCAGCCGGCGGCACAGGTCGAGTTGTTGCCCCTGCACCTGCGCAACGGTCCTGCGATCAAAGGCATAGGTGACCGAATAGCTATAGGCGATCTTCGGACCGGTCGCGGCCGGCGACGGCATCTCTGCCGGCGGCTCCTCGACGTCGAACGTCTCGGTAGTGGGCGACTGCATCGAATGGGTTTCGGGCGACGGCCCGCTGCAGCCCGCCACCAGAATGGCGATCGCCCCTATCAGTCGTTGTCCGGTCATCGTCCGCTCCCCTATCGGGGCCGAGCATGACCGGCGAGGTCGCCCGCCGTCAACGCCCGACTCCGATGCGGAGCGCGGGTCAGCCCTGCGCGAACAGCTTCGTGCCGACCACGCCGATCACGATCAGCACCATGAAACCCGCCTGGACCGGCGCGATCCGTTCGCCGAACAGCACCGCGCCGCCGATGATGACGCCGACCGCGCCAAGCCCGGTCCACACCGCATAGGCGGTGCCTGCCGGAATGCCGCGCATCGCCAGCGCCAGCAGCCCCATGTTCACGAACGACAAAGTGATCGGCACGGCGGAGGCGAGCAACGTCCCCTGCCCCGCCGCCCATTTCAGGCTCAATGCCCACACGATCTCACACACGACCGCAACCGCGAGAATGGCCCATGCCATATCGCCTACTCCTTTTGCGGGCTCGAATAGGAAAGGGCACGGCCGGAAACCCGAAAGAGGCCGTGCGGAAAATCAGGCCAGCGGCGGTCCGAACCGATTGGGGCCGGGATCGCTTGGCCGGCTAAGCTGGACGATCAACACGCCCAGGCTCGCCAGATACAGGATGTTGTTGCCGAACATCAGCGCGAACGGTGCCATATCGGGTGGTTCGTTCCCGGTCCCGATCCGGCTGAACAACTGCCCGAACACGATCATGCCGGTCACCAGGAAGGGCAGCGGCAACAGCCCCCAATAGCCCCGCCGTCCCGAATCATGCAGTCGCCGCACGACCGCCGCGGCGAGAAACAGGACCGACACTATCGCGACGATTGCGACCAGCGGCACGAACCAGCGCATCGGTTGCAACATCAGGTCCGGCGGGACCGGCCCATCGATCTGCACCGAATAATGCCCCGGTCCCGACGTCACGGTCGCACGTTCCGGATGTGCCTCTGCAAAGGCAGCCATGTTGCGGGCGATGCCGACGAACATCGGTATGCCGACCGCCATTGCGGCGATCATGTTGGTCACCATGACGCAGGCGACCCACGGCCAGAACAGCCGTCGCGGCTCGCGATCGGACCACCGGGTCAGCCGCTGGAGCTGAAACCGCGGGGTCCGGTGCGACGGCATCAGTTCAGGCGGCTGCCACCCAGACCGGCAATGGTCCGGTCGACCAGCGCGCGATCGGCATCGCCCGACAGGTGCGTCGCGATCAGCGTGCTGGCGGCCTTGGCAGCGGCATCGGCGGCGGTCGCGCGGACCTCGGCAATGGCGGCGCGTTCGGCGGCGGCAATCTTGTCGGTCGCCATCTTGGCACGACGCTGGGTCAGCTCGGCGGCGTCGGCCTCCGCCTTCACCAGCAGCGCCTGCGCTTCTGCCTCGGCGTGGGCGACCATTTCAGCGGCCTGTGCCTCGATCCCAGCGATCTTCGACGTATATTCGTCGCGCAGCGCCTCGGCTTCGGCACGCAGGGTGCGCGCTTCGTCCAGACGGGTGCGGATCGCCGCGATCTGCCCGTCGAGCAGGCGACCGATCAGCGCGGGCACACCCTTCACGACCAGCACCAGCAGGAACAGCAGCATCGCGGCGCTGACCCATGCGGTCGCATTCAGCCCGAGGGCGGTCGGATCGACATGCGCCGTACCGGTGGCGCTGCCATGCGAACCCTCGACAGCGTCGGCTCCGGTCTTGGGCAGGCCCTCTTCATGGATCGCTTCGTTCAGCGTCGGGCTGGTATGGGCGACGTTGGGATTAGCCATGGAGCACCGCCTTCACCGCGCCCTGCGCGTCCTGTTCGCTGACCCGCACGCCCGAGACGCGCTCGACGATCGCCTGTGCCGCTTCGGCTGCGACCTGCTCGACCTGCGCCATCGCCGCACCGCGCTGGGTAGCGATATCGGCTTCGGCCTGTGCGACCCGCGCCTGCATGTCGGCATTGGCCGCGGCCAGCCGTTCGGCCGCTGCCGCCGCGCCCTTGGCACGGGCTTCGGCCAGCAGCTTCTGCGCAGCCTCGCGGCTAGCATTTTCGCGGGCACGCCATGCCGCCTCGGTCGCATCCGCCTGCCCACGCGCCGCTTCGGCGGCGGCGAGGTCGGCGGCGATGCCCTGGTCGCGCTGGTCGACCGTGCCCTGCACCTTGGGCACCATGCCGAGGCCCACGACCAGGAACACGATGCCGAAGGTCAGCACCAGCCAGAAGACCTGCGACCCCCAGGTCGCGGCGAGCTGCTCGATTTGCGGCATGAAACGTCCCGTATTGGTCTGGTCGACCGGGCGCCATCGCCCGGCCGAAACCGGTCCGTCATCCGGACCGGGAGTCCGGCGCGAGGCACCCCCCGCGCCGGGCGTCACGCATGTTACGCGACGAAGATCAGCAGCACTGCGACGACGAACGCCAGCAGGCCCAGAAGTTCGGCGGCGGCGAAGCCGATGAACATGTTGCCCTGCTGACCGGCAGCGGCCGACGGGTTGCGCAGCGCGCCCTGCAGGAAGGCGGCGAAGACGTTGCCCACGCCGAGTGCGGCAAGGCCGGCACCGATGGCTGCGAGACCGGCGCCGAGGAACTTGATGGCGTCTGCTTCCATGTCGAAAACTCCCTTGGAAAAATCTGAATGTTGGTTGGGATCAGTGATGGTCGTGCAGGTGCACGGCATCGTTGATGTAGAGCGAGGTCAGCAGCGCGAAGACATATGCCTGCACGCCGGCGACCAGCATTTCGAGGGCCGACACGCCGACCATCAGCGCGAAGCTCGGCACGCTGACCAGCACGCCGATGCCCGCGCCGGTGGCGGTCGAATTGATGATGAAGCCCGCCAGCACCTTCAGCAGGATGTGTCCCGCGGTCATCGCCACGAACAGTCGCAGCGCGAGGCTGAACGGGCGGACCATGAACGACACGAACTCGATCGGCGCGACCAGCAGCAGCACCGGGATCGGCGTACCCTTCGGCGCGAACAGGCTGAAGAAACGGAGACCATGCTTGAACAGACCGACGACCAGCACGATCGAGAAACTGGCAATGGCAAGGACGCCGGTCACGGTGAAGTGGCTGGTGACGGTGAAGGGGTGCAGCCCGACCAGACCGAACGGCAGCAGGCCGACGACGTTCGCGAACAGGATAAACATGAACAGCGAGAAGACGTACGGAAGGTACTTGCGTCCTTCATGCCCGATATTCGCGGCGAGCAGCTTGTCGATGAAGCCGGTAAAGCCCTCGACCGCCATCTGCCAGCGACCGGGCACCTGCTGCTGCTTCATGCCGCCGATCATGAACACGAACAGCGCGACCGCCGCGACGATCATCCACAGCGCCGAATTGGTGAACGGCAGGACGTGATCGCCCAGGGGAATGTTGAAGATCGTCTGCACCTCGAACTGGTGCATCGGATCGATCTTGCCTGCCTGCGCCACGTCGCTTCGCCCCGATATGCCAAGGCGCCCGAGGACTGTCAGTCCGGACGCCGGTTCGAAATCCTGATGATATTCCTGAACGCACTGACGATCCCGAGGGAGAGCAGCACGAGCAGGAGCCATGGCGAGGTGCCGAGCAGATAGTCGAGGGTCCCCCCGATCACCGCCCCCCCGACCATTCCGCCCACCAGTTCGGCCAGCACGCGGTTGCCGAGGCGGTAGTTTTTGTCCCCCGCTTCGTCGCGCGCCTGGCCGGTCCGGATCGCCTCGTCCTTTTTCGCCTGGTTCAGCCGCGCGTCGAGCGAGGTGATCCGGGGATCTTCGGGCAAGGGGTCTAGTCCGGGCTCGTTCTCCGCCATCATCCCCTCCCATGACCTTTCGGTCGGGCCGGATATGCGCCGGATGGCGAGCCCGCCAAGGCAGGCGCGCTTTAGGAAGGTGACGGTTTCGAGTCAACCATAGCGTTCGCGCGGAAACCTTTCGGGACGATGAACGAAGCGGCGCCAAGGGGGCAGAGAGCATCGCTACCCGTTCATTTGCTTGGCTGCCCCGGGAATATGACTACACCAGCCTTGCGGTCGACACATCGGCCGCAAAGGAGGTGATTGAGCTGAACAACGATACCGCAACCGTCATCATCGGCGTAATTATGCTGATGGTGGCTTTCGCGACCCTGGTGCTGAAAATCATCGAGGTCGCCCGCTCGAAGTAGCGGCGGGACGGGGTCGGCCTGGCAGCCGGCCCCGTAACGTAGAAGACCCCGGCCGCTGGCACGACCGGGGTCTGGAGGTGTATCACTGAAGTCAGATACCGCATGATCGAAATAGCGCATGATGCGCCTTTTTTCAATCCCTCACACGCAGCGCGGGTCGCGTTCGGGCGGACCGTTACCACGCGTTTCCCAGCTACCGCCCGGCGTCTTGTACTTCTCGCCCGGCTTGGTCTGCGCGATCAGGTTGCAGCCCGACACGAACGCGAACTGTTCGACGGTCGCGCCCGACTGTGCACCGCGGGTATAAGCCGCCTTGCGCTGGATGTTGATGTTGGCAACCAGCGCGCGCAGCTCGGCCGTGCCGCCGCCGACGACGCCCAGATAGCCGTCAGGCTGCTCGCCGACCTGCCCTGCCGCACGCGCGGCCTGGTAGGCGGGGTCGCGCTGCGCCCATGCGGTGCCGGCAAGTCCCGCGACCGCGACGAAGGCGGCTGCGGCGAGGCCGTATTTGACGTAAGCATGCATGGTTCAGAAAATCCCCGGATTGTCCTGGATGAGGGTCTTCGCCTCGCCGTCGAGACGATACACCACTTCCTGCGTGATGTTGATGTTCAAGTTGATGACGATCGGCTTGTCCGGCGCGGACACGTTGACGCACCCGCCCGCGGCACATGCGGGCACGCCGATCACCAAGGCTCGCAACAGCATCACGGTTCGCGTCATGGCACAGTCTCGCTTTCGGAGGGCTGAATGGTGGTGTCGAGCGGCGCCGGTGGCAAGCCCTGTTCGCGGCGGCGCTGTTCGGCCTGGAGCGCGGGCAGGTTGCGTTCGATCAGCCGTTTCGGGTCGTAGTAATTCTGCACCGAATCGATCAGCTGGCGGAAGGGCGCCCTGATCCGCACGTTGAAGACGAGCGGTAGTTTGGCGAGGCGACGGATCAGGAAATTACTGTACGTCCCCTCCCCCTGGCTGACCCCCGCGAAACGGATCGCGGTCAGCATCTCGCCTGCCAGCGGCCCGTCCAGCTCGATCGTCAGGCGGCGATAGTTCATCGATTTCAGCGCCTGGAAGGCGAGATTGCCCCAGAAGCCGACATCCTCCTTCGTGACCTCACCCACATAGGACAGGTTGCCGCCGCCGCGCGACTGCAGCCTACCCCCTTCGATCCGGCCGCCCCGCGCGTCGAAGATCATCGGCAGCACGCCGTCGAACACGCCCGATGCATTGAGATTGTCGAATTCGAACTGCTGCAGGAACAGCCCGCCATCGACGCCAGTCACGCGGAAGGTCATCCGGCGTTCCTGATCCTCGGCAAAGTCGAGGATGGTCGGCTCCAGCACCATCTCGCCACCGCCCAGCGGCCAGCGGCCCCCTTCGATCTGAACGCGCATCCCTTCGATCAGGCGATAGCGGACCACACCGTCGGTCACCGCGATGCCCGGATTGACCTCGGCGATCGTCGCCACCTGCCCCGGCGCGGTGACGAGGCCCAGCAGGTCGGTGAAGCGGATCTCGCCGGCAAGGCCCGTTACCGGACCGAAGGCGGCGGCAAGATCGGTATCGTCGGTGCGGAAGGTGCCCGTCGAGGTAACGCCGTCGGGGCTCCACGCAATGTCGCCGCGGCCAGACACCGTCCCCTTCACATCGGCGACGACCCCGAAGGTCAGCCGGGTCAGTTCGTTCGGCTGGAACGAATCGCCAAAGGTGATGCCCGGCACCGCCAGCACGGCATTGCCGCGCCCGGTGGCGAGGTCGTGGACGATGGCGACGTCGGTGACCTTCACCCCCTTGGCCGGGTGCTTCAGCGTGCCCCCGGCGCGAATGTCGTTTCCGCTGAGCGTCAGTTTGAAATCGTCGCTGCGCAGCGGTTCGAATCGCGGCTGCGGATCGGCGTCGCGCACGGCGACATCGCCATCGAGCGAAAGGACGCCGCCCGCCAGCCTCCAGTCGCCCGCCGCCTCGCGAATCAGCAGCGGGACATTGCCGATCTGCCCCTCGCCGCGTTCGAATGTGCCCGCGACGACCCCGTTGGCGACGCGGCCGGTGAGCGAGCCGAGGTCGAGGACGCTGACGCGCTCCGGGCTGCCCAGCCGGGTCTTCACATCGCTCAGCGCAAAGCCGAGATCGCCAAGGCCGAACCGCCCGCCCGCCGCCGCCAGCGTGATCGGAGTCCCGCCCAGCGTGCCGGTCAGCCGCGTCGCGCCGGTCGCGACACCCCCACCGACCCGCCCGTTCGCCAGCCGGACCATGCCGCCATCACTCGCGCAGAGCTGTAGCCGTGCGGGGTCGAGCGTCAGCGCGGACACCCGCAACCGGTCGAACGCGACCGGCACGCAGCCGGTATTCACCACCAGCCGCCCGCCCCCGTCCCACCGCGCATCGATCGGCAGCGCGAGGCGATCGATCCGCCCGCCGCTGAACGGTCCCGACAGTTCGGCACGGGTTTCGATACGGGTCGCGCCGTCGCCATCGGCACGGAAGCGCACCGGCGACAGCGCCAGCCGCGCATCGCCTGCCGCATAGGGGGCGATGGTCGCGGTGCCGTTCACCGGCGATCCCGGTCCGGCATGGGTCAGGCGGATGCTGGCGGCCGGCAGCCCGCCACCGCCCATCGCCAGCGTGCCGTTGAGCGTCACGCCCTTGCCCGACACCCAGTGGACCGGTCCGTCGCGCAGCGTGGCGCGCGCACCGCTGGCCGCAACGAAGGCCAGCCGGTCGATTCGCGCAGCCAGCGGGCGCGCGGCAACCTCCGCCGACAGGTCGAAACGCTGTGCGGCGCGGGCCGCCGCGCGCATCGCGGCGGTCGCCAGTGGAGCAACCGGTGTACCCGCGGCGGCATCCGCGCTACCGGCGATCCGCGCGACCATCGCGGGGGAAAGCCGTGCGCCTCGCGCGCCGATCCGCCCCTCGAACGCAGGCACGCCGCCCACTGCATAACGCCCGGCGATCGACAACGCCTGCCCCGCAAGGTCCGGCAGGACGAAATCACCCGAGGTGAGGTCGAGCGTGCCCGTCGTTCCCTGCGCCCGACCGTCGAAGCCGATCGTGCCCGACAGCGCGGCGACCCGCGTTTGCGGCGCAGCGATCCGCTCGGCGGCGACCTCGGCCCGCCCGCGCCACCGATCGAACCCGGGCGAGAGTTGCGCCTCCGCCTGCACGACCGGTCCGACCAGCCGTACGTCGCCGCAGGCGGCGGCCTGGGCCCGGATCGGACCGGACAGGGATGGGCCGCCAGTCGCCGTCCGCAGCGACAGGTTCGCGGCGAGCCGATCGATCCCGCAGCCATTGAGCGACAGCCGCTCCGCCACCGCCGCCAGCCTCCCGGTAAAGTCGTTCGCAAGATTGCCGCGCCCGGCCAGCTTCGCACCGATCACGCCATAGGGCGTGGCGAGCCGGATGCGGCCATCGTCGACCGCGACGGTAAAATCGGGCAGCGCGAACGGCTTGCCCGACGGCGGCGGGAGCAACCGGTCGATCTGTCCGAACGACACCGTGCCGTCAGGACGAAGCGTCGCGCGCAACCGCGCCTGCCCGACGCGTGCGCCGACGACCTTGGCGCCGTTCAGCCCGACCTCGGTATCGACCTCGATCCAGTCGGCGATCAGGTCGGGCGCCCTGGGATCGCCCAGTACGACATCGACCAGCCGTTGCCGCCCCAGCCCGATCTGCGCCACGCGGTAGCGCGCGGCGACCCCGCGCTTTTCCAGTTCGCGGCGGACCAGATTGTCGGCGATCGGCCGGCGCTGCGTCCATACCAGCGCCGCGAGCAGCAGCACGATGCCGCACACGACGAGCAGCACCTGCGCGAAGCGGCGCCGTTTGCGGCCATGGCGACGCGGCGACGCTACGGTCTCCACCGCCTCCTCGTCGTCACCGCCCAGACCCGTCACTCCGCTGTTCGCCTCGTTCGTCGCGCATGGGCGCCATCCGGGTCAAGCGCGAGAGGCGGCAAACGGTTCCGGCAGCGCAACGGAAGTTGCGCGCGGCTCAGCGCGTCGCCATCGCCGCCTTGCGCCGTTCCTGCCACGCCTTCACCTCCCGTCCCATCGGAGGCCGCATGCACGCCTCCATTTCCGGCCCGGTCCGCACCGTCGGTACGCAGGCGAGATATGCCTGGCAGATGCCCGTATCGAGCAGTGGGTCGCCGCTGGGCGGCTTCAGCGTGCAACGGGTGATGCCCGCACGACGGTCGCGTTTCGTGACGATCCGAAAATTGCGCGGGCGTTCGCCGGTGACGACGATCTCATCATCGGACGGAGACGCAGGCGGTGCGGCCTGTGCCGACAGCAGGGCGGCGGCGAGGACGGCGAGCATCACCGCCCCAGCCGCCGCACGACGCGGATACCGACATGGTCGATGCCAGGATTGGTATCGGAAAATATCTGGCGATGGCTGTGATGTTCCCAGGCCAGTTCGACCGCCCAGCGCCGGTCGACCCGCACCCCGATCGACGCGTTGGGATTGAACAGGATTTTCGACCCGAACGAGGTCCGGCGGCGATAGATGTCGTAGCGCCGCCAAGCCTCTTCGTTCGAGATGCCGGGCTGGAACGGATCAGGGGTAAAGCTGTAGCCGTCGATGACCGTCGCGCCGATCCCCGCCTGCCCATAGACCCGGCCGCGCAGGATATGCTGGCGCCACTCCGCCCCGACGCTGAAGAAGCTGGTGCGCCCGGCGGTGTTGATCTGCACCTTCGCCGTCAGGCAGGGTTTCAGGAGGATGCGCAGCGGCGCGGTGCGATAGGCGATCTGCACGTCGACCGTGCCGTTCTCCTCCTCGCCCTCGTAAATCTGGCCGGCCGGCAATGCGGGCAGGTCGAAGATCAGCTTGCTGCCGAGCGGGTGGAAGTTGGCGCCGTGCCGCAGGACGCCGACCGCGATCTCGGCCTGCTCGCGGGGCGGCATTGGTTCCGGCCCCTCCTGCGCCATCGCCGTCGTCGAGGCGAGCGCCAACACTGCGCCCAGGACGCCCTTTTCCAACCGAATCATATGAACCCCTTCCCGCAAACGGCAGTCGCTTAGCCGTTGCCGATGCTGTATCATCGACAATAATTGCTGTAAAACAGAAAGTATCTTGTGTTAGACGGATATTCGTTACCGCGGAAGAAAGCGCGGGTCTGCCGTGGGATCGGCATGCTGTTTCTCGTGATTGGTGCCTTGCTCGGGGTAATGACGCTGGTCGCAGCGGCGGCACCGGGACCGTATTGGAATTGCGATTCCCAACAAGGCTGCCGCGCCGGCGCTGATGCGGCGAACCTGCTGCCCGACGAAACGCTGGCCAAATTGGACCGCGATCCGGCGGCCCGCCATCGTTTCGACACATGGGCGGCAATGCCCGGCATCCGCATCGGACTGGCCGCTGTCACGCTGCTGCAACACGGACCGATGGCGGTTCTGTTGTTTGCGGTTGGTATGGCGCTGCGACGCCTTGGGCAGAAGCGGCGCAATGCCCTAGTCGACGCGCTGCCATGGTTACGGCGGGCATCGCGCGCCGCGATCGTGCTGGCCTGTACGCGCGTCATCGCGCCCATCGCTCAAAGCCTGTTGCTAGCCAATGGTTTTGGCCAGCCGGAGACAATCGCCTCGCCTATAATGGTGGAGACAACCTTGCTGCTCCTGATGCTGGCGTTTGCCGCCTATGCCACGATCTGGGCATTGGAGGCGGGCTTTCGGGCCGAGCGCGAACTGGCCGATTTCGTCTGATGCCGGTCGTCGTCAATCTCGACGTGATGCTTGCCCGGCGGAAAGTACGGTCGAAGGAACTGGCCGAGGCGATCGGGATCACCGAATCGAATCTGTCGCTGCTGAAATCGGGCAAGGTGAAGGGAGTGCGCTTCGCGACGCTGGCCGCGATCTGCCGTTATCTCGACTGCACGCCGGGCGATATTCTCGACTACACCCCGTCCGACGACGACCTGCGCGCCGGGGGCGAGGAGTGATCCGCCCCCTCGCCCCCTGCCCCACGATCCGCTAGGCAAACGCCCATGACCACGCCAGAGACCGACGGCACCGGCCACCGTGCGCGCCTGCGCGGGCGGTTGCTGGAGCATGGCGGCGCGGCGCTGCTCGACCATGAACTGATCGAATATCTGCTGACGCTGGCGATCCCCCGGCGCGATACCAAGCCGCTGGCGAAGACGTTGCTGCATGAATTCGGCGGGATCGGCGGACTGCTGGCCGCCGATCCGCTGGCGCTGGGCAAGGTGTCGGGCATGGGCGACAGCGCGGTGGCGGCGATCCGCATCGCGCAGGCCGCGGCGACGCGGATGTTGCAGGCGCAGGTGGCGGAACGCCCGGTGCTGTCGAACTGGCAAGCGCTGCTCGACTATCTTCACGCCGACATGGCGCATCTGGCGGTCGAGCGTATCCGCGTGCTGCACCTCAACAGCCGCAACCTGCTGATTCGCGACGAACTGGTGGCGGAAGGGACGATCGACGAGGCGCCGATCTATACCCGCGAGGTGATCCGCCGGGCGCTGGACCTGGGGTCGGCGGCGCTGATCCTCGTCCACAACCATCCGAGCGGCGACCATAGCCCCAGCCGCGCGGACATCGACCTGACCCGCACCATCGCCGCGGCGGGCAAGCCGCTCGGCATCACCGTCCACGACCACCTCATCATCGGTGCCAAGGGGCATACGAGCCTGCGCGCCAAGGGAATGTTCTGATGCGTACCGAAAAGGAAAAGATGATCGCCGGCGAGCTGTATCATGCCGGCGACGCCGAACTAGTCGCCGACGTGGCGCGCGCGGCGGCGTGGATGGACCGCTACAACGCGTCGATCGCGATGGCGGCCGATGCCCGCGCGGCGCTGCTGCGCGAAGGGTTGGCGTGCGTCGGGACCGGCGTGACCATCCGCCCGCCCTTCCACATCGATTATGGCTACAACATCACCGTCGGCGAAGATGTGTTCCTGAACTATGGCTGCGTCATCCTCGACGTGTGCGCGGTCACCATCGGCGACAAGACTCAGATCGGGCCGGGCGTGCAGATCCTCGCGGCCGATCATCCGCGCGACCCGGCGGTGCGGGCGCAGATGCTGGAATTCGGGCGGCCGGTGACGATCGGGCGCAATGTGTGGATCGGCGGCGGCGCGATTCTCCTGCCGGGTGTCACGGTCGGCGACGATGCTCTGATCGGCGCGGGATCGGTGGTGACGCGCGATGTGCCGGCGGGGGCGACGGTCGTGGGGAATCCGGCGCGCGTGCGATAAGAAGCGACCGCCGGGTCGCTCCCGGCGGTCGCATCGATATCAGCTCTGGATGGCGATCAGGCGCTCTGGGTCAGGAAGCTGGTCAGCTCCGCCTTGCTCACCGCCTTGGACTTGTCCTTGTCCGCCTGGGCGAAGGCCTGCTTGACCCAGCTCTTCACCTCGGGCTTGTCGGCAGTCACGCCGGGTTCGCTGGCCGATCGCAGGGCGACCATCCATTCGCCGAACTGCTTTTCGGTCAGCTGGCCCTTCCCGTCCT
This sequence comes from Sphingomonas hankookensis, assembly GCF_028551275.1. Classification (NCBI taxonomy): domain Bacteria; kingdom Pseudomonadati; phylum Pseudomonadota; class Alphaproteobacteria; order Sphingomonadales; family Sphingomonadaceae; genus Sphingomonas; species Sphingomonas hankookensis. Next base: position 3,171,024 of record NZ_CP117025.1, read on the forward strand.
TGTCGTATTTCGGGAATTCGGCCTCGACGATCTGGGCGATCTGGGTGCCGCTGGCGGGCTGGCCGGCCTCCGCCGTCGTCTGCGCGGTCTGCGTCGCGGGGTCGGGCTGGGTAGCCGGAGCCGCCTGCGTAGCGGCAACCGACGGATCAGCCGGAGTTGTCGCCGGCGCGGCGGGCGCCGCCTGCGTTACTGGAGCAGTCGTTTGCGCCGGCGCGGCGTCCTGGGCAAATGCGGGGGTCGACATCAGAACGGCACTGGCGAGAAGAATACGCTTCATCATCGAATTACTCCTTTCGGATTGGTTCGGAACTTCATGCTATCGCCACAAAGACTTGATGACGACTATGCGATGATCCAACCAACTTAGGTCGTTTCGGTTTCGATTGAAGCCCCTTCGCTACTCTTCTATCGCATGACAGGCTCGATTCGTCCGCGACTTGTTGCTAGGGCGCGGCCAACCGTTCGCCCGTTTGGAAAGGCCCGCCATGATTCCCCGCTACTCCCGCCCCGAAATGACCGCCCTGTGGCAGCCCCAGGCCCGATTCCGCATCTGGTTCGAGATCGAGGCGCACGCGACCGACGCGCTGGCCGAACTGGGCGTGGTGCCGAAGGAAGCCGCCGAGAAGATCTGGGCGATGAACGACGCCGATTTCGACGTCGAACGGATCGACACGATCGAGGCGGAGACCAAGCATGACGTCATCGCCTTCCTGACGCACGTATCGGAGCGGACCGGGCCGGAGGCGCGCTTCCTGCATCAGGGCATGACCAGTTCGGACGTGCTCGACACCTGCCTTGCGGTGCAGCTGGCGCGCGCGTCCGACATCCTGCTCGCCGATCTCGACAAGCTGCTCGAGGTGATCGAACGCCGCGCGCGCGAGCACAAGCTGACCCCGACCATCGGCCGCAGCCATGGCATCCATGCCGAGCCGGTCACCTTCGGCCTGAAGCTGGCGCAAGCCTATGCCGAGTTCGACCGCTGCCGCACCCGCCTGCGCAATGCCCGCGCCGAAGTCGCGACCTGCGCGATTTCGGGCGCGGTCGGCACCTTCGCCAACATCGACCCGCGCGTCGAGGAACATGTCGCGCAGAAGATGGGCCTCACCGTCGAACCGGTGTCGACCCAGGTCATCCCGCGCGACCGCCATGCGATGTACTTCGCCACGCTGGGCGTGATCGCCGGGTCGATCGAGCGGCTGGCGACCGAAATCCGTCATCTGCAGCGCACCGAAGTGCTGGAAGCCGAGGAATATTTCTCGCCGGGCCAGAAGGGGTCGTCGGCGATGCCGCACAAGCGCAACCCGGTGCTGACCGAGAACCTGACCGGCCTCGCCCGCATGGTTCGCGGCTATGTGACGCCCGCGTTGGAAAACGTCGCGCTGTGGCATGAGCGCGACATCAGCCACTCGTCGGTCGAGCGCTATATCGGCCCCGACGCGACGATCACGCTCGACTTCGCGCTCGCCCGCCTGACCGGCGTGATCGACAAGCTGGTCGTCTATCCGGCGCGGATGGAAAAGAACCTCAACAAGATGGGCGGCCTCGTCCATTCGCAGCGCGTGCTGCTGGCACTGACCCAGGCCGGGGTGAGCCGCGAAGATTCGTATCGCTATGTCCAGCGCAACGCGATGAAGGTGTGGGAATCGGACGGCGCGCTGTCGCTGCTCGAACTGTTGAAGGCCGATCCGGACGTTGCCGCTGCATTGTCGGCGGAAGAGATCGAGAGCCGGTTCGACCTCGATTACCACTACAAGCATGTCGACACGATCTTCGCCCGGGTGTTCGGACAGGCGTGATCGTCCGGTCCCGCCGGGCCCCGACCCGGCGGGACAATGGTATAATATTAACGCCGCGCCGGTAGAAGCGCGCGCATGATCTTCCGTCGCTCCACAACCGATCTCGAAACCCGCACCGCGATGGCGATGTACCGCCATTCGCCCGACGCCGTCCTGCTGCTGAAAGGCGGCGCGTTCGTCGAATGCAATCCGGCGGCGGAACAGGTGTACGGGCTGCCGCGCCGCGACATCATCGGCCAGAACCCGGTCGTATTCTCGCGCGCGACGCAGGGCGACGGACGGCCGAGCATCGAACATGTCGGCGAACGCGTGCAAAAGGCGATCCGCGACGGCCATGCCCGGTTCGAATGGTACAATATGCGCGGCGCCGAAGAAGTGCGCATGCTCGTCACGCTGATCCCGATCGCCGACAAGGCCGCCGATGCGGTGCTGGTCCAGATTCAGGACCTGACCAATACCGGGCGCGTCGTCGATGCGCTGACCCAGGGGCTGTCGTCGCTCGCGGCGGGGGACCTGAACGTCCGGCTCGACACGCCGTTCAGCGCCGAGTTCGAACCGCTGCGGGCGAGCTTCAACACCGCCGCCGACACGATGGCACAGTCGATGGCCGAAGTGACCTCGGTTGCGGCGGCGCTGCACAACGGGTGCAGCGATATCCGCCAGGCATCGGACGATCTGTCGGGCCGCACCGAACGCCAGGCAGCAAGCCTCGAGGAATCGGCGGCGGCGATCCAGGAAATCACCCAGAATGTGCGCGAAGCCGCCACGCTGGTCGAAACGACCGAATCGATCGTCGCCGACACCCATCGCGATGCGCAAAGCTCCGTCGGCGTCGTCGAGGACACGACGCAGGCAATGGGCGGCATCGAGCGCGCGTCGAAGGAGATCGGCGACATCATTGCCGTCATCGACGGCATCGCGTTTCAGACCAACCTGCTGGCACTGAACGCCGGGGTCGAGGCGGCGCGCGCCGGGGATGCCGGCAAGGGCTTCGCGGTCGTCGCCTCCGAAGTCCGCGCGCTGGCGCAGCGATCGGCCGAGGCGGCGAAGGACGTCAAGGCGCGGGTCAGCGCCTCCACCGCACAGGTCGACCGGGGCGTGGAACTGGTGGCGAACACCGGTGTCGCGTTGAAGCGCATTACCGAACAGATGGACCGTATCCGCTCCCTGATCGGCAATATCGCCACCTCGGCCCGCCAGCAGGCCGATACGCTGGGCCAGATCAATATCGCGGTCGGCGAAATGGACAGCATCACTCAGCATAATGCGGCGATGGTCGAGGAAACGACCGCCGCCGCGCGCAGCCTGGCCGACGAAGCGGCGCGGCTGAACGATGCCGTCGCGGTATTCCGGGTAGGCCGGGCCGACCCGCGGGGCACGTACAGCGCGCCGCTCCGGATGGTGGCGGGCGGCCGACGCTGACGGCCGGGGAAGCCGGTCAGCCGACCGGTCGCTCCATGTACACCGCGCCCGCACCGAAACCGGCCGCGCCGCCCGGTGCCGCGATGAACCCCTGGCGTGCCCAATAGGCATCGGCCCCGCCGACCGCGATCAGCGCGAGGACGGGGATCGCTTGCTGCGCGGCAATGGCGTCGAGGATCGGCAGCAGGCGCTCGACCGCCTTCGTACCGCGTGCGGCGGGTGCGACGACGACGTCGTGGAGGTACCAGCAATCGGCGCTGGGCGGCAGGTTGCCGAGCAATGCGTGCATCGTCGGCGGCGCGAGCCGGTGCCAGGGATGGCTGATGCAATGGCCGATCAGCGCATCGCCGTCCGCCAGCACCCAACAGCCTTCGGGACTGAGCGCGATGCGTTCGGCGTACAGGTCCGCCGCCTCGCCATAGGCGCCCAGTTCGGCACGCGCGAGCGTGGCGATATCGGGCGCGTCGGCGGCGGTGGCGAGGCGCCACTGGACAGTCATGGTCGCTTGATCCTTGGTTGGGTCGCAGTGTCGTATCACATTCCATCGTCATCCCGGCGAAGGCCGGGATCCATGGACGGCGGAACGTCGCGTATCGTTCGCGAACACCCGACACAATGGATCCCGGCCTTCGCCGGGATGACGATGGAAGCGGACGGCCTGTCCCTTACCCGCCGAGCGCGGTCTTCAACCGGCTGAAGAAGCCCATCGATTCCGGACATTCCTCGCCGGTCTCGGTCTCGCGGAACGCTTCGAGCAGTTCCTTCTGCCGCGCCGACAGGCGGGTCGGGGTCTCGACCTCGATATGGATGACCATGTCGCCATGGCCCCGCCCCTGCAGCACCGGCATGCCCGCGCCGCGCTGCCGTAGTTCCTTGCCCGACTGGATGCCGGCCGGCACGCGGATGCTGTGCTTCTGTCCGTCGAGGCCGGGGATTTCGATCGTCCCGCCCAGCGCCGCGGTGGTGAAGCTGATCGGCGCGCGGGCGTGCAGCGCGGTGCCCTCGCGTTCGAACAGCGCGTGACGCTTCACGTGCAGGAAGATGTAGAGGTCGCCCGCCGGCGCACCGCGTGCGCCCGCTTCGCCCTCACCGGTCAGGCGGATGCGCGTGCCTTCATCGACGCCGGGCGGGATGTTGACCTGCAGCGTCTTGGTCTGGTCGACCCGGCCCTCGCCATTGCACACCGGGCATGGGTCGCTGATGACCTGTCCCGCGCCGTGGCAGGTCGGGCAGGCGCGCTCGACGACGAAAAAGCCCTGCTGCGCCCGGACCTTGCCCTGCCCGTTACAGGTGTGACAGGTCCGCGCCTTGGTCCCCGGCGACGCGCCGCTGCCGCCGCACGGGGCGCAGGACGTCGATACGTCGACCGTGATCTCGGTCTGGTGGCCGTGATAGGCCTCCTCCAGCGAAATCTCCATGTCGTAGCGCAGGTCCGCGCCGCGACGGGGGCCCGCGCGCCCTTGCCGGCCGCCGCCCATGAATTCGCCGAAGACGCTTTCGAAAATGTCGGAAAAGCCGCCGAAATCCTGCGCGCCGCCGCCCGGCCCGCCCGCGCCCTGACGAAAGGCGGCATGGCCATAGCGGTCGTACGCCGCGCGCTTCTGCGGGTCCTTCAGGCAGTCATAGGCTTCGTTGATCGCCTTGAACTTCGCTTCGGAATCCTTGCACCCGGCATTCTTGTCGGGGTGATATTTGATCGCGAGCTTGCGATAGGCCGACTTGATCGTCCCCGCATCCGCGGTGCGCTCGCATTCGAGCAGTTCGTAGAAATCGACTTCGGTGGTCATTCGAAAACCCCAAAAGCCCTCTCCCCGCTGGCGGGGAGAGGGTTGGGAGAGGGGCAGTCACCTGCGACGCCCCCTCTCCCCGGCCCTCTCCCCCGAGGGGGAGAGGGAGCAGTCATCACGCCTTGTGGCTGTCGTCGACTTCCGAGAATTCGGCATCGACCACGTCGTCGGCCTTGTTCTCCGGCTGGGCATCGGCCGCCGGGGCGGCTTCGGCCTGCTGCTGCTTTTCGTAGATCGCCTGGCCGAGCTTCATCGCGACCTGCGCCAGCGCCTGGCTCTTTTCGGTCATGCGATCGGCATCGCCGCTCTCGACCGCCGCCTTGGTCTCGGCGACCGCAGCTTCGATCTCCGACTTCAGCGACGCATCGACCTTGTCGCCATTGTCGGCCAGCTGACGCTCGGTCGTGTGGATCAGCGATTCGGCGTTGTTCTTCGCCTCGGCGCCGGCACGACGTTTCTTGTCCTCTTCGGCGAACTGTTCGGCGTCACGGACCATCTGGTCGATGTCGCTGTCCGACAGGCCGCCCGACGCCTGGATGCGAATCTGCTGTTCCTTGCCAGTGCCCTTGTCCTTGGCGCTGACGTTGACGATGCCGTTGGCGTCGATGTCGAACGTCACCTCGATCTGCGGCACGCCGCGCGGCGCGGGCGGGATGCCGACCAGGTCGAACTGGCCCAGCATCTTGTTGTCGGCGGCCATTTCGCGCTCGCCCTGGAACACGCGGATCGTCACCGCACCCTGATTGTCGTCGGCGGTCGAATAGACCTGCGACTTCTTGGTCGGGATGGTGGTGTTGCGGTCAATCATGCGGGTCATGATGCCGCCCAGCGTCTCGATGCCCAGCGACAGCGGGGTCACGTCGAGCAGCAGCACGTCCTTCACGTCGCCCTGCAGCACGCCGGCCTGGATCGCGGCACCGATCGCCACGACTTCGTCGGGGTTCACGCCGGTGTGCGGCTCCTTGCCGAAGAACTGCTTCACGACCTCGCGGACGCGCGGCATGCGGGTCATGCCGCCGACCAGCACGACCTCGTCGATCGCGCTCGCCTGCACACCGGCATCGGCTAGCGCCTTCTTGCACGGCTCGAGCGTGCGCTTGACGAGGTCTTCGACCAGCCGTTCGAGGTCCGCACGGGTGATCGACTTGACGAGGTGCTTCGGGCCCGTAGCGTCCGCCGTGATAAACGGCAGGTTGACTTCGGTGGTCTGCGCCGAGGACAGTTCGATCTTCGCCTTCTCGGCGGCTTCCTTCAGCCGCTGGAGCGCCAGCTTGTCCTTGGTGAGGTCGATGCCTTCGACCTTCTTGAACTCGTCCGCCAGGAACTGCACGATCTTCGCGTCGAAGTCTTCGCCGCCCAGGAAGGTGTCGCCGTTGGTCGCCTTCACCTCGAACACGCCGTCGCCGATCTCGAGGACCGAGATGTCGAACGTGCCGCCGCCAAGGTCATAGACCGCAATGGTCTTGTTGTTGTCCTTGTCGAGGCCATAGGCGAGCGCCGCCGCCGTCGGTTCGTTGATGATGCGCAGGACTTCGAGACCAGCGATCTTGCCGGCGTCCTTGGTCGCCTGACGCTGGGCATCGTTGAAGTAGGCGGGGACGGTGATGACCGCCTGGGTTACCGTCTCGCCGAGATACGATTCGGCGGTTTCCTTCATCTTCTGGAGGATGAACGCGCTGATCTGCGACGGCGAATATTCCTCGCCGCCCGCCTTTACCCACGCATCGCCGTTCGGGCCGCGCGCAATGGTGTAGGGAACCAGTTCGGTATCCTTCTTGGTGACCGGATCGTCGAAGCGGCGTCCGATCAGGCGCTTCACCGCGAAGATCGTGTTGTCGCCGTTGGTGACGGCCTGACGCTTGGCCGGCTGGCCGATCAGGCGCTCGCCATCCTTGGCGAACGCCACGATCGACGGCGTGGTCCGCGCGCCTTCCGCATTTTCGATGACCTTGGGGCTGCCGCCCTCCATCACCGCGACGCAGCTGTTGGTCGTGCCCAGATCGATACCGATAACTTTAGCCATGGTCCCTCATTGGCCCCCGGGTTGAATGTAAAACCTGGACCCGGTGGCACGGGGTAGTGCCGTCCGGGTCGTTCCGAGGGCGGATATAGGCAGGGTTCGGCTTGCCGCAAGATTATGCGCGGCATAGGGAACCGTATCGGGACAGGAGCGTGCGCATGAAGACACGGTGGATCGCGCTGGCAGCAGCGGCAGGCGCGCTGACGGGATGCCAGAACCCGCCGCGGGTCGAGGATGCGTGGGTCCGCCTGCCCGCCGTGCCCGGACGCCCCGCCGCCGCCTATGCGATCGTGTCGCGCGGATCGACGGCCGACCGTGTGACGGGCGTCACGACTCCGGCGGCGGGTCGCAGCGAGCTGCACGAGAGCATGACGGGCCATGGCGGCATGGCATCGATGCGGCCGTTGCAAAGCCTGTCGTTCGGCGGCGACCACCGCATCCTGCTGCGACCGGGCGGAACGCATGTCATGCTGTTCGACCTGAAGGGCGACCTGCGCCCCGGCGGCACGATACCCCTGACCTTCCGCTTCGAACGGTGGGAGGACGTCACCGTCGACGCAAAGCTGGTCGGCGCGGGCGATCCGGCACCCTGACGCCGGGTGCGGCGGCGGCTCAGCAGGCCCCGCGCAGCCTCGCGACAAGCTCACCCTGCCGATGGGTGCCGGTCTTGTTCAGCAGCGCCATGACCTGCGTGCGGACGGTGGCGACACTGCATCCGCGCAACCGGGCGATGGCGGCACTGTCATGCCCCACCGCCAGCAGGACCGCGACCTGCGCCTCGGCCGGAGTCAGGCCGAACAGGTCGGCGAACAACTCCGCCGAGGGCGCCGCGGCGGTCTTCGCGGACAGCATCACTCGGGCGCGGGCAAGCGGTCCCGAGGGGCGTCGCGGTGCCGCACGGACCGTCAGGATCAACCGCTCGCCCTCGTCATGGCCGTCGCTGCCCGGCATGCGCAGCACGACCCGCCGTCCGGGGCGGAGCGCCTGTAGCGGATCGAGCGCCTGCGCGATGGCGAGCGACAGCGCCCGATCGGTCGCCGCATCGCGGGCATGGATCCGGCCGCCGCGCATGGTCAACGGCCCGGCCGGCGCCAGCCACGCCTCGCACCCCGGCGACATCTGCACCATGCGTCGGTCGCCATCGAGGAGGAGCACGCGCTGCTCCAGCAGCTCGGCGGTTTCGCGAACCGTGCGGTCGAGCCCGGCCCCCAGCGCCACCGCCTGGGCCATGATGTCGGACAGGGCCGGCGCGGCCGCATCGATGATGTGCGCCTCGCGGTCCGCCGAATCGAGGAACGATCGTGGCCGCAGCAAGGACAGGATCGCATCGCACCCCGGCACGCGCAGGCGGGTCAGCGCGGCAAAGCCCGCATCGGCGCGGTCGAACAGGTTGCGATAGATCGGCAGGGCGTCGCGTTCGTGCCGGCTCAACAGCGCATCGTCGAACACCGTCCTCAGCATCGGACCATCGATCGCCACCCCGGTGCGCGGATTGGTGTGGCGGCTCAACCCGCCTTCGCGCACGAAGGTGTCGACCATGTCGGGCGTCACCCCCCGGATCAGGTCGAACGCGACGGCCCCCGATCGATCCATGCCGATCAGGTGGACCACGCGCGCGTCGGTCGCCCCGGCAAAACCGGCCAGCGCGTCCTGCCAGTCCTCCAGGCCGAACGCCGCCCTGCGGAACCGTTCGACGATGTCGGCGACGTCCACCGATCCCCCTTCGCCCCTGCAGCACGACGCCGTCCGTCCCACCGGACGGGGCCGACCGAACGGATAAATTCTCGAGAGGCGCATGGCCATACCGCATTTGAATGATGTCCGTGCGGTGCGGCATCGACATAGGTGCAGCGCGGCAAGGGTGTGCGACGCACCGGGGGCCGCACCATCCGTTCTGAGGGGGACATCATGCGTATTTCACGGGCCGGCGCGCTTGCCGGCACTCTTTTCCTTGCGCTGCCCGCAGCCGCGCAGACCGCCGCCGGTCCGGTTTCCGAACCGCCCGCGTCGGCCGCGACCGACGGCGATCCGCAATCGACCTATGCGGTGGCGGTAGCGGCCGGGACGCTCGGCATCGGGCCGGAAATCGGCTGGCGCATTTCGGACCATGTCGGCATCCGCGGCGGCGCGAGCTTCCTGACCGTCAACGCCTCGTTCGAACCGGAGGACGTCAGCTTCGATGGCAAGGTCAAGCTGAACTCGTTCGGGGCGACGGTGGACGCCTATCCGTTCGGCGGCAATTTTCGCGTGTCGGGCGGGGCGCGTATCAACAACAACGAAATCGGCCTGATCGCCACGCCCAATGTCGCGGTAGAGATCAACGGCAACGAATATCAGCCGCGCGACATCGGCACGCTGAGCGCCCGCGCCGCCCCGCGCAAATTCTCGCCGATGCTGACCCTGGGCTGGGCGGGCAGCAACCGCCGCGGGTTCATGTTCGGCTTCGATGCCGGCGTGCTGTTCCAGGGCGCGTTCAAGATCGATCCGCTGACCGCCACCGGCCAAAAGCGCAACGACCCGACCCTGCGCGCGGACCTGGAAGCCGAGCGCCGCTCGCTGCAGGACGATGTCGACAAGGTGAAGGTCTATCCGGTCCTGCAAGTCGCGATCGGCTATCGTTTCTGAAGCCTCAACGGCCCGCGCCTTTAACCGCGCGGGCCGCACCACCATGTCGGCCGCATGCGCCGTCCGCTGACCCCCGCCGAGACCGAGCTAGCCCGCACGATGTTCGGCGACACGATCGATTATCAGCAGGCGCGAGTGGCGAATGCGAAATGGGCGTTCTTTCAGCCCAGACAGGTCGCGATGGCGCCGACCGGCTGCATCCATTTCCACCCACGGGGCACGTTGTACCGCGACGACTTCGCCGCTGCCGGGCGCGATCTGGCCGCGCTGTTCCTGCACGAGATGATGCACATCCACCAGACGCAACATCGCGGGCGCTACTGGCTGCCTCTCATGCGACATCCCTTCTGCACCTATCGCTACACCGTCGTGCCGGGAAAACCGTTCGAAGCGTATGGCATCGAACAGCAGGCGGAAATCGTCCGCCACGCCTTTCTGTTGCGACAGGGCGTGGCAATGAAGGACAAGCCGCCACTGGAAGTGTACGAAGCGCTGCTACCGTTCGGGCGGGGGTAAGGCGTCAGGACTTGAAACGGATGACGCGCGACGACAGCGTTTCGACCGGATGCCCGTTCGCGTCGCGTGCCGGCGTGTAGCGCGCGCGTCGCGCCAGCGCTTCGCACGGGATCGCATCGAACGTTGCATTGCCGGACGAGCGGACGACACGACAATTGCGAATGCCCCCCTCCTTCGTGATGATCCAGGCGACGGTAACGTTCGCGTTCGCGCCCAGCAGCTGACGCGGAAAATCGCTGTTTGACAGCCACATCGACGGATCGCGCTGGGCCCGTGCCGGCAGCACCGGCGCAGTATCGACCGCGCCGACGTCGAAACCCCAACTCTGCATCAGATCGGTTTCGCACTTGCGTAGCGCGGTCAATGCGGCACGCGACAGCGAAAGGTTCACGCGAAACGGCTTCCCACCTGATAAGGCGAAGCCCACCGGCTCCGTTCCTGCAAAGTCGGTGACGGTATCGCGCGGCAGATCGAAGGTGATCCCCATGTTTCGCCCCTTCGGCAAGGACGTACGCTGTCCGTCACCATCGAACACGCCCTTCCCCGCGCGACCATCGATCTGAACCTTGACCCGCGGCGAATATCCCAACTGTTTTCGATCACCGACCAGCACCGTCTGTACACGGTCGTTGAACGGCGTAGGCCGGAACAACACGCTGACGCGGTTGCCCGCATCGCCATAATCGCGACTGAGGACACACATATCCTCGGCATAGTTGACGCTCCATGCCGATGCCGGCTTGAGCGGCGGCACATCCGCCGCACCGCCCTGCCCCGCCAGTATCGCCGCCAGCATGATCGCCTTCATCGCATTGCCCCGCATTGCCCCGCATTGCCCCTGCCTGCACGGTGCCATGGGCATTGCCCGCTCGCAACTATCGGAACCCTCTGGCCGGCAAGCTGTTGGCATCGCGCAACGATTTTGAAAGCCTGCCCCCATGTCGACGCGCAAAGGCGCCACCCTGCTCGCCCGCCTCGGATTCGCGGCGCGCGGTATCGTCTATTGCATCGTCGGCTGGTTCGCGATCGACGCCGCGCTGCGCGGCGGCAAGGCCGGCGACAATCAGGGTGCCATCGCCAGCCTGGCCGACGAACCGTTTGGCGAATGGCTGCTGGCGGCGATGGCGGCGGGGCTGGCCGGCTATGCGCTGTGGCGGCTGACCGAGGCGCTGTTCGATCCCGAAGCGCAGGACAATGACGCCAAGGGCGCATTCCGTCGCGCCGGCCATGCGGTCAGCGGGATCGCCCATGTCGTGCTGGCATGGACCGCCGCGCGCCTCTCCCTGCACAGCGCGCGGGCGACCGGCCGTGTCGGCGGCGAGGAGAGCGCCCATGACTGGACGGCATGGATGCTCGATCAGCCGGGCGGACGGTTGCTGGTGGCACTGGTCGCCATCGGCCTGCTGGCGGCGGCGGTCCAGCAGGCGAAAAAGGCATGGACCGGCGAGTTCGCCCGCACCCTGTCGGGTGGAACGCCGGTGCCCGACTATGTCTGTACCATGGGTCGCATCGGCTATGGCGCGCGGGCAGCGGTGTTCGCGGCGATCGCGTTCCTGTTCGTCGCCGCGGCATGGGCGGCGGATGCCGACGAAGCCGGCGGCATGGCGAGCGGCATGGCACTCATGCAGCGGCAGGCGGGCGGACAGTTGTTGCTCAGCGCGATCGGCATCGGCTTCATCGCGTTCGGGGCGTTCAGCTTCGTCGAGGCGCGCTGGCGCCGGTTGCAGGTGCGGTTGCCGGCATGACCGGGCGTGAGGTGCTGGAGGCGCGCTGGCTCGACCTGACCCGGCGCGAGCTGCCGGCGGTGGCGCGGGAGCGCGGATGGCCGGTGGTGGCCGACCATTGTTTCCAGCGCATCCTGCTCGACAATGCATTCGGCGGGCAATGGTATGATCATGTCGCCGGACGTCCGGCTTATGCCCATGCCGATCCGGCCGCCCTCGCGCAGGCGGTGGCGTTGGGAGAACAGGCGCTGACGGGCGATGCCGATCTGCCCGACCTCAACCGACGCTCGCTGGAATGGCGCGGCAAGGCCCCCTCGAAACCGGGACGAGGCACCCCCATCTCTCGCCCTAGCCAATCCAAAAGAACGAAGATAGAACGGACCGCATGAGCCTGACCCATATCTCCGTCCGCGGTGCGCGGGAGCATAACCTCAAGGGCGTCGATATCGACATCCCGCGCGATACGCTGACGGTCATCACCGGCCTGTCGGGTTCGGGCAAGTCGTCCCTCGCCTTCGACACCATCTATGCCGAAGGGCAGCGGCGCTATGTCGAATCGCTGTCGGCCTATGCGCGGCAGTTCCTCGAACTGATGCAGAAGCCCAATGTCGAGCATATCGAAGGGCTGTCGCCGGCGATCTCGATCGAGCAGAAGACGACCAGCCGCAACCCGCGATCGACGGTCGCGACGGTCACCGAAATCTACGACTATATGCGCCTGCTGTGGGCGCGGGTCGGCGTGCCCTATTCCCCCGCCACCGGCCTGCCGATCAGCGCGCAGACCGTCAGCCAGATGGTCGACCGGGTGCTGGCGCTGCCCGAAGGTACGCGGCTGCTGCTGCTCGCGCCGGTCGTGCGCGGGCGCAAGGGCGAGTATCGCAAGGAACTGGCCGAATGGCAGAAGGCCGGGTTCCAGCGCGTGCGGGTGAACGGCGAAGTCCATCTGATCGAGGACGCGCCGGCGCTCGACAAGAAGTTCAAGCACGACATCGAGATCGTCGTCGACCGGCTGGTGGTGAACGCCGATGCCGCGACGCGTCTGGCCGAGAGTTTCGAGACCGCGCTGAAGCTCGCCGATGGCCTCGCCTATGTCGACCTGGTCGATACGACGGTGGCGCAGGCGCAGTCGGGCAATCCGCCGCTGGACAGCGAACAGGGCGACCGCGCGACCGAGGCAGCGCCGCAGACCGGCAAGCTGAAGGGCGCCGGCATCCCCGACAACCGCATCGTGTTCTCCGAAAAATTCGCCTGCCCGGTCAGCGGATTTACGATCAGCGAGATCGAACCGCGCCTCTTCAGCTTCAACGCGCCGCAGGGTGCTTGCCCGGCGTGCGATGGTCTTGGCGAACGGCTGGAGTTCGACGAGGACCTGATCGTCCCCAACCACGAACTGTCGATCAAGAAAGGCGCGGTGGTGCCGTGGGCGAAGTCCAACCCGCCCTCCCCCTATTACATGCAGGTGCTCGGATCGCTGGCGAAGGCCTATGGCTTCTCGCTCGACGCGGCATGGAAGGACCTGCCCGAGGAAGCGCAGCGCGTGATCCTGCACGGCACCGCCGGCAAGCCGGTGACGCTGACCTTCATCGACGGCAAGAAGTCGTATGACGTCAAGAAGCCGTTCGAGGGCGTGCTGGGCAATCTCAACCGGCGGATGCTGTCGACCGAAAGCGCGTGGATGCGCGAGGAGCTGGCGAAGTACCAGGCGTCGCAGCCCTGCGAGACCTGTCATGGCGCGCGGTTGAAGCCCGAGGCGCTGGCGGTCAAGGTCGCGATGCAGGACATCGCGCACGCGACGCGGCTGTCGGTGGTCGATGCCCTCGCCTTCTTCCAGTCGCTGCCCGAGCATTTCAACGACCAGCAAAAGGCGATCGCCCAGTCGATCCTGAAGGAGATCGTCGAGCGGCTCGGCTTCCTCAACAATGTGGGGTTGGATTATCTGAACCTCGACCGGACCAGTGGCACGCTGTCGGGTGGTGAGAGCCAGCGCATCCGCCTTGCTTCGCAGATTGGCAGCGGGCTGTCGGGGGTGCTGTACGTCCTCGACGAACCGTCGATCGGGCTGCACCAGCGCGACAACGACATGCTGCTGGCGACCCTCAGGCGTCTGCGCGATCTCGGCAACACGGTGCTGGTGGTCGAGCATGACGAGGATGCGATCCGCACCGCCGATTACGTCATCGACATGGGGCCGGGCGCCGGCGTCCATGGCGGCGAGATCGTCGCCAAGGGAACGCTGAAGCAGATCCTGAAGTCGAAGGGATCGATCACCGCCGACTATCTGAACGGCACGCGATCGGTGCCGCTGCCGGACAAGCGGCGCAAGGGCAATGGCAAGAAGCTGACGGTGCACAATGCCACCGCCAACAACCTGACCGGGGTCACCGCGTCGCTGCCGCTCGGCACCTTCACCTGCATCACCGGCGTGTCGGGCTCGGGCAAGTCGAGCTTCACGATTGACACACTTTACGCCGCCGCCGCCCGCACCCTGAACGGCGCCCGGATCGTGCAGGGCAAGCATGACAAGATCACCGGGCTGCAGCATCTCGACAAGGTGATCGACATCGACCAGTCGCCTATCGGCCGTACGCCGCGATCGAACCCGGCGACGTATACGGGCGCGTTCACCCAGATTCGCGACTGGTTCGCCGGTCTGCCCGAAGCGCAGGCGCGCGGCTACAAGCCCGGGCGGTTCAGCTTCAACGTGAAGGGCGGCCGGTGCGAGGCATGCCAGGGCGATGGCGTGCTGAAGATCGAGATGCACTTCCTGCCCGACGTCTATGTGACGTGCGACGTGTGCCACGGCGCGCGCTATAATCGCGAGACGCTGGAGGTGAAGTTCAAGGGGATGAGCATCGCCGATGTGCTTGACATGACGGTCGAGGACGCGGTCGAGTTCTTCAAGGCGGTGCCGCCGATCCGCGACAAGATGGCGATGCTTGCCGAAGTTGGTCTCGGTTACGTCAAGGTCGGGCAGCAGGCGACCACCCTGTCGGGAGGCGAGGCGCAGCGGGTGAAGCTGGCCAAGGAACTGGCGCGGCGCGCGACCGGCAACACGCTGTATATCCTCGACGAACCGACCACCGGCCTGCATTTCGAGGACGTGCGCAAGTTGCTGGAGGTGCTCCACCAACTGGTCGAACAGGGCAATACCGTGGTGGTGATCGAACACAATCTCGACGTCATCAAAACCGCCGACTGGATCCTCGACATGGGCCCGGAAGGCGGCGTCAAGGGCGGCCGCGTAGTGGCGGAAGGCACGCCGGAGACCGTCGCAGCGGTTGAGGGAAGCTTCACCGGGCGATATCTCAAGCCGCTGCTGACACCCAGGGCACAGGCGGCCGAGTGAGTCTCTGGCGGGCGCCGTTCGAAGCTGCGTTGCGGATGTTCGCGACGGTCAGCGAGGCGTTGCGCGCGGCCGGTCAGCCCCGCCCGATCCTAGTCGGCGGGGCGGCTGTCGAATATTGGTCGGGCAGCGCCGTTTCCACCGGCGACTTCGATCTGTGCTCGCCTGTGCAGGAGGAGGTGGAAGCGGTTTTGCGGGAGCATGGCTTCATTCGTCCAAGCGGGCCCGGCAACGCGACGCGGGGTTGGATCCATCCCGAACTGGCGCTCGGGTTCGAGGTCGTGGGCCGCGTCCCACTTGACGGGCTGGTTCCGCGCGAACGGATCATGCTGATCGACGATTTCGCGCCCGGTTCCGCCTTTGCCATTCTCGGCGTGGAAGACCTGATCGCGGACCGGATGGGGCAATATGCTTCCGGCACCGCACCGGATCGGATCGAACAGGCTCGGTTATTGTACCGGCTTCATTCTTCTCTCGATCGCGCCTATCTTGAACAGCGGATACGGCAGGAAAGTGCAGGTGATCATGGCGTCGACGATCTCGACTGAAGCGGAGGACTGGCCGGGCCCCCGGCTGCGCCATGTCGACATCGCGCAGCGGCTGGCCGAGCGCCGCGCGGCACTTGGCAACCCGGAGCTGCCGCGCAACGCCGGCAGCAATCGGACCGACAGCAAACGCGCGCTGCTCGCCGCGATCGAGGCGGCCGGCGGCCGCTGGTAGCACCGGCGGCGAAACCGCCGTTTCCCGTATAATTTCGGAACCTCCGTCGCGCCCCGGCATTCGGGCTTGATCGATATCAAGCGAAGGATCCGTCGACACGCGTGCGCTCACCCTCGGCCTCGTCGCCGCCGCTACCCTGGTTACCGGATGCACCGATTACGGCATGGGCGGTCCGCGCTATGCCGATGCCGGCTATGGCCGCTACGACTGGGATCGCCCCGACCCCTCGTACAATGGCTATGACGCCGCACGCTATTACCGCGACGACCGCCGCTATCGCGAACGCCGCCTGTCGCGGAACGACCGGGTCTATGTCGGGCAGGACGGCCGCTATTATTGCCGCCGCAACGACGGCACGACCGGTCTGATCGTCGGCGGCATCGCCGGTGGCGTGCTTGGCACCGCGCTGCGGCCGGGCGGTTCGGGCCTGCTGGGTGCGCTGCTGGGCGGTGCCGCCGGCGCAGCCGGTGGCCAAGCGATCGACCGCAACAACGTCCGCTGCCGCTGACCCGACCGGCGACGTTTCGAACGACATCGGCCCGCCCCTTGCACGGGAGCGGGCCGATACCCATATCCGCTTCGCTACAGTCGCAAATCGATGGTGTCCTGCTTTGCGGCAAGTTCCTTCTTTCCCTGCTGCCTAAGGCACGGGGGTCGGGTGTTTCCGGCGCCCGCAACCTCCGGAAGGAACCTTCATGGCCAATCTCGGCACCGTAAAATTCTTCAACATCGACAAGGGCTATGGCTTCATCGCCCCCGACAATGGCGGCACCGACGCCTTCGTCCATATTTCGGCGGTCGAGCGCGCCGGCATGGTCACGCTGAACCAGAACCAGCGCGTGGGCTATGAGCTGGAAGAAGACCGGCGCGGCCGGGTGAGCGCGGTCAACCTGACCGCCGCAGACTGATTTTCGTGGGGCGGGCGGAGCGATCTCCGCCCGCCCCTTTTGCTTGGAGGATATTCTTGGCCGACACCGCCGAAGCCTATCGTGCCCGCGCCGCCGTGGAGCGCGCCAATGCTGAAGCCGCGACGCTGGACAATGTCCGCGAACGCTGCCGCCGTGCCGAACAGGCATGGACCGAAATGGCCGACCGCGCCGAGCGCACGACCGAACAGCGGCTGATCCGCGAAGCGGCGACCGTCCGCCGGAGCGAAACCATCGGTTGAACCTGTCGCTGTGCCGGTCGTTGGACCGGTGAACAGCGAAGGGATCGACCATGGCCAACCATAAGAAACACAAGCCGAAATCGCGCACCGCAGGCGTTTCGACGCTGCGTACTGTCGCGTTGGCCGCCACCGGCATTGCCGTCGGCCTGTTCGGCGTGCTGCTGGCTCGGCGCAAACCGACCGAAGGCCATGCCGCGCCCGATCTGGCGCTGGACAAGGATCGTCCCGGCCCGACCGACCGCGCGCCTGAAGCCTTCCGTCCCGATCCGACCGCACCGGTTTCCGCTGCCGATCGCGAGGCACTGCGCCCGGCGACCGGCCCGGTGCCGACGATGGTCGAGCCGCGCGGCAGCATGGCGTCGCAGACCGGCGCCTGACCCAGCCGGGCGGCGGATCGATCCGCGATCAGCCGCCCAGCCGTACCCCCAGCCATAAGGTACGGGGCGCGGCCCGTTCGACGACACCGTCCCCACCGATCGCAGTCTCGATCCGCGTGTCGGTCACATTCTCCGCCCGTGCCTCGAACGCCAGCCAGCGAGTCGCCGGCAGCGTGGCGAAAAGATCGAGCGTCGTTGCAGCCGACAGGCGACGCAGATTCGCGTCATCCTCATATTGCCCGGCGACATGGCGCAGCGTTGCGGACGCCTGCCACCGGTCGCGGCGCCAGCCGAGCGTCGCCGATCCGCTATGCGCCGGCGTCTGGGCCGGGCGCAGGCCATCCAGCGCACCCATGTCGCAGACCCGTGCATCGGTATAGGCGTAGGACAGCCGCCCTTCGATCGGTCCGACCCGCCCCGATGCATCCAGTTCAATCCCTTTCACCCGCACATGATCGAGATTCGCGCGGCGCCGGAACACGCCGGCCGCCGACACGAAGCCGACGCCGGGGAAGGTGCCGGGGCCGTTCGCGACCGTCACATTGGCGATGGCATCGCGCAGATCGTTGGCGAAGGCGGTCGCGGCGAAGCGGACGCCGGCTGCCGGCCGCAATTCCACGCCGGCCTCCGCGCCCCATAGCGTTTCGGGGGCAAGCGCGGCATTGGCAGCGGTCGCATCCGCGCCGACCCGAAACGGGCGATAGAGTTCGTTGAGCGTCGGCAACCGCCAGCCGCGATAGCCGGCCAGTCGCAGCGTCAGCGGATCGGCCGGCGTCCAGGCGACGCCCGCGCGTCCGGTCGGCTCCCATCCCTGCCGATCGACGAAGCGCTGATCGGTCAGCGTCGCACCGGTCAGGGCGGCTTCCTGCAACCGGCCATCGCCGATCGCCCAGCGGTCGATCCGGCCACCGGCGCTGAACACGAGATCGCCGCTAGTGACGCTGGCATCGGCGAACAGGCCGGCCGTGGTGTTGCGCCCGCCGGCGACCCGCCGCCGGGTCGGGTTGCCTGCGACATAGGTGTAACGTTCCTGCGTCTCGCCGGTCACCACGCGCAGGTCGCCACCCAGGCGGAGCGACACCCCGCCCCATTCGGGCGCGATCTCCGCTCGGCCGCCGATGCCAGTCGCAGGGACATTATACTGGTCGAGTGTCAGCGCGGTCGACGCCCGCCCCGCCCCGACGCTGGCGAAACGGCTGGCGAAGGCGCGGGTCTGGAGATAACCGAGCAGCGACCAGCCGAGCGGCCCGCGCCCGACTAAGCGGAGGCTGGCATCCGCCCCTTCGCTGCGATTGTCGGTGAAGTCGAGACCCCGGTCGCGGCTGTCGGTGAAGGCCGACACATTGGCCTGCAATTCGGTCATGGGTGCGATCTGCACCACGGCGCGGGCGGCGGCGCTGGCCTGTTCGAACGGTGCGGCACGGTCGGCCGTACCGCGATCCTCGCGCACGATGGGCACGAAGCCGTCGCCACGCGCATAGGCGCCGGACAGGGTGGCGAACCCGCCGCTGCGCACCAATGCCGCCGATCCGCGCGCATCGATCGACGCACGGCTGCCCCCGGCGATCGATGCCGCAAACGGGCTCAGATCACCTGGCCCTGCGCTGTCGAGTTCGATCGTACCCGCCAGCGCTCCCGGACCGGCAACGCCGCTACCCCCGCCACGCGTGACGCGTACCCGGCCCAGCCGATCGGTCGCATAGGCGGGAAAGGCGACCCAGCCGCCGAACGGGTCGGCCTGCGGCACGCCGTCGAGCAGCAGCAGCGCGCGGCTGGAGGCATTGCCGCCGAGGCCGCGGAAGGTGATCCCCTGCGACGTCGGATTGGCGCTGCGGGAATCGGAACGGCGGAATTGCTGGAGCCCGGCGACGTCGCGCAGCACATCCTCTACCCGGCCGCTCGCGGACGACAGGATGCGATCGCGCTCCAGCGTGACGATGTCATAGACCCGGTCGCCCGGCGCATCGGCAAGGCCGCGCCCGGTAACGACGATCTCCGGCGCGTCCTGCGCCGCCGCCACGCCCGGCCACGCGGCCAACACCAACCAGAAACGCTTCACGCCTGTCCCCCAACAGGGACGATCAGACCGTGAAGCTCTCCCCGCACCCGCACGCGCCCTTGGCATTCGGATTGGCGAAGACGAAGCCCGCGGTAAAATCGTCCTCGACCCAGTCCATCGTCGAACCGATGAGGTAGAGGATCGATCCGCCATCGACGAAGAAGGTGCCGCCCGGCGTCTCGATCCGTTCGTCCATCGCATTGGCGGTGGTGACGTAATCGACCGAATAGGCGAGCCCCGAACAGCCTCGGCGCGGGGTCGACAGCTTGACGCCGATTGCTTCCGGGGGCGCCTTCGCCATCAGGTCGGCGACCCGGCGTTCGGCATTGGGCGTCAGGATGATCGCGGCGGGGCGGACGCGCGTGGCCATTACAGCATTCCCAGTTCGAGCTTGGCATCGTCCGACATCTTCTGCGGGTCCCATGGCGGGTCCCAGACGAGATTGACGTCGGCGGTCGACACGCCCGGCACCGCCGACACGCGCAGTTCGACCTCGGCCGGCATTGATTCCGCGACCGGACAATGCGGCGTGGTCAGCGTCATCGTCACCGCGACATGGCCGTTGTCCGCCACGTCGACGCCGTAGATCAGCCCTAGGTCGTAGATATTGACCGGAATTTCGGGATCGAAGATTTCCTTGAGCGCGGCGATGACGGCTTCATACACGTCGCCGCCCGGTTCGCCGGTCGATACCGGCTCGGGCTTCTTCGCCAGGAAATCGCCCAGATAGTCGCGGCGGCGTGGTTGGTCCGCGTCGGTCACGCGCGCGCGCGGCGGCGACGTCACGGCGTCGACCTCCTCGACCTGAAAGCTGCGTTCGTCGTTCATCCGAAAATCCTGCTTACCCGTTCCAGTCCGCGCACCAGCGCATCGACATCGGACCGTCCGTTATACACGCCGAAGCTCGCCCGCGCGGTGGCGGGGACGCCCAGCACGTCCATCAGCGGCTGTGCGCAATGATGGCCGGCACGGATCGCGACCCGTTCCTCGTCCAAGATGGTGCCGACATCGTGCGGATGCACCCCCTCCACCACGAAACTGACGATTCCGGCGGCATCGTCCGGCCCGAGCAACCGGACCGAGTTGATCCGGCCGAGTGCGTCGCGGGCAGCGGTGACCAGTGCGGTTTCATGCGCATGGATCGCGTCCAGCCCGATACTGTCGACATAGTCGATCGCGGCGTGGAGCCCGAGCGCACCGATGATATGCGGCGTCCCCGCCTCGAACCGAGCGGGCGGTGGCGCATAGGTGGTGCGCTCGAACGTCACACGATCGATCATCGCGCCGCCGCCCTGCACCGGATGCATCGCTTCGAGCAGTTCGGGGCGGCCCCACAGCACGCCGATACCGGTCGGGCCGTAGAGCTTGTGCCCGGAAAAGACGTAGAAATCGCAGTCGAGCGCGGCGACGTCGACCGCCACGCGCGGCACCGCCTGGCAGCCATCGAGCAGCAGCTTCGCGCCGACCGAATGCGCGATATCCGCAGCCCGCCGCGCGTCGAGGACCGAGCCTAGCACGTTCGACACATGCGCCAGCGATACCAGCTTGTGCTCCGGCTGGATCATCGCCGCCATCGCGTCGAGATCGATCCGCCCGTCCTGCGTCAGCGGCACGACGTCGATCGCCACGCCGATGCGTTCGGCGATCAGCTGCCATGGCACGATGTTCGAATGATGTTCGAGCATCGACAGCAGGATGCGGTCGCCGGCCTTCAAATGCCGTTCGGCCCAGCCTTGAGCGATCAGGTTGATCCCCTCGGTCGCGCCGCGCACGAACACGCATTCCTCCGGCCCGCCGGCGCCGATGAACGATGCCACGCGACGCCGCGCGGCTTCATAGGCGAGCGTCATGTCGGCCGAGCGCTGATACACGCCGCGATGCACGGTGGCGTAGGTCGTATCATAGGCCCGCGTGATCGCGTCGATCACCGCCTGCGGTTTCTGCGAGGTCGCGGCGGTGTCGAGATACGACCAGCCGGCGGGAATCGCCGGAAAGTCGCTCACGCGGTCGAGGGGGGAGGTGCCGCTCAAAGCGCCGCTTCCAGCCATGCATCGGCATCGGCGGCAAAGGCTTCGCGCACCGTCTCGTCGCCGATCCGGTCAAGCGCGTCCGCCACGAAGGCGGTGGTCAGCAATGCCTTGGCCCGCGCTTCGCTCACGCCGCGGCTGCGCAGGTAGAACAGCGCCTTGGCATCGAGTTCGCCGACTGTCGCGCCGTGCGCGCACTTCACGTCGTCGGCAAAGATTTCGAGTTCGGGCTTCAGGTTCACCGTCGCCGTGCGTTGCAGCAGCAGGCCACGCAGCGACTGTTCGCCATCGGTCTTCTGCGCGCCGCGGGCAACCTCGACGCGGGCGGCGAGGCTCGCCTGGCTGCGATCGGCGGCGACCGCGCGCCAGGTCTGGCGGCTGGAGCCGTTCAGGGCAGCGTGGCGGACGGCGACGGCACATTCCTGCCGCTGGTCGTCGCGCGTCAGCAGCGCGCCGCCATAATCGACGAACGCACCGTCCCCATCCAGCGTCAACAGCGCGTCGATGCGGCTGCCCATGCCGCCGGCGCCGAGGAACTGCGATACGAGGCTTGCCGCCTCGCCCACCACCGCTTCGTCGCGGATCGATACGAAGCCGTCCGTTTGTAGCAAGCGGACGCTGCGCATCAGCCGCGCGCCGCGTTCGAGGTCGATCTGCGTCAGGCGATTGGTCCAGCCGTTGCCGACATAGGTCTCGACGACCGACGCGACCGCATCCTCGTCGAGCGTCAGGCGCGCGGGCAGATGGTTCTCCGCCCCGGTCGCGACATGGACGATCTGCACCGTATCAACGATCTCCGCCGCCGACAGGTCGATCGACCAGCCCGCCGCACCGGATGCCTGCACGCCCAGCGGGTGCGCGGTGTCGAGCGTCAACGGGGACAGCGCGACATGACCCGGCGTGCTCCGGTCGGCCGCATAGACGCCGTCGACGAACAGGATGCGCGGGCCGGCGAGGTCGAGCCAATAGCCCTCCGCACTCGCCACCGCGCCCCGCGCCGAAGTAGCAGCTGCGGTCAGCGCGGCAAGATCGGTCCAGCGGAACGCCTCGTCACGGTTTGTGGGAAGAGTGGCCATCAGATCCTCCCCGGCACGGGGAAGGCGACCATGCGCAGCATGGTGGAGGGGGACCTCCACGAACGCAGCATCTGGGGCAATCCCCCTCCACCAGCCTGCGGCTGGTCCCCCTCCCCGCGAGCGGGGAGGATCTGCAAGGTCATCATGCCGCCACCGCTCCATAACCTTCGCGTTCCAGCTCGTGCGCCAGTTCCGGCCCGCCCGAGCGCACGATGCGGCCATCGGCGAGTACATGCACGAAATCCGGCTGCACATAGTCGAGCAGCCGCTGGTAGTGGGTGATGAGGATAACCGCCTTGTCCGGCGAGCGCATGATGCGGTTGATGCCGTCGCCGACGATGCGCAGCGCGTCGATGTCGAGGCCGCTGTCGGTTTCGTCGAGAATGGCGAGCTTGGGGTCGAGGATGCCCATCTGCACCATCTCGTTGCGCTTCTTCTCGCCGCCCGAAAAGCCGACATTCACCGGCCGCTTCAGCATGTCCATGTCCATGCCGAGGCCGTCCGCCTGGGCACGGGCGAGCTTCAGGAATTCGGCGCCCGACAGCGGCTTTTCGTCGCGGGCGCGGCGCTGGCTGTTCAGGCTTTCGCGCAGAAACTGGACGTTCGACACGCCGGGAATCTCGACCGGATACTGGAAGCCGAGGAACAGGCCGGCGGCGGCGCGGGCATCGGCCTCCATCTCCAGCAGGTCCTCACCCGCGAAGGTCACGCTGCCCTCGGTCACTTCATAGCCGGGACGCCCGCCCAGCACATAGCCGAGCGTCGACTTGCCCGCGCCGTTCGGCCCCATGATAGCATGGACCTCGCCCGCATTGACGCTGAGCGAGAGGCCCTTGAGGATTTCCTTGCCGTCGATTTCGGCGTGGAGATTGTCGATCTTCAGCATGTTCCGTCCTGTTCGTGCGGGGTCAGGCCCGCAGATCCAAATCTTACGGCGTCTCGCCCGCGACCGGTTCGGTGCCGAACTCGGCCTCGGCGGCGTCCGGGTTAGTCAGCACCGCCTTCATCGACGCATCGATCTTGTCGAGCATCGGGCCATGCGCCTTAGCGACCTTCGCCCGCACCGGTGCGCACGCCTTGGCCGCGTCGTCGAAAATCGCGACGCGGGCCGCGGCCTCGGTCGGCGGCTTCTCCATGCGCGCGTCCGCATTGATCCGCTCCGACAGGCAGTCGGCATAGGGCGCGGTCGGCGCGACCGCCTGCAGCGCGAGCAGCAGCGCGATCACCCCACCGACCCTTCAAGCGAAATGCCGAGCAGCTTCTGCGCCTCGACCGCGAACTCCATCGGCAGCTGCTGCAGGACTTCGCGGGCGAAGCCGTTGACGATCAGCGCGACCGCCGCTTCCGAATCCAGCCCACGCTGCATCGCGTAGAACATCTGATCCTCGGAAATCTTCGACGTCGTCGCCTCATGCTCGATCTGGGCCGAGGGGTTCTTGACCTCGATGTACGGCACGGTGTGCGCGCCGCACTGGTCGCCGAGCAGCAGGCTGTCGCACTGGGTAAAGTTGCGCACGCCCTCCGCCGAAGGACCGACGCGCACCAACCCGCGATAGGTATTGTCGCTGCGCCCGGCGCTGATCCCCTTCGACACGATGGTCGAGCGCGACCCCTTGCCCAGATGAATCATCTTGGTGCCGGTATCGGCCTGCTGGCGATTGTTCGTCACCGCGACCGAATAGAATTCGCCGACCGAGTTCTCACCCGCCAGCACACAGGACGGATATTTCCAGGTGATCGCGGAGCCAGTCTCGACCTGCGTCCACGACACCTTGCTGTTCCTGCCCTGACACAAGGCGCGCTTGGTCACGAAATTATAGATGCCGCCCTTCCCGTTCTCGTCGCCGGGATACCAGTTCTGAACGGTCGAATATTTGATCTCGGCATCGTCGAGCGCGACCAGCTCGACCACCGCCGCGTGCAGCTGGTTCTCGTCGCGCATCGGCGCGGTGCAGCCTTCGAGATAGCTGACGTAAGAGCCCTTGTCGGCGACGATCAGCGTCCGTTCGAACTGACCGGTATTCTCGGCGTTGATCCGGAAATAGGTCGACAGCTCCATCGGGCAGCGCACGCCCTCCGGAATGTAGACGAAGGTGCCGTCCGAGAAGACCGCGCTGTTCAGAGTCGCGAAGAAATTGTCCCGTTGCGGAACGACCTTGCCCAGCCACTTGCGGACCAGCTCGGGATATTCGCGGATCGCCTCGCTGATCGAGCGGAAGATGACGCCGGCGGCTTCGAGTTCCTTGCGGAAGGTCGTCGCCACCGACACGCTGTCGAACACGGCATCGACCGCAACCTTGCGCGACCCTTCGACCCCGGCGAGCACCTTCTGCTCCTCGATCGGGATGCCGAGCTTTTCATAGACGCGCAGGATTTCGGGATCGACCTCGTCCAACGACGACAGCGAGGGCTTCTTCTTCGGCTCCGCGTAATAGTACGCGTCCTGATAGTCGATCGGATCGAGGTTCAGCTTGGCCCAGTCGGGCGCCTCCATCGTCTGCCACAGGCGAAACGCCTTCAGCCGCCAGTCGAGCATCCATTCGGGCTCGCCCTTCTTGGCGCTGATATAGCGGACGGTGTCCTCGCTCAGCCCCTTGGGCGCGAAGTCCTGTTCGATGTCCGAGGAGAAACCCCACTCGTACTTCTTGTTCGCGGCGGCGAGCGCCTCGGCATTCTTGGTGGCCATCACACTACCTCTTGGGGCATCGCCCCGGTGTTCGCGAGTTGGGCGAGCGTCACGCCCGCCAGAGCGCCCCGGACCACGGCGTTGACCGTGCCGGCATGGGGGCGGATCATGCAGTTCGTCTCCACCGCGCAATCATGCCGCGCGGCGTCGACGCAGGTGGTGAGCGCGATCGGCCCCTCGATCGCCTCGATGATTTGCGCCAGGTCGATCGCCTGCGGGGCGCGGGCAAGGCGGAAACCGCCGCCGGTGCCGCGCCCGGTTTCGATCAGCCCGGCGGCGGACAGGCGGCTGACCAGCTTCTGCACCGTCGGCAGCGGCAGGCCGGTTTCCTCCGCCAGCACGGTCGCCGTCACGCGCGCATCGCCGCCCCGCCGCGCGGTGGCGGCGAGCAGGACGACGGCATAGTCGGCAAGGCTGGAAAGGCGCATGGATTCCTTAATCGGATCATTCCGGTCGGATTGGCATGTGGTCGCGCGGGGGCGTGAGGTCAACCGGGTTTCTGTCGATCGTTGTGATCGATTGTTTGGGGGCTCGAGGATTTGGTTTCGCGCGAAGGTGCGAAGAGAAGAAGGAAGAATGGTTCGCGCAGAGGCGCGGAGGCGCGGAGGAGTTGCGCCCGCGGATCGGTCAGCTGCGCCAGCGGCCTTCATCCTGTTGGTTGCCGCAAGTATGAAGGTCTCGCTGACGCGAGACGGGGTGGCGAGCGAACCTCCTCCGCGCCTCTGCGCGAACCACTCTCTTCTTCGCGCCTTCGCGCCTTCGCGTGAAACCGAATCTTCCTTCCGTCGCCGCTGAACGATAGAGCGCCGCATATGGCCTGGTATCACCCGCTTCTCTTCGCCCTCGACGCCGAACGCGCGCATTCGTTGACGATCGCCACGCTGGAGGCGTGGGGGAAAGCCGGCGCACCGCTCGCCCCCCGCACCGACGACAAACACGCGGTGACGGTGGCGGGCATTCGCTTCCCCAATCCGGTCGGGCTGGCGGCAGGGGTCGACAAGGATGCGCGGGCGGTCGCCGGGTTCCTGGGGTTAGGCTTCGGATTCGTCGAGGTCGGCACGCTGACCCCCCAGCCGCAGCCGGGCAATCCCAAGCCGCGCATCTTCCGCCTGCCCGAGGACCGGGGCGTGGTGAACCGGCTCGGCTTCAACAATGGCGGGATCGACGCGGCGCTGGCACGGGTCGCGGCGCTCACCCCCCGCCCCGGCATCATCGGCATCAATGTCGGCGCGAACAAGGATTCGACCGACCGCATCGCCGATTACGGGACGGCGGTCGCCAAGGCTGCGCCGCTCGCCGATTATGTCACGATAAACATTTCCAGCCCGAACACGCCGGGCCTGCGCGACCTGCAATCGCAGCCCGAGTTGGGGCAGTTGATCGCCGCGAGCGACGCCGCGCGCCATGTCGGTGGCAAGCGCGTACCACTGTTCCTGAAGGTCGCGCCCGACCTGTCGCGCGAGGGACTGGAGGTCGCGATCCGCGCGGCGGTCGATGGCGGGATCGATGCGCTGATCGTGTCTAACACCACCATCTCGCGCCCCGATACGCTGCGGTCGGCGAATGCGAAAGAGACCGGGGGGCTGTCGGGCGCGCCGCTCGCCCCCTTGGCACTCGCCAAGCTGGTCGAGGCGCGCGAGATTGCGGACGGTGCGATCCCCCTGATTTCGGCCGGCGGTGTCGGATCGGCGGACGAAGCGCGGCGGCGGCTCGACGCCGGGGCCAGCCTCGTCCAGCTCTATAGCGCTTTGGTCTATGAAGGCCCCGGCCTCGCCCGGCGGATCGTCGACGGATTGTGATCCGGCTGTTCCGTTCGCTGCTCGCCAATGCCGGGTTCGGCCGGCGGGTCGTCGCCTGCATCGGTGCGGGCATCGGCATCGCGCTGACCATGGTCGTCTGCGCGCAGGTGCCGTGGATCGAGGGCGACCTGCCGATCATCGTCGCGCCGCTGGGGGCATCGGCGGTGCTGGTGTTCGCGGTGCCGGCCAGTCCGCTCGCCCAGCCTTGGCCGGTGGTCGGCGGCAACATCCTGTCGACGCTGGTCGGTGTCGCGGTGTTCCAGGCGATCCCGAATGTGACGATCGCCGCCGGGGTCGCGGTGGGCCTCGCCATTCTCCTCATGTCGCTGTGCCGCTGCCTGCATCCGCCGGGCGGGGCGGCGGCGCTGACGGCGGTGATCGGCAGTGCGGGCATCCATGATGCGGGCTATGCCTTCGCCTTCGCGCCGGTCGGGATCAATTCGATCGCGCTGGTGTCGATCGGCATCTTCTATCACCGCATGACCGCACTCAGCTATCCGCACCAGCCGGCGACCCCCGCCGCGATTCAGGCGGCAGTGGAGCCGGGCGGGGTCCGGCTGGAGGATATCGACGCCGCGCTGGCGGAGACGCCGGACGCGTTCGATATCGCGCGGGAGGATTTGACGCTGCTGCTCGAACGGGCCGAACATTTCGCGACGGTTCGGCGGAAGAAGTAAGGGGTTCGCGCAGAGGCGCGGAGACGCGGAGGGGTTGCGTTCGCGGATCGGTCAGCCGCGCCAGCGGCCTTCATGCTGCTGGCTTCCGGAAGAGCGAAGGTCTGGCTGACGCGAGACGGAGCCGCAAATGCACCTCCTCCGCGTCTCCGCGCCTCTGCGCGAACCCCTCGTCCTTCTTCTTCGTACCTTCGCGCCTTCGCGCGAACCAACCTTCTACTCCACGATCACTTTACCCTCACGCCGCGGATCGACACCCCCATCGACCTTCCCGTCGCGGATGATGACCCCGTGCAGCCCCGAATCCTCGCCCTGCCCCGGCTGCAACCGGACACCCCGTGCCGCCAGCCCGCTCAGGATTTCCGGCGAGAACTTCGTCACCTCCCCCTGAAAACTGCTGCCCCGCGCGACGAGGTTGGGGAGCGCCAGCGCCTGCTGCATGGTCAGCTTCCATTCGACCGCACCGACCAGCGACTTGCCGACATAGGCGAGGATCGCATTGCCGCCCGCCGATCCCAGCGCCCCGGCGAACTTGCCCTGCCGGTCGATCATCACCAGCGGCGTCATCGACGACCGCGGCCGCTTGCCCGGTGCCACCGCATTGGCCGCAGGCCGGCCCTGCGCATCGCGCGGTGAAAAGGCGAAGTCGGTCATCTGGTTGTTCAGGAAGAAGCCGTCGACCATCCGCCCGGTGCCGAAGAAGCTCTCGACCGTGGTCGTCATCGACACGACATTGCCCTGCGCATCACCGACGATGAAATGCGACGTGCCCGCCGGCTCGCGCGTCGTGTCCGCCGCCGCCGTCACCACCCCGGCCGGCACGCCCGCCGCCGGGGCGGGTCCGGCGAACGGGCCAATCAGCTTCGCCCGCTCGGCGATATAGGCCGGGGCGAGCAGCCCTGCGACCGGCACGTTCACGAACTTGGGATCGCCGACATACAGGTCGCGATCGGCATACATCAGCCGGCTCGCCTCGGCGAAGAGATACCAGCTCTGCGGGTCGTTCGGCCCGCGCTTGTCGATATCGGTGCGGCCGAGGATCGCGAGCAGCTCGAGCAGCCCCACCCCGCTCGACGGCGGCGGCGGCGTGCAGACGATGTACGCGCGCCAGTTGCCGCACAGCGGATCGCGCTTCACCGCGCGATAGGCGGCGAGGTCGGCAAGCGTCATCGTGCCGGGCAGGCTGCCGCTGGTGGTCTTCGCCACGATCCGCTCGGCGGTCTTGCCGGTGTACAGCGCGTCCGGCCCCTGCTTGGCCAGCCGCTTCAGGAAATCGGCATAGTCGCCATTCCTGATCCGGTCGCCGGTGGTGGCGAGCGCCCCGCCCTTGCCCTTGAAGTAACGGCGGACATCCTCCGCCTGCAACTGCGGCGACTTGCCGCCCAGGAACCGACCGAGCCGGGGCGAGATCACGAACCCCTTGCGCGCGACCTCTTCCGCATCGTCGAACAACTGGTTCCAGGCGAGCGTGCCATGGTCGGCATGCGCCTGCCCCAGCATCCTGACCGCGCCCGGCACCCCGGTCGCCCGCCCGCTCAGCACCGCCTGCGCAAAGGGCAGCGGCTGGCCATCGGCGCCCATCAGCATGGTCGGCGTGGCGCCGGCGGGCGCAACCTCGCGCCCGTCATAGATTTCGACCTTGCCGGTCTTCGCGTTGAAATAGGTCAGGAACGCGCCGCCACCGAGGCCGGAGCTTTGCGGTTCGACCAGCGACAGCATCGCCTGAACCGCGATCGCCGCGTCGACCGCGCTGCCGCCCTTGCGCAGCACCGCCATCCCCGCCTCGCTGGCGATCGGGTTGGCCGAGATCACGAACTTCTGCGCCTGTCCCGCCGGCGCGGTCGGCGGCGCCTGTGTCGCAGACGTCGCCACCTCCTTCTTCCCGAAGGGCAGGACGTTGCAGCCCCCCAGCGTGACGGTGGCGAGCGCGGCGACGGTGGTGGCGAACATCTTCATGACCGCCTGTCTAACCAACGCGGTCGCCCCCGTCACCCGCTGTCGAACGTTGCCGTACCGGTTCCGCCTGCCTACACCCGGCGACAGGAGAAGGATAAGCAATGGCCCGGCAACTGGAACGATTCCCCAATCTGGTCGCGATGTTCTTTACGCGGGCGGCCGAACGCGGCGACGCGCCGTTCCTGTGGAGCAAACAGGCGGGCGCATGGCAGTCGATCAGCTGGGCCGATGCCGCGCGACAGGTCGCCAGCCTCGCCACGGCGCTCAAGGCGATCGGGCTGAAGCGCGGGGACCGGGTGATGCTGGTCAGCGAGAACCGGCCCGAATGGTGCATCTCCGACCTGGCGATCATGGCGGCCGGCTGCGTGACCGTGCCGACCTACGTCACCAATACCGTGCGCGACCATGGCCATATCATCGAGAATTCGGGCGCCTGCGCGATCATCGTGTCGACCGAAAAGCTGGCGCGCACCGTCCTCCCCGCCGCGCTGCGCACCACCCAGTCGTCCGAAAAGATCATCATGATCGAACGGATGAAGACCGCGCAGCAGGGCAGCCTCGAATTCCACGACTGGCACGACCTGATCGCCCGGCACCCCGCCGACCCGGCGAGCGTCGCGGCGCAGGCCGATTTCACCCGCGACGACCTCGCCTGCATCATCTACACCTCGGGCACCGGCGGGTCCCCGCGTGGGGTCATGCAGCATCACGGCGCGATCCTGCACAACGTCAATGGCTGCTGCACCGTCATCTCGGAGGATTTCGGCTGGGACGACGAGGTGTTCCTGTCGTTCCTCCCCCTCAGCCACGCCTATGAACATACCGGCGGCCAGCACTTCCCGATCGCGCTGGGCGGGCAGATTTACTATAGCGAAGGCCTCGACAAGCTCGCCAGCAATATCGAGGAAGTCCGCCCGACGATCATGGTCGTCGTCCCCCGCCTGTTCGAGGTATTGCGCACCCGCATTACCAAGGCGGTGCAGAAACAGGGCCGCGTATCGTCGTGGCTGCTCGACCGCGCCGTCACGATCGGGGGCAAGGAGAACGGCCCCACCCTGCTCGACCGGCCGACCAAGCTGCTGGTCGACACGCTGCTCAAACCCAAGGTCGGCAAGCGCTTCGGCGGGCGGTTGAAGGCGATGGTGTCGGGCGGCGCCCCGCTCAACCCGGAAGTCGGCGGGTTCTTCCAGTCGCTCGGCCTGTGCTTCCTGCAAGGCTATGGCCAGACCGAGGCGGCGCCGGTCATCTCGTGCAACCGCCCGGCGGCGGGGATCAAGATGGACACGGTGGGTCCGCCGCTCGCCGAGACCGAGGTCCGCATCGCCGAGGACGGCGAAATCCTGGTGCGCGGCGAACTGGTCATGCACGGCTATTGGCGCAACGAGGCGGAAACGGCGCGCGTGCTCAAGGACGGCTGGCTGCACACCGGCGATATCGGCGAGATCGACGCCAAGGGCCGCATCCGCATCACCGACCGCAAGAAGGATATCATCGTCAACGACAAGGGCGACAATGTCGCGCCGCAAAAGGTCGAGGGGATGCTGACCCTGCAGAACGAGATCGCGCAGGCGATGATCGCGGGCGACCGGCGCCCCTATATGGTCGCGGTGATCGTGCCCGACGCCGAATGGACCCAGCAATTCTGTGCGAAGGGCGGAGCACGCTGCGACTTCGCGAAGCTGCGCGAGGACAGCGACTATCGCGCGGCGCTCGGCGCGGCGGTGGAGCGGGTCAACAAGGACCTGTCGGTCACCGAACGCATCCGCCGCTTCATCATCGCCGACGAACCCTTCACCATCGAGAACCAGCAGCTGACGCCCAGCCTGAAGATCCGGCGGCATGTGTTGAAAGAGGTGTATGGCGAGCGGCTGGACGCGCTGTACCGAAATTGATCGCGGCCGACGAGCCTGTGGCGTCGCAATACGGACGGCCGACGTGACGCATCCCAGCGGCTCGATCTGCGTTAATCGGCTGCGTCATCGAACGACGACATAGAGAAGGTGGAAGATGCGCCATGCAGCCGAAGTGCGCCTTGCCGGATCCGTGGGCCGGGGCGGGCTTAATCGCTGGCCCGATGTGGCCGCCGTACAGCAATTGCTCAACGAACATCTACCCTCCGGCGTCCGGCCGCTGGTGATCGATGGCGATGCCGGTCCACTTACCGTAGATCTCATTGCCCGCTGGCAACGCCGCCACGGCATCGTGCGCCAGCCCGATGGTCGCGTCGATCCGGGTGGGCCAACACTGCGTGCGCTCAACGGCGCCAGGCGCGTGCACAGCATTCCCCGGGCTGAAGTACGCAAGGCACCGCCACCTGTTGCACCCCCTGTTTCGCGTCGTCCTCCACGCACGCCTGGGCCGGCGGTCCCAGTTACCCGCGCAACGCCACCGACTCCCGATACCATGGCCGCGCGCGGGCGCACGCCACCCGATGCGGTAATCCGTGCCGCCAGGCCTCTCAGACACGTTGGGGCATCCCCGCTTCCGTCACGCTGGCCCAATGGGCCTTGGAAAGCGCATGGGGCAGCCGAATGCCTCCCGGCAGCAACAATCCCTTCGGCATCAAGGCCAGGCGTGGTGAACCATCGGTCAGCACCGGCACCGAAGAAGTCATCAACGGCCAGCGCGTCCGCATCCGCGCTGGATTTCGCGCCTTTGCCTCGATCGCGGACGCATTCGATCACCATGGCAGGTTGCTCGCGACCGGTCGCCCCTATCGTAACGCGCGAGCGACCCTGCCCGACCCGAACGCCTTCGCGGATGCGCTGACCGGCGTCTATGCAACCGATCCAGGCTATGGTCGGAAGCTGAAGTCTCTGATGAACAGCAACAACTTCTATCGATTTAACGTGCGGTAAGGCCGTCCCTGGAACGGTTCTCCCCGTCTGGCCTATGCGGCGCTGAAGCACTTCGACAGGCGCGCGACGACCGGCGCCCATTGGCGTTGCGCCGCTGCGGGGTAGCGCAACTCCATCGTGCTGAACGTACCGTGGGCAAGCATCGATTTTAGATAGAATATCTGACCATTCTGACGTCCCGACAGCACATACCAGTTCGGACGCGTCACGGCATAGCTCACCTGCCCGTTTTGGGTCAGCCGTTTGCGATCCTCGGCCGCGCTCGAGGCAACCGTGTCGTTCAGCGCGTTATTGCTGCCCCAAACGCGCAAGACGGCACCACCCGCGCCGTTGAAGCGGCGCCCATCGCCGTTCGGGGCCTCTGCAGCCGGCCGAAGCAGTCCGGCTGGATAGCAGACGCGATAGCCGTAGCGCGCATTCACATAAGTCGGCCACTGCCCAGCCGCGTGGACACCGGTTGCGACTGCCGGCAAACCACCGGCTACGCCAGACACCAACATAGCCGAAGCCAGCACAACCGCCCGAACCGTTCCCGATACAGATCGCATCCATCCACCTCCGATTCCACGCTTGTCATACGTGTAGGGCCTGTACCAGGCGTGAAGCGCAGTTCCGGTTACCATTCCAACGCCGGCATCCTGAGCAGTTGCGAGGTAACGCAGGTCGGCGTTGCCCGATCCCAGACAACGGTCGCAAAGGTGGCAGGAAAGTTTGGAACCCCAATGACGGGGAAAAAAACGTTGCCGTCACAGGCAGACGCCAGGACGTCGCGCATAGCTATTCACCGTTGAACCGGCGATACCCTATCCCATATCGCCCGCTTCCGAACCTGCACCAAAACAAGGAGCGTGCCGGTGCCCCCGATCCGCAGCCCTGCCCTGTCCATCCCGCGCTCGCGCTGGGTGGCTTTGCGATCGGGACGACCGAGTTCGCAACGATGAACCTCGTGCCGTTCTTCGCGCCGGGCCTCGGCATTTGCGAGCTGACGGCGGGATATGTCATCAGCGCCTATGCGCTAGGCGTCGTGGTCGACGACAACCGCCGCATCCGAAACCGGACGTGAAGCGGCTGGCCCGGACGCTCGCGATCGGGGCGCTGGTCATGGCAGGGTCGCCCGGCTGTTCGAAGAGCACGGCAGATATGGTCGAAGGCGCACGGAACGACGTCGCCACGTTGCGAAAGCTCGTCACGCTGCAACCCGTGCCGGTCGAGGCGCGGTGGTCGCTCGACCCCGTCGGCAGGGACGACGGCTTCGGCCCGACCGACCGGGCGTTGTGGGTCGTAGTCCGCTATTCCGAGGGCGATGCCGCCAAGATCGCCCGCGCGCTCGAATCGGCCCCGGCAACGCAGCCGGTCACGGTCGCCGCGCCGCCCGCGTGGCTGCTGGCCGATATCGATCTCGCCCGGCACCGGCGGGGTAAGGACTATGTCTTCGACCGCTCCGTGTCGGACGGACGGCCGTTCGCATCGGACCTGTACTCTACCGGCTTTGCGATGCTGCTGCCGGACCGCCGCGTCCTGATCCACTTCGCGTCGCGGTAGCGCGCAGCGGCGACCAGGCCGAAGCTTGCTGCCGATCCGCCCGAACCAGCGCGTCGCCCCAGCAAAAGCTAGTTCCTCAAGCGGCTCCTGCCCCAAGCATAACCGGGAGATCCCAGCCTTCGCGGGGATGACGGTTGGGGCGAACACGACAGTGCCGGCATTCGGCAGCGCCCTTTGCCACCGCATAGCTATTCAGTGTTGAACTGCCCCGGCCCCATCCCATATGGCCCGCTTCTAATGCTGCATCGCAGCAAGGAGCCTGCCTGTGACCCCAACCCGTAGCCCTGCCCTCGTCCATCTCGCGCTCGCGCTGGGTGGTTTTGCGATCGGGACGACCGAGTTCGCGACGATGAGCCTCGTGCCGTTCTTCGCGCCCGGCCTCGGCATCGACGAGCCGACGGCGGGGCATGTCATCAGCGCCTACGCGCTGGGCGTGGTCGTCGGTGCCCCGCTGCTGGCGGTGATGACCGCGCGGATGGCGCGGCGGACGGTGCTGATCGCGCTGATGGCGTGCTTCGGCATCGCCAATGCGGCGAGCGCGCTGGCCCCGACCTATGAGGCGATGCTGATCGCGCGCTTCTTCAGCGGACTACCGCATGGCGCCTATTTCGGAATCGCCGCGTTGGTCGCCGCGTCACTGGTGCCGGCGGAGAAGCGGACGCAGGCGATCGGGCGGGTGATGCTGGGGCTGACCGTCGCGACGATCGTCGGCGTGCCGCTGGCCAACGCTTTGGGACAGGCACTCGGCTGGCGCTGGGGCTTCGGCGTGGTCGCGGTGCTAGCGGCGGCGACGATGGCGATGGTCGCCTGGGCCGCGCCGCATGACCGGCCGGACGTACAAGCCAGCCCGCTGGCCGAGCTGGGCGTGCTGAAATCAGGGCAGTTGTGGCTGACGCTCGGCATCGGCGCGATCGGCTTTGGCGGGATGTTCGCGGTGTACACCTATCTTGCCTCGACGCTGATCGAGGTGACCGGTGCCGCGCCGGCGATGGTGCCGGTGGTGCTGGCAGTATTCGGCGCGGGCATGACCTTCGGCAATCTAGTCGTGCCGCGCTTCGCCGACCGCGCGCTGATGCCGACCGCCGGCGGCCTGCTGCTATGGAGCGCGGCGACGCTGGCACTCTATCCGCTGGCGGCGGGGCAGCTATGGTCGATGCTGGCGATCGTGTTCCTGATCGGGATCGGCGGGGCGCTGGGCACGGTGTTGCAGACGCGGTTGATGGACATCGCCCAGCAGGGGCAGAGTCTGGCGGCGTCGCTCAACCATTCGGCGTTCAATACCGCCAATGCGATCGGGCCATGGGCCGGGGGGCTGGCGATTGCGGCAGGCTATGGGTGGACGTCGACGGGGATCGTCGGTGCCGGGCTGGCGCTGGGCGGGTTCGCGATCTGGGGGCTCGCGGTGCTGGCAGGCGCACCGGTTCGTCAGGTTGTGGAGGCGTAGAAGCAGGTAGGGGTTCGCGCGGAGGCGCGGAGACGCGGAGGGGTTGCGCCTTGTGCCAGCGTTCCCCGCGTCAGCGGCCTCACTATCAGCCTATCCGGTCACGCAAGGTCTCCCGTTCGCGAGCGCTTCGCCCGGAACGCAACCCCTCCGCGTCTCCGCGCCTCCGCGCGAACCCCTACCTTCTTTCTAAAAGTCAGGGGCGCCCGCCACCGGTTCGTGTGCGGACGCCCCCCTCCACCATCCTGCAGATGGTCCCCCCTCCCCGTTCCGGGGAGGAGCCTTACTTCTTCTCCGGCAGCACCTGCATCGACCAGTCCCTGGCCGGCACCAGATACTTCGCCGCCAGCGCCTGCAACTCGGCCGGGGTCGTGGCCCGGATGTCGTTGATGATGCCCGGGATCGCCGCCAGCCGCGCGGGATCGCGGGTGCCGCCCTGGGTCTGGTTCATCCAGAACATGTTGCCGCTCGACATGCGTGCGACCATCTGGATCACCGGCAGCTTGGCGCGGTCGAGTTCGTCCTCGGGCACCGGCGTCTTGACCAGGTCGGCCGCCAGTTCGCGCGCCAGGTCGAAGAAGAAGCCGGTCTTGTCCGGCGGCACCATGCCGATCGCCATGATCCGCCCGCCGCCGGGCAGGCCGACCGGCCAGCCATTGTCGACGTTCGGCGAATAGCTGACCCCGGCCTGGCTGCGCAGCCGGTCGAGCAGCCGGTCGCGGAAGACGGCAGCCAGCACCTCCAGCTTGCGGCTTTCGGCCAGCCCCGCGCTGCCGGCACCGGTCGGCCACGCGATCGCCGCCGCAGCCTGATTGGGCTGGCCGCTATGCGTGCGGGTGACCGGCGTCGCGACATGCGCGGGGAAGCGGACCGGCGGCGGCGGGGTGGTCGCGGCGGGACGCGGCGCCATCGCGCCGATCGTCGCGGCAACCGCGTCGATCGCCGGCTGCTGCTGCACATCGCCGAACACCTGCACCTCGATCGGACCAGAGGCGAGCAGCGGCGCCCACAGCGCCTTGAACGCCGCCGGGGTCAGCGCCTCGATCTCCTTGCGGTCGGGCGTGCCCCAGCGCGGGTCGTTATCGTGGAGCAGCGCGTCGAGGTCGCGCGCCATCACGCCGTCGGGCGAGGCGCCCAGCGCATCATAGCTCGCCAGCATCACCGCCCGCGCGCGGGCGACGGGCGCGGGATCCCATGCCGGCGATTGCAGCTTCGCCGCGATCAGCTTGAGCTGGTCGGCGAGGTCGGCGGCGGTGGTGATCCCCGACAGGCTGAACGCGTCGTCGTCGATCCCGAAGGACAGCCCGATCTGCCGCCCGCCGGTCAGCCGGTCGAGCTCCTCCTGCCCCAGTACGCCCTTCGGCGTCTGGATGCCCGATGCCACCAGCGCGAGGTCGGCCGCAAAGGCCGGCGTACGACGGTCGGCCGGCAGCGCGTTCAGCCCCCGGCCGAACCGGACGCGGACATAGAGTTTGCCGGTTTCGGACTCGTTCGGGAACAGCAGCAGCGACGAGCCATTGGCGAAGTCGACACGTTCGATCGGCGGATCGCTCAGCGCCATGCTGCGCGCGGTGATCGCACCCGGCTTGCCGAGCGAAGGCAGCCGGTCGAAGCCGATCGCCCCCTGCCCGCTGCGCCGGCTCGCGCTGCCGGCGATCTTCTGCGTCAGCGCGGCGGTCAGCTTGGTCTGCGCGGTCGGATCGGGAGTGCGGGTGTTGACAATCGCGCGGGTGGCGGTGCCGGCAAAGACCTTC
Source organism: Sphingomonas hankookensis (assembly GCF_028551275.1). Classification (NCBI taxonomy): domain Bacteria; kingdom Pseudomonadati; phylum Pseudomonadota; class Alphaproteobacteria; order Sphingomonadales; family Sphingomonadaceae; genus Sphingomonas; species Sphingomonas hankookensis. The sequence goes on from NZ_CP117025.1 coordinate 3,208,394, forward strand.
TTCGTCGCCGCCTGCACGCGTGCCGGGGTGAAGAACTTCTTGGTCACCGCCCCTTCGAAGATGCGCAGCGACGTTTCCGGCCCGGCGACGGTTTCGCGAATGTCGGTCGCGGCGATCAGATTGTCGGCGAGCAGCGCGCCCGCCGTCACCGGCGCGGTGCGCACCTCATTCTCCATGCCCGCGCGGATTTCCGCGACCTCGCGGTCGATCTCCGCCTGGGTAGGCGCAGTGCGCATCGCATCGGCGATCGACTGCCGCACGTCGCGCAACGCCGCCGCCCAGTCGTCGCCCAGCGGCAGGATCGACAGCTGGGTGATGTTCGCGGAACGCGACACGTCGTCGAGGTTCGCTCCGGCCGAGATATAGCTGCCCCCGGCACGCGCGCGACTTTCCAGCCGGCGGTTGAGGATGCGGAGCGCAATCTGGTCGATCATCCGTTCCTGGTTGAACAGGATCGTGTCGTCACCGACCGTCCACGGCCGCAGCACCGCCATCTGGACGAGCGTCGGCATGGTCGGTTCGCTGACCGCCGCGGCGACCGGCTCGCCCGCCTTGGGCGATCCGAACTTCGGCTCGGCCGGCGACGGGCCGTTGCCCTGCCAATCTGCGAAATGCTTCTTCACCATCGCTTCGAGGATGGCGGGATCGGCGTCGCCCGCGATGACGATGATCGCGCGGTCGGGGCGATACCAGCGGTCGTGGAACGCCTTCACGCTGGCGGCAGTCGCCGCCTGCAACGTGTCGACATTGCCGATCGGCGAACGGTCGGACAGCGGCTGCCCGGCGAAGAACAGCGCACGCACCGCATCGCCGAAACGGACCTGGGGCCCGGGCTGTTCGCGCTGTTCGGACAGCACCACCGGGCGTTCGGCATCGAGCGCCGCCTGGGTCAGTGTCGGTTCGGCCATCATCCCCGACAGGATCTTCATGCTCTCGTCCAGCCCGGCGGGCGTGGCGGAGGGCAGGTCGAGCTTGTAGACCGTCTGGGTAAAGCTGGTCGACGCATTGCTGTCGGAGCCGAAAGTGACGCCCAGACGCTGCCACACCCGCTTCGATTCGCCATCGGGCACATGGACCGACCCGCGAAAGGTCAGATGTTCGATCAGGTGCGCGAAGCCGCGCTCGCTGTCGGTTTCCATCAGCGATCCGGTGCCGATCGCGACGCGGATCGCGACCTGCCCCGGCGGCACGCCATTCTTGCGCACCGCATATTTCAGGCCGTTGGACAGCACGCCATAGGTCCATGACCGGTCGGGCGGAATGTCGCTGCCCTTGAACAGCCACGGCGTGTCCGGCCCCTGCGCCACCGGTTCCAGTGGCGGGAGCTGGCGTGCCGGTGCCGGCGAACTGGGCGCGGGCGATGCGGGCGGGGTCTGCGCAGCGAGCGGCGCGGCGATCAGGGCCAGGGTCGTGAACGCACCCGTGGCCAGACGAAACGAAGATGCCATGGGCGGCAGGTGTAGCGTCGTTGCAACGCCCCGACCAGTATCGACAGCGCGCTGCAAATATAAAGGTGAAACGCGCCTCTGGTTCAGCCCCGGCTCAGCTTGGCGTCAACGCTCCTCGCGACGGAGATACAGGTACGAATCGTCGAACTCGGCCAGCGCGGTCAGCCCGGCAAGATCATGGATCGTCACCCGCCGCCCGCGAAAATCCATCAGCCCGCGTTCGCGCAGGTCGCGCAGCGTGCGGTTGACATGGACCGGGGTGAGGCCGGTGCAGTCGGACAGGTCGGACTGGGTCAGCGGCAGGGCGAAGCCGTCATCGTCCGCCTGCCCGATCAGGCCCAGCCGCACGCGCAACTCGCACATCAGGTGGGCGATCCGCTGGATCGCGCTGCGCCGGCCGAGCGACAATTCCCATTCGCGGTGGATCGCGGCATCGAGCGCGGTCAGGAACCAGTAGACCCGCGCCAGATGCGGCTGGGTCTCGGTAATCTCGGTCAGCTTGGCATGCGGCACCAGCACGACGCGGCACGGGGTCAGCGCCATGACATTATGCTCGAGCTGTTTCAGCGAAAAGCTGTGCAGGTCGAGAAAGTCGCCCGCGACATGCAATTCGGTGATCTGCCGCTCGCCGCCCGGCAGATCCTTGTAGCGGCACATCAACCCGTCGAGCAGCAGCGTGCTCGCGCTCAGCCGCTCGCCGGCGCGGATGCAGGTGACGTGCGCCCGCAATTCGCGCACCTCGCCCAGCGAGGCACGGATGACCTGCTCCTCCTCCTCGGAAATCGTGTCGCGTGCGCGCAGTTTCGCCAGATGCGTCTCGATCACGGGCACGTTCCCCTTCTGCCTTTCCCGGCTCGTACAGGAGCGTAACAATCGTGGCAACGCGCGGGTCGCCACCGCACAACCCAGCGTTTCCGCAACCGCCCTTGATCCCCCGTGCCCATGCCGCCACATGGACGCCATGTTGATCGAAACCGAATCCACGCCCAATCCGGCGACGCTGAAATTCCTGCCCGGGCAGGTCGTGATGGACGCCGGCACGCGCGACTTCGCGTCGCCGGAGGAAGCGGAAGCATCGCCCCTCGCCACGCAGCTGTTCGCGCTGGGCGATGTCGTCGGCGTGTTCTTCGGCCGCGACTTCGTGTCGGTGACCAAGGCGCCGGGCAGCGAATGGGCCGATCTGAAGCCGGATGTGCTGGCGCTGCTGCTCGACCATTTCGGCGGGCGCATGCCGTTGTTCCACGCGACCGGCACCGCCGGCTTCTCGGTTCCGGCCGAGGACGCGGCCTTCACGGACAACCCGGAAGACGCCGACATCGTCGAACAGATCAAGGAACTGATCGAAACCCGCGTCCGTCCGGCGGTGGCGAATGACGGCGGCGACATCGTCTATCGCGGGTTCGACCAGGGCAAGGTCTATCTCCAGCTGCAGGGCGCCTGTTCGGGCTGCCCGTCGTCCAGCGCGACGCTGAAGAACGGGATCGAGCAATTGCTCAAATATTATGTCCCCGAAGTCACGGAGGTTCGTGCAGTCTGATGGCCAAGCTCGACGACCAGGCGCTCGACACGCTGTTCCGCAGCGCGCGCACGTTCAACAACTATACCGATCGGCCGGTCGACGACGCGACGCTGCACGCGATCTGGGACCTGCTGAAATGGGGGCCGACCAGCGCCAACCAGCTGCCGGCGCGGATCGTGTGGTGCACCTCGCCAGAGGCGAAGGACAAGCTGGCCGCCTGCGCCAGCGGGACCAACCCCGACAAGATTCGCGCCGCGCCGGTGACCGCGATCATCGGCATGGACACCGAATTTCACGAACATCTGCCCGAACTATTCCCGCATACCGATGCGAAGTCGTGGTTCGACGGTAATGCCGAGCTGCGCCAGGCATCGGCTTTTCGCAATTCGTCGTTGCAGGGCGCCTATCTGATCCTCGCGGCACGCGCCCTGGGGCTCGATACCGGGCCGATGTCGGGCTTCGATGCCGGCGCGGTGGACAAGGCGTTCTTTGCCGATACGCCGTCGGTCCACGCCAATTTCATCACGACGCTCGGCTATGGCGATACCGCCAGCCTGCATCCGCGGTCGCCCCGGCCCGATTTCGCCAAGTTCAACCGGATCGCCTGACCCCCTCGTGCGGACGCTGGTCATCGAAACCGCCACCGCCGCCTGCTCGGTCGCGTTGATCGAGGATGGCGCCGTGATCGCACACGACCATGTCGTCGTCGGGCGCGGCCATGCCGAACGGCTGGTGCCGATGATCGCCGCCCTGCCCGATCAAGGACGCGCCGATGCGATCCTGGTCGATTGCGGTCCGGGCAGCTTTACCGGCGTGCGCGTCGGGCTGGCGGCGGCGCGCGGGCTGGGCATCGGCTGGGGCGTGCCGGTTACGGGCTATTCGTCGCTGGCGCTGATCGCCGCCGCCGCGCTCGCCGAACAACCGGGCGACGCGATCGTCGCGGTGCTCGACGGCGGCCATGGCGAGGTGTTTCAGCAGGCGTTCGACGGCGATCTGGTCGCCGATGGCCCGGCGGTGTCGCGCAAGCCCGCCGATGCGGTCGCGGCGCTTGCCCGCCGTCGGGTGGTCGGACAGGGCCTTGCCCGGTTGCGCAGCGTCGACGACAGCCTGCCCGACAGCGACCGCCTGCCCGATGCCGCCGATGCGGTGCTGCTTCCGGCGGTGCAGGCCAGCCTGCCCCCCGCCCCGCTCTATGGTCGTGCGCCCGATGCGGTGCCGAGCGTGCGGGCATGAGCGATACGCGCGTCGCGATCGCGCTGGCCGATGGCACCGCCGCCGATGTCGGCGCGGTCGACCGGGTGATGCAGGCGGCGTTCGATCCGCGCTTTGGGGAGGCATGGACCCCTGCCCAATGCCTCGGCATGTTGTCGTTGCCCGGCGTCTGGCTGACGCTGGCGCATCTGGACGGCCGACTGGTCGGCTTCGCGCTGACGCGGGCGGTGGCCGATGATGCCGAATTGCTGCTGATCGCGGTGCTTCCCGACGAACGCGGGCGCGGGGTCGGACGCGCCCTGCTGCGGCGGGCGATCGACGATGCCGCTGTGCGGGGTGCCGTGCGGCTGTGCCTCGAAATGCGCGCGGGCAACGATGCCACCCGGCTCTATGCCAGCGAAGGCTTCGCCAAATGCGGGGAGCGGCGCAATTATTATGCCGGTCGCGGTGGCGAACGCTTCGACGCACACACCTATGTCCGGCCGATTCCGGGCAAATAACAAAAGATGTTACTTATATTGTTGCGATGACCGCGCGGTAGGCCGATAGCGGTAACGGCCAATTGTAGCGGCTGCGTAACGAGGGAAGATATGGAAATGGACGCGGAGCGTGACGGCACGCTGATCGCATTGACCGCGGATATCGTCGCGGCACATGTCGGAAACAACAATATCGATGTCGCGGACATCCCGACGCTGATCCACAGCGTCCATGGTGCGCTCGCCAAGCTCGGTTCGCCGGCCGAGGCGCCCGCACCGCGCGCGGAACCGGCGGTGCCGGTGCGCTCGTCGGTCAAGCCCGACTATATCGTCTGTCTGGAGGACGGGCGGAAGCTCAAGATGCTCAAGCGGCATCTGATGACCCATTACAACCTGACGCCCGAGCAATATCGCGCGAAGTGGAACCTGCCGGCCGACTATCCGATGGTCGCGCCCAACTATGCCGAACAGCGTCGCTCGCTCGCCAAGCAGATCGGCCTGGGTACGCAACGGCGCAGCGCCTGATCCGGGCGGCACGCGTTTAGCGGCTTTCGCTGGCGCGCCCGGCACGCTAGAACGGCGCGCAACTCTCCCGTCTGGACGTACAGGAATTCATGCCCCGCAAGATCGATCTCGAAGCGCTGTGTCACCAAAAGGGGCTGCGGATCACCGAACAGCGCCGCGTCATCGCGCGCGTCCTGTCCGAAGCCGACGACCATCCCGATGTCGAAAAGGTGTATGAACGCGCATCGGCGATCGATCCGGGCATCTCGATCGCGACCGTGTATCGCACCGTGCGCCTGTTCGAAGAGGCGGGCATCCTCGACCGTCACGATTTCGGCGACGGCCGCGCGCGCTACGAACCCTCGCCCGAGGCGCATCACGATCACCTGATCGATGTGGAGAGCGGCCGGGTGATCGAATTCGTCGATCCGGAACTGGAACTGCTGCAGAAACAAATTGCCGAACGCCTGGGCTTCCGTCTCGTCGACCACCGCATGGAACTCTACGGCGTCAGCCTCGACCGCAAGGATTGACGCGCATGCCCCTGCCCGCGCGGCTGCGGTTGATCGCACGGGCGGGCGGCATGCTGGCGGCGCTGGTCGTCTATCTGATCCTGCACGGCAGTTGGCGGGCATTGCGCCTGCGCTCGCCATGGCCGCCGCGCTTTCTGGGGCGGATCGCTTCGGTCGTCGGGGTCAGGACCACCGTCATCGGGTCGCCGGCGCCGCGCGACGTGCTCTACCTCGCCAATCATCAAAGCTGGATCGACATTCTCGCCATTGCCGGGGCGAGCGGGAGTGCGTTCGTCGCCAAGGGCGAGTTGCGTGACGCGCCGCTGGTCGGGTGGCTGTGCACGCTGAACCACACCCTCTTTGTCGATCGCGGCGACCGGCTGGGCGTGGCGCGGCAGATCGATACGCTGCGCCAGGCGCTGCTGGCCGACCATCCGGTGACGGTGTTTCCCGAAGGGACGACCAGCGCGCCGGGCGAATTGCTGCCGTTCAAGGCGGCGTTGCTGGGTGCGATCGACCCGCCGCCGCCGGGCCTCAGGGTACAGCCGGTCTATCTCGACTATGGCGACGCGCGGGACGTCGCGTGGCTGGGTGACGAGCCGGGCACGACGAATGCTGCGAGGGTGCTGGCACGGCCGGGGCGGATCGCGCTGACGATCCATTTCCTCGAACCGTTCGATCCGGCGGGCATGGGACGCAAGGCGGTCGCGGCAAGGGCGCGGGATGCGATCGCGGCGGCGATGCGTCAGGGAAGAACGTAAGCGATTGGCGCTCCGTCCCGGTCGGTCGCTGGACGAAATCGCAACGATCGCAGGCGACTGCAGATCGATTTGGCACTATCGTCCGACTGCACCTGACCGTTTACCGTGCAATTTCCAACGCGCCCATCGGGGTTCACGACGAAACGAATACGGTGCGGTGGTGATACGGCCAGCACCGATTGCAGCGTCTGCTCCGCTACCTCGCTCGATGGCAGAACCCGTGGTGGTGTCACGTGAACATCGCCACGCCACGCAATGCGGGGATATATCGACGCGTCGGAAAGCGGCACATCGAATAGCTCTAAATCTTCCACACATTTGCAGACGTATCGATACCGCCAGTCGAACGTCACCGAGTAGACGAGCCAATTCGTCAGCAGGGCAAGGGCCAAAGCTGCCAAACGGCTCAGCGCCGTTGGCGCGGCAGACGAGGCCCCGGTATCAGCCATCGACCCGAAGTGTGTCACGCCGAACTGGCAATGCCAACCCTACTCGCTGAACTCCCCGACCGTCACCCGCCGCCCCAACAGGAAGGCGTCGTTGACGTGCACGAACGGCGACAGATCGACGTCGCTCACCCGGTCGCGCAGGCATTCGGCGAAACGGCGATACAGGCGAGCATATTCGGGCTCGTCACCAACATCGACCGGCGTGCCATCGACCGCCATCTGCGACGCGCCCATCGACAGCTTCAGGTTGCCGTCATCGGTTTCGACATCGACGTCCCAGGTCTGCGGCCCCGTCTGGTCGAAGTCGAATTCGACGCGGACCGGCACGCCCGCCGTGTCGGTGAAGTCGAGATCGGCGGCGATCGGCGCGTCGCGGTTCGAGGGAAAGCGTAGCTCCGCCGCATCGAGCAGCAGCGGGCGCGGCAGGATGCGGGTGATGACCGACAGCGCGTTGATCCCCGGATCGAACACACCGATGCCCGGCTCCCAGATCCATGCCTGTCCCGGATGCCAGACGCGCACGTCCTCCTTCCAATTGACCGCGACGCGGCGGATATTGCGGGTGGCCAGCCATTGCCGCGCCGGTTCGACCGCCGCTGCCTCGCGCGAATGCCAAGTCGCGAACAGCACCTTGCCGGCCTGTTCGGCGGCGCGGGCGAACGCCTGCGCTTCGGACAGGGTGGCGGCGGGCGGCTTTTCGATCATCACGTCGAGCCCGTGGTCGAGCGCCTGTTGGATCAGCGACAGGCGTCCGCGCGGCGGCGTGCAGATCGAGATCGCCTGCACATCGGGCATCGCCGCCATCATCTCGTCGATGGTCTTGAACCCCGGCACACCATCGGGCGCGGCATGGCCGGTGACGGCGGCGACGAGCTCGAAATCCGGGCTGGCGGCGATGTGCGGGATATGCTGGTCGCGCGCGATCTTGCCGATGCCGGCCAACGCAATGCGGGTCGGGGAAGCCAACGTCATTCTCTCCTGCCGATTATTTGTCCGACTTATCAAGCCGGCCGCAACCTAGCAAGCGGCGTATCAGATTCCGCCGGCGACCGGATCGTGACCGGCAGAGCGCAGGCGGTCGGTCAAGTCCGCAAGGCAGGCATCGACCAACACCGGATCGGTCGCGCGGACGACGAAGTTCGCGCCGGTGCGGCCTTCGCGAAAGAAGGGGTAGCTGCCGATCGCCACGCCATCATGCGCGCGTTCGACCTCGCCCAGCATCCCGGCCACCTCGCTCTCGCCCACCCAGCAGCCGAGCGTCCCGGAGACGACCGGCCGACCGCCCTCCATCGTGCCGGTCAGGCTGTCGAGCATCGCCGCGGCGATATGCGGCACGCCCGCCATGACGAAGATATTCGCGATATGAATGCCCGGCGCGCCCGACATCCGGTTCTCGATCAGCTCGCCGCCTTGCGGAACCCGCGCCATGCGCAGCCGCGCGTCGGTCAGCCCGCCACGCGTTGCGTAATAGGCTTCGAGGATCGCCCGCGCGCGGGGATGCACGACGACCGGCACGCCCAGCGCCGCCGCGATCGAATCGACGGTGATGTCGTCATGGGTCGGGCCGATCCCGCCGGTGGTGAAGAGATAATCGTTGCGCGCCCGCAGCGTGTTCACCGCCTCGACGATCGCATCCTCCCGGTCGGCAACCACCCGAACCTCGGACAGGCGGATGCCCTGCACGTTCAGCCAGGTCGCCAGCTGCGACACATTCTTGTCCTGCGTCCGGCCGGAGAGAATCTCATCCCCGATGACGAGCAGGGCGGCGGTCCAGATGCGATCGGTCATGCCCTTCGCATAGCGCGGGCACGCGCCCTCGCCTAGCGCCCGATCCTTGCCTATATGGGCACGATGACCGACTATCAGACCGTCACCGCCGATATGCCGCTGGCCCGGACCGGCGCGATCAAGCTGCACGATGCCACCGGGTTCGAAGGGATGCGCCGCGCCGGCCGCCTCGCCGCGCACATCCTCGATGAAATCACCCCGCATGTCGTGCCGGGCGTCACCACCGCCGAGCTGGATGCGATCATCTATCGCCTGATGCGCGAGGGCGGCGCGGTGCCCGCCACGCTCGGCTATCGCGGCTATGCCCATTCGACCTGCATCTCGATCAACCATGTGGTTTGTCATGGCATCCCGTCGGACCGGGCGCTGAAGGACGGCGACATCGCCAATATCGACGTGACGCCGCTGCTGGACGGCTGGCATGGCGACAGCAGCCGCACCTATCTGGTCGGCAACGTGCCGATCAAGGCCCGCAAGCTGGTCGACGTGACCTATGAATGCCTGATGCTCGGCATCGAACAGGCGAAGCCCGGCAACCGGATGGGCGATGTCGCGCACGCGATCCAGCGCCATGCCGAAGCGCATCGCTACGGCGTGGTCCGCGACTTCTGCGGTCACGGCCTGGGCCAGCTGTTCCACGACGCGCCGGAAGTGATCCATGCCGGCCGCCCCGGCACCGGTCCGGAACTGCGGCCCGGCATGTTCTTCACCATCGAACCGATGATCAATATCGGCCGCCCCGACGTGAAGATGCTGGAGGATGGCTGGACGGCGGTGACGCGCGACCGGTCGCTGTCGGCGCAGTTCGAGCATTCGATCGGGATTACCGAGGATGGGTGCGAGATCTTCACGCTCAGCCCCAAGGGGTTTACGAAGCCGCCGTACGGGTAAGTAGGGCGCCGGCCTTATCGCCTTCGCGACAGCCACCCGCCCAGCACGAACCCTACGCCCAGCACGACCGACGCGATCACGCCTGCCCAGACGCTGCCGATCGCGTCGATCGCCGGGCTGATCCGTGGTCGTCGCGGATCGTAGCGCACCGCTATGCGGTCACCTGTGGCGTAGCCGCCGATCCATCCATTGCCGGGAAAGGTCACGACGACGCCGTCCGCCGTCGCGAACCGTATGACCGGGTGGCTTCCGCCATAGGGCGTTGCCATTACCTCGCCGATGGTCACCGATGTGTCGCGAAGGTAGCGGCGCACGGCGACTGCCTGCACTGCCGCAGCCGTCAGAAGCGCGATACCCAGTACGACGAACAGCTTCGCACGCATGTCCTGCCTCCGTCACGGCTGCCCGAAAAACCGGCACCCTGCCCCTTCTGCGGGCAATATCGACAGCTTCGACCGAATGCTCGATGATCGTATCCAAGGCGAATCGCCGGTTGGCACGGTAATTGTTTAACGGGATGCAAACGACCCGTCCGGGTCGTCACGTCCGAGGGGATCGGCAGGGCGCATGAAGAAGATCGAGGCCATCATCAAGCCGTTCAAGCTGGATGAGGTAAAGGAAGCGCTGCACGAGGTTGGCGTGAGCGGGATCACCGTGACCGAGGCCAAGGGCTTCGGTCGGCAGAAGGGCCATACCGAACTGTATCGCGGCGCGGAATATGTCGTCGATTTCCTGCCCAAGGTGAAGCTGGAAGTGGTGGTCGAGGACGGCCTGGCCGAGCGCGTCGTGGAGGCGATCGCCGCGGCGGCACAGACCGGCCGCATCGGCGACGGAAAGATTTTCGTCATTCCGGTCGAGACCGCCTTGCGCATCCGCACGGGTGAGCGCAACGACGACGCGATCTGACGCAACGCAGCATTATTTCGAATCACGGGGCGTTCCGGGGCGATTGATTGCGCCGGAGCGTGGGGTTTAAATCAGAAAGGGCAGTTTCCGATGGCTACTACCGCCAGCACCATCCTGAAGCGGATCAAGGAAGAAGAGATCGAGTGGATCGACCTGCGCTTCACCGATCCCAAGGGCAAGTGGCAGCACCTGACCATGGTCGCGTCGATCCTGGGCGAGGACGAGCTGACCGACGGCCTGATGTTCGACGGTTCGTCGATCGAGGGCTGGAAGGCGATCAACGAATCCGACATGGTGCTCAAGCCCGATCTTGACGCGGTCTATACCGACCCGTTCTCGGCCACCCCGATGCTGGTCATCTTCTGCGACGTGGTCGAGCCGTCGACCGGCGAACTCTATGCCCGCGACCCGCGTTCGACCGCGAAGCGCGCCGAGGCGTATCTGAAGACCACCGGCATCGGCGACACCGTCTATGTCGGGCCGGAAGCCGAATTCTTCATGTTCGACGACGTGCGGTTCGAAAACAGCTATTCGACCAGCTATTACAAGATCGACGACATCGAACTGCCGGGCAATTCGGGTCGCGAATATGAAGCCGGCAACATGGGCCACCGCCCGCGTGCCAAGGGCGGTTACTTCCCCGTCGCCCCCGTCGATAGCGCCGTCGACATTCGTGGCGAAATGGTCACGACGATGCTCGAAATGGGCCTGCCCTGCGACAAGCATCACCACGAAGTCGCCGCCGCGCAGCACGAACTGGGCCTGACCTTCGGCACGCTGACCACGACCGCCGATCGCATGCAGATCTACAAATATGTCGTGCACCAGGTCGCCCATGCCTATGGCAAGACCGCGACGTTCATGCCGAAGCCGATCAAGGAAGATAACGGCTCGGGCATGCACACCCACTTCTCGATCTGGAACGGTGGTTCGCCGCTGTTCGCCGGCGACGGCTATGCCGGCCTGTCGGACATGTGCCTGTATTTCATCGGCGGCATCATTAAGCATGCCAAGTCGGTGAACGCCTTCACCAACCCGACGACCAACAGCTACAAGCGCCTGGTCCCGGGTTACGAAGCGCCGGTGCTGCTCGCCTATTCGGCGCGCAACCGGTCGGCATCGTGCCGCATCCCGTACGGCACCGGTCCGAAGTCGAAGCGCGTCGAAGTCCGCTTCCCCGACGCGATGGCCAACCCCTATCTCGCCTATGCGGCGCTGATGATGGCTGGTCTCGACGGCATCCAGAACAAGATCCATCCGGGCGAAGCGATGGACAAGAACCTGTACGACCTGCCGCCGGCAGAACTCGCCCAGGTCCCGACCGTGTGCGGCAGCTTGCGCGAAGCGCTCGACAGCCTCGAAGCCGATATGGACTATCTGCTGAAGGGCGACGTGTTCTCGAAGGACCAGATCGAAGCCTATATCGAGATCAAGCGCGGCGAAGTGGCGCGGTGGGAAATGACCCCCAGCCCGGTCGAATATGACATGTACTACAGCGCCTGAGGTTGCCGTGCCGGCAACCGGTGGCACGCAAGCGTGCCACCGGCGCTGTCGGCCGGCCTCGCCTTACGGCGAGGACCGACGGCGTGGCTTCGCCACGTCGCGCTGATGGATAAGAGGCGTCGGGCGCATGCTCCGGCGCCTTTTTCCATTGTCCGATCTGCCACGCGTCACGCTCGCCGAAGAAGAAGCGGGACCCCGGATCAAGTCCGGGGTGACGATGGACGATGGCTTTCGATAACCGCAAACGCCCCCTAACCGCGCGCACCGGCTCGCCCGCCCCACCCACCAACGTCATCCCAGCGAAGGCTGGGAATCTCCCGGTACGAGCCCACCGCAGGAGCCGCGAGAGGCCCCAGCCTTCGCTGGGGTGACGGGCTGATTGTGAAGGGGATTAGGCGATCCCCCCTCACCCTCACCGCCACACAATCGTCACATCGCCATGCTCCAAGGCCCGCATTCGCCCGTCAACAGGAACGCCCATGACCGTCATCCTCGACCGCCGCACGTTGCTCGGCGGGTTCGCCATCGGCGCGGCCAGCCTGGGCGTCACGCCGTCGCGCGCGCGGAGTGCGAACCGCGCGACCTTCGCCGTCCTCGGCGACTGGGGGCGCGATACCCCCGAACAGCATCATGTCGCCGCCGCGATGGGCCGTACCGCCGCAACAGCACAGGCCGATTTCGTGCTGGCGATCGGGGACAATTTCTACACCGACGGCGTCGCGTCGGTAGACGATCCGCTGTGGCAGTCGGTGTTCGAGGGCGTCTATACCCACCCGGCGTTGCAGGTGCCGTGGTATGCGCTGCTCGGCAATCACGACTATCGCGGCAACCCGCAGGCGCAGATCGATTATGCCGCGCGCAGCAAGCGGTGGCGGATGCCGGCGCGCTATTATCAGGTCGCCGATGCGGCGCTGGTCCGCGCCGACGCCGATCTGTTCGCGATCGATACCTCGCCCTTCGTCGAACGCTATCGCAGCAACGACGGCGTGATCGGCAGCAACACGCGGTCCCAGGATACGAAACAGCAGCTGGCATGGCTCGACCATGCGCTGTCGCAGTCGCGTGCCAAGTGGAAGATCGTGACCGGCCACCACCCGATCCGATCCGGCGGCAGCGGCCATGGCGACCAGCCGGAGATCATCGCGCAGGTGCTGCCGATCCTGAACCGCCACGGCGTGCAGGCCTATATCGCGGGCCATGACCACGACCTTCAGCATATCCGTCGCGACGGGATCGACATGATCCAGTGCGGCGGCGGCATGGAGGCACGACCGGTGCAGCCAGTCGAGGGCACCCGCTTCTGCCGCGCCGCCGCCGGCTTCGGCATGGTGCAGATCGCGGGGGACCTGTTGTCGTTCGACCTGCGCGACGAACGCGGCGCCAGCCTCTACAACGCGTCGATCCCGGTCCGCGCCCGCGCTACGGCATGACCGGCGGGGTGTAGGGCAGCGTAAACGCCAGCGCCCAGAGCAGGAACAGCACCAGCGGCAGGTGGACGATCAGCTGCAGGAAGCTGAACCCGACAATGTCGCGCGCCTTCAGCCCGAGAATGCCCAGCAAGGGCAGCATCCAGAACGGATTGATGAGGTTCGGCAGCGCCTCCGACGCATTGTAGATCTGCACCGCCCAGCCGAGATGGACCTGCAGGTCGTTCGCCGCCTGCATCACATAGGGCGCCTCCAGCAACCACTTGCCGCCGCCCGAGGGGATGAAGAAGCCGAGGATCGCCGAATAGACGCCCATGGTGATCGGGAAGGTCTCGGCGGTGTTCAGCGACACGAAGGCATGGGCGATGACGTCGGACAGGGTCGATCCGTCGGCGCTCCTGGCGGTCGTCATCATCGCGGCGATCGCGGCATAGAAAGGGTATTGGATCAGGATGCCCGCCGTCGCCGGCACCGACCGGGCGAGCGCGTTCAGGAAGCGTTTGGGCCGCCAGTGCAGCACCAGCCCCGCCATCAGGAACAGGAAGTTGTAGGTGTTGAGGTTGGAGATGGCGATCATCCACGGTTGCCGCGCGAACTCCTGCACCAGCCATCCGGCCGCCAGCAGCCCGATCAGCACGGTCAGCAGCGGCGCATGTTCCAGCCATTCGCCGGGCTGGGTCCGCGGCGGCAGTGCGTCGTCCTCGCGTGCCGGATCGATCCCCATGTCCTGCGCGGTCACCGCGCTGTCGCGACCGGGGGCGGAAGCGACCGCGATCACCGTCGACACCACGACCAGGATCGCGGCGATCAGCATCGATTGCCACAGGAAGATCGTCTGGCTGAACGGGATGACGCCGGTGATCGGCAGCAGCCCCGGTGGCAGGCTGGCCGGGTTCGCCTGTAGCTGCGCTGACGACGACGACAGTCCCATCGCCCAGGTCGCGCCGAGGCCGAGATAGGCCGCCGCCCCGCCTGCGCGGTAATCCATGCGCAACTCGGTCCGCCGCGCCACTGCACGGGTGAGCAGGCCGCCGAAGATCAGGCTCAAGCCCCAGCTGAGCAGCGAGGACAGCATCGTAGCGATGGCGATCAGCCCGATTGCGCCGCGTCCGCTCTTCGGGATCAGCGCCAGCCGATCGATCAGCCGCTGCATCGGCGCGGAGGTCGCGACGACATAGCCGCCGATGGCGACGAACACCATCTGCATGGTGAACGGGATCAGCGTCCAGAAGCCGTCACCGAAGCTCTTCGCAACCGACGCCACCGGCGCGCCATTGGCCAGCACCGCCGCGGCGACGACGACCACCGCCAACGCGACGAACACGAAGGCATCGGGAAACCAGCGTTCGGCCCATTCGGTGAAGCGCAGGGCGATCCGGGCAAGGCGGCCATCGGTGGCGGGGGCGGCGGCGGTCATCGGCGTCTCCGGTGGTTCGGACATTATACGAACCGCCCGGCCAATCGTTGCGCAGCCGGTTCGACCGCGGGTCAATAATCGCGGGAGATGCGGACGTTGGTGCTCTGCCGACCGATGGTGGAGATCGACGCCAGCAGCGACAGCCAGCGCGTGACCTGAAACTCGATCCGGGTGGCGGAATAGCCCTGCCCGTCGGTCACGATCTCCGCATAGAAACGCCGCGTCAGATATTTGCCGGCAGCGACCGAGGTCCCCTGTCCGGTCTGCGGGTCGGCGGGCAGGATGCGCAGGCGATCGAGGCCGGCGGCACGACGCACCGCGTTGATCGGGTTCAGCCCGCCCTCGCCATTCTGGAGCGCGGCGACGGCGGCTGCCAGCTGCAACGCCTCCGGTGCCGACAGGTTGGTGATCGAGGTGCCGAACAGCAGGCGGGACAGCAATTCGTCCTCAGGCAGCGCCGGCACGCTCTGGAAACTTATTTCCGGACGCGTGGCAGTGCCGGCAACACGAATGGTCGCGTTCAACCCCTGCGTATCGGCATTGGCGACGATGTCGAGCGCGGGGTCGGCCGGGCTTTCGCCGTTGAATCGCAACGCCCCGCGATCAAGCTGAAACTCCCGCCCGGCAAATTCATAATCGCCGCGGACCAGATCGGCGCGACCGTTGATGATCGGATTGGTCGGTTCGCCGGTGATGGCGAGGTCGGCGGACCATTCGCTGGTGAGACCCAGGCCGGTGACGATCAGGCCGCCGGGCGCACGGGCGCGCAGGTCGAGCTTCCACGGCACCACCGCCGCGCTCGCCTCGTCATCGCCGTCGGGGCGGTTGATCTCGCGGATGTTGAGGCGGGGGATCGGCGCGGTGGCGGTCGCGCGGCCGAGGCGATAGCGGCTGCCATCCATCCGGACCTCGCCCGAGATGGTGCCGCCCGCGCCGTCGCTGCGCACGCGGATCGGACCGGTGACGGTTGCCCCAATCGAGTCGGTATTGATGAGCCGCGCGCGGTCGGCGGTGAGCGACAGGTCGATGCCGAAGCCGCGCACCGCGGCGAATTCGAACGCGCCGGTGCCGGTCACCCGCCCCTGCCGACCGTCATTCGCCGCGAAGCGATCGATCACCAGCCGCGATCCGTCGAAGCGCCCCTGCGCCTCCACGCCGGTCAGCACGGTGCCGGTGATCGCGCTTTCGATGCGCGCGCCGCTGGAACGGAGCACGCCCCGGATGCGTGGGTCGTTCAGTCGGCCGGTCACGTCGGCGCCGACCGATACCGGGCCGGACAGGTCGAACAATTCGATGCCGGTCAGTCGCCATAGCGTGTCCGCCGGGCCGCCATAGCGTAGCTGCGCGAAGAGCGGCGCATTGCCCAGCCGGGTGGCGAGATCGCCCTGCCCCAACGGCGCGAGGCGTGCCTGCGCCCGGCCGATCGTCCTGCCGCCGCTGGCCATTACCGCACGCACGCCGGCGCGGTTCGCGTCGAGCACTGCCGCCACGCCGACGTCGATCGGCGTCGACGACAGCACCAGCCCCGACCGGCTCAAGCCCCGGATGGTCAGGTCGACCCGGCCGCTGGGGGTATCGCCGCGCGTGGCATAGGCGATCTTGCCCGACGCGCTGCCGCTCAGCCCCAGCCCCGGATAGCCGATGTCGAGCACCGCCAGCGGCATGCGCGTCACGTCCAGCGCCAGTTCGGTCGTGTCCGGCCCGACCGCGCCACCGACCGTCGCCGTGCCGCCGGCAAAGCTGAACCGGGTCGGTGCCAGCCGCCAGCCATCGCCTTCGCGCCGGACCACCGCCGGGGTTTCGAGCTTCAACGGCCGGCGGTCCAGCGTGCCCTGCGCGCTGATGCGATATTCGTCGGCGGTGACCTGGGTCACGCTCTGGATCGAGAAGGCGCGACCGCGCGAGCCGGCGATGGCGGCGCGGACTTCGCCGACGCCGTCGACCAGCTTCGCGCTGCCCGCCAGCCGCGGGATCGACAACTGGCCACGCCGGAACCCTTGCGCGGTCATCGTCGCGTCGAGCGTGGTGCCGCCATCCGCGAGCAGTACGCCCGCCTCAAGCCGGGCGCGCCGCACCGATCCGGCGACGCCGAGGCGCGCGCGCGTGGCGTCGAGCGCGATGTCGATCCGCTGGTCGCTGCCCTGCGGCGCGAAGTCGATCGTGCCGGCAATGCCGCCGCCATCGACGTTCAGCCGGCCAAGGAACCCTTCCGCGACGATGTCGACGCCACCGGTGGCGCGGGTGCCGCTGACCTCCAGTTCGTCGACCGCGATGCGTGCGGTGCCGCCGCTCGGCAACAGGATACGGCCGTTGGCGGTGAACGGCCCGAGCCGCGAGTTGCCCTGGGCACGATAGGCGAAGCCTTCCGCCGTCGGATCGAGATGGGCGACGACATTCGCCAGTCCCAGCGTGGCGTTGGGCGAGGCGAAGCGCAGGTCGAGCGTAGGCTTGGAGATATTGCCGTCGAGGACCAGCTGCACCGGGCCATAGGTCACCTGCCGTCCGCTGCCTTCGAAATGGAAGGTGCCGTCGCGGCGACGATAGCCGATGCCGGTCAGCGTCAGGCCGGGTGACGTGAGCCGCAACCCGCGCAGATAGAGGATGCCGTCATTGCCGCGCTCCAGCCCGGTCTCGATCCGGGGCAACCCTTGCGTCAGCGAGCGGAAGAAGCCGTTGTCGAGCCGGCGGACCTGCGCCATGCCGCGGCCGACGATCCGCGTGCCGCCGCCGGGGATCGGCACCGCCGTCAGCCGGGTCTGCACATCGACCAGCCCCAGTCCCGGAATCAGATAGCGTTGCAGTGCGCCGCTGATCCCGACCTCGTAGCGGCCGGTTGTCAGGTCGAGCGTCAGCATGATCCGCCCGTTAAGTTTGTCGGAGCGGACGATCAGGTCGTTGCCGACCAGCGTCCGGGCATCGACCGCGAGCTTGCCGGTCACCGACAGGTTGCGCAGGATACCGCCCGCAACATCGCCGACCCCGGTCACGCGCGCCGCCGCCAGCCGGATCGGCACGATCACCGGCGCCTTGGAAAAACGTCCCTGCCCGGCAGCCACCACCTGTTCGAACCCGGTCTGATCGAACGCCAGTCGGGCCGCACGCAGGCGATAGTCGAAGCGCGCAGTCGAGAATTCGCCGTCGAGGATCGCGCGCAGTTCGATGTCGCGCCCGGTCATGTTCGGGAACATCGCCGCCGGACGCAGCAGCCGTGCGCGCAGCCGCAGGTCGCGGAACGCGCTGGTGCCGAGATCGACGATGCCGTCCGCTTCCATCGCCAGCGCAGCGCTGCGCAACGCCAGCACGCCGTCGATGCGGCGGTCGGCGAAGGTCGCGCTGCCGGTCACGCGGACTTGGCGGGCGGTCAACCGCTGGAGCTTGCCCTGCAATAGCGATGACGGGGCGAGCGTCCCGCCCAGCGTATAGCGACCGGCGCGTACACCCAGCGTCAGGTCGACGATCCGCGCACGACCGGCATCGGCGACCGCCCGCCCGTCCCATGCCGACCAGCGCCCGTCGCCCGATATCTCGACCGACAACGGGCGGCGAATACCGCTGGCCGTCGCGAGCAGCCCGTCGCCCGCCCCGCGGGCACGAACGTCGACGTCGAACCGGTCGCGATCCGGTTCGGCGTCGAGGCGCAGGCGCAACCGGTCGCTGGCGGCGATATCGAGCGCGAGGTCGACCAGCGCCCGGCCCGAGCGGACATCCGCCTGCCCGGCCAGCTTGCCGATCCGCGGCGTGCCGGTGACCGCCTTGGCCAGTTCCAGCCGCTCGACGCTCAGCCGGCCGATGCGAATGTCGAAGCTCGGCAGGATCGGCGTCTTGCGCCCGGTCGGCGTCGGCTGCGGCAGTTTGGCAAGGATCGCGCGCGGAATGGTCAGGCTGTTGATCGACAGCCGGTTCGACACGAATTCCCACGGCCGCCAGTCGAGTTCGGCCAGCGGTGCGCGCAGGATCAGGCCCTTGGAATCATAGATCCGCACGTCGATCAGCCGTGCGCGGGTATAGATCGACCCGTCGATCCGCCCGATGCGATAGCGCAGGCCGTTGGCGGGCTTCATCGTCGCGATGCGGTTCGCGATCAGCCGGTGGCCGGGACCGGTGTCGATCAGCACCAGCAGCCCGGCGATCAGGACGATGATCGCCAACACCAGCTGCGCCAGCCGCCGGCCCCAGCCGATACGGCGCTTCGCCACGACCGGCGGCGACGCTGCGACGGGTTCGTCGGTCAAAATGCCTGCCCCAGTGAGACATAGACCGCGACGCGCGGGTCGCCACGCTGCGGGTTGATCGGCGTCCCGACATCGACGCGGATCGGACCGAAATTGCTGTAATAGCGCACGCCGACCCCGGCGCCGTAGCGCATGCCGGTGAAGCGCGGCAGCGTCGAGGTATAGATGTTGCCGGCATCGAGGAACGGCACGACGCCGAAATTGCCGAACGCCTTGACCCGCGCCTCCAGCGAGAATTCGGCAAGGCTGCGGCCGCCGATCGGATCGTTGTTGGGATCGCGCGGACCGATATCCTGAAAGCCATAGCCGCGCACCGACGCGCCGCCGCCGGCATAGAAGCGCCGCGACGGCGCCACCGCATCGCGCGGCGCGCCGAGGATCGACCCGATCCGGGTACGCGCCGCCAGCACGACCCGGCCGGTGATCGGACGATACACGCTCGCATCGATCTGCGCACGGGTATAGCCGAACACATTGCCCTGCAGCGACAATT
Source organism: Sphingomonas hankookensis (assembly GCF_028551275.1). Taxonomy (NCBI): domain Bacteria; kingdom Pseudomonadati; phylum Pseudomonadota; class Alphaproteobacteria; order Sphingomonadales; family Sphingomonadaceae; genus Sphingomonas; species Sphingomonas hankookensis. The sequence continues at coordinate 3,227,935 of NZ_CP117025.1, forward strand.
CGGGGCTGATCCGCCCGCCCAGGCGGAAGCCGCGCGTCGGGTTGAGCAGGTCGTCCGAGCCGTCATAGTTGAGGCTGCTGGGCAAGGCGCCGATGAAATAGGTGCGGCGGCGCGGTTCGCCGGTCGCGACGATCACGTCGCGTTCGTCGGTCGCGACCAGTTCCCCGCCCAGCGACCAGGTCCAGGTCTTTTGGAAGAAGATGTTGGTCTGTCGCTCGAGGCTGCCCGACAGCGACAGCGTGTTCGCCTCGAACGCGTTGCGCACCAGGTGGGTCGCCGCCATCTGCGCGGTCAGCACCCGGTCGCGACCATGGAAATTGTTGCGGCGGAAGGTGACCGCCGCCACCTGTTCGAGGGTGCCGATCACGCCGCGCAGCGTCAGCGCGCCTTCGGGCGGGAACAGGTTGCGATGGGTCCAGCTCGCCTCGACCCGCGCGCCTTCGCCGGTGCCATAGCCGATTTCGCCGGCGATGGTGCGCGGCGGCGCCGGCTCCATCGCGAGGTCGAGGTCGACCGTGCCCGGCGCCTGTCCCTCGACCGGGGTCAGCCGCACCTGCGAGACGAGGCTGGTCTGCACGATCGCGCGGCGCAGATCGTCGACCAGCGCCGAATCATAGGTTTCGCCGGGCTTGAACCGGGCGATGTTCTGCGCATGATCGCCATCGAAGATGCGGTTGGGCCGGGCGACGATCCGCCCGAACCGCCGCTCGCCGCCCGGCTGCACGTCGACCTCGATCGTCGCGGTGCGGGTCGCATGGTCGACGGTGATCTGCGGATCGCCGACCTTGGCGAAGGGAAAGCCTTCGCGCCCGATCGTCGTCTCCAGCTTTTCCTGCGCCGCAACCACCGTGTCGCCCTGTACCGGTGCTTCGGGTTTGAGGCCGAATGCCGTGCGCAGGTCGCCGGCCTTCTCGCCCGCCGCCGCAATACCTGGCGTGCGGACCTGCGCGAAGCGGTAGAGCTGGCCCGGCTCCACCTCCAGATACACGATCAGCCGGTCGCCTTCGGGCCGGACGCTGGTCGCGATGCGGGCGTCGAAATAGCCTTCGTTGCGCAGCAGGTCGTCGAGCAGCCGGGCATCCTCGCGCGCGCGGCGGTCGATCTGCGCCGCGTTCGACGGTTCGCCTTCGTTCGCGCGCAACGTCGAGAGTTCGTTGAACCGCTGGCGGAACAGGTCGTTGTTGATCTCGTCAATGCCGGTGATGCGGTAATTATAGCGATATTCGCCGCCGGCACGCTGCGGCCCGGTGGCGAGCGTCGGGTCGGTCGGCGCGGTCGACAGATCGGGCCAGGCGACGCCGATATCGGGCAGGTCGGTCAGCGGCGCATTCGGATCGAGCGGGGTTTCCTGCGCGGCCGGCGGGGTCTGCGCGAACGCCATCGGACCCGCAAAAGCGAGCCATCCGGCGCTCAACAGCACGGCTAGCCGGCAGCTCGACATCGTTTCGTCCTAGACCGGCAGGGCACTTGCCGCCAAGGGCAAACCGGCCCGAAACGTCAGTGAATCGTGCCCCAGGCGCCCGGCTGCTCCAGCAGCGTGACGAGCCGCGCGACCTGTCGCCAGCGGCAGAATTGGACGACATTGTCCCGGTTGCGGGCCTGACCGGCACGGGCGGCGGCTTCCTCCGCGGCGACCGGGCCGTATTCGGCCATCAATTGCTGTGCGATACCCACGTCGGAAAGGTCGGCGATGTAGGGCGGCAGCGGTGCAGGGTCGAGCATGGCATCCCGTGGTTCATGGATCGTGCCGGAAGCGAACCGACCGCCTTCCCCGCCGCCTTTGATCGTTAACGGCCGCCGCGCAATCCCGGATCGGCACGCCACCCTGTCCCGATGCGACACAGGCGGGACGGGAGTGGCGCGCGGCCGTCGACTATGGCAAGCGACGGGGATGAACAAGACACCGCATACTCCGAAGGCCGGCGGAATGCCGATCGCGCTGGGCGTGATGGGCGGCGCGATCATCGGCGCGGTGTTCGGCGAAGCGACAATGGGGCTGCTGATCGGCCTTGCGCTCGGCATCGCGATCGCCGTCGCCATCTGGCAGCTGGACCGGCCGAAGCCGTGATCCGCCTATAGCGCGCGCGACAGCCACACGACGCGTCCGACGATATCGGGCGTGCCGTCGACCCGGATCGGGGCATAGGCCGGATTGTCGCTGACCAGTTCGACCCCGTTCGGCACCCGCGCCAGCCGCTTGACCAGCAACACCCCGTCATGGCGCACGACATGGATCGCCCCCGACACGCCGCGCCGGTCGCCGCCATCGACCAGGATGGTGTCGCCATCCGCCAGCGTCGGCAGCATCGAATCGCCTGCGACCGCGATCACCGACGCCTGTCCCGGGCGCACCCGCAACTGGCGTAGCAGCGCGCCGTCGATCCGCATCGCGCCGTCGCCGCGATCGTCATCCACCAGCCCACCCGGCCCCGCCGACGCCAGTGCGTCGACTCGTGGCACGGCGACCAGTTCGCGCGCCTCCGGGCCGCCCAGCGCCGCCTCCGACACGCCTAGGTAGCGCGCCAGCGTCGCCCGGTCGCCCTCCGACAATCGGCGGGGCGAACCGCGTTCGATGAACTGCTGCATATAGGCCGGATTGCGCCCCAACAGGCGCGACAATTCGGACAGGCTGGCCCCGCGTTCCGCCGCGACCCGCGCGATCGTCGCGCGGACATCGTCCATTTCCATCGCCGTCCTCCTTGTAGGAATTTTCCTAGACATGTTGGATTCCAAGGAACAGATCAAGAACATTGTCGAGTCGAGGGAGCGGACGGGAGGTTATGGATGCACACCATATTGCAGCGAATCAGCCGGCATCTGCAGGAAACGGGAACGCCCGAAACGCTGTTCGGGCGGCGCGCGGCGGGCGATCCGCGACTGGTGGGCGACCTGCGCAACGGGCGACAGCCGCGCCCGCCGCTGATCGCCCGGATCGAGGCCTATATCGACCGGCAGGAGCGTTCGCAGTGAGCCGGGGGCCGGACGTCACGACCCTGCTCGAACGGCGGCTGCGCATTGCGGCCGAAGCGGCGGGGATCGCGATCGAGATCGTCGCATCGGCGGCGACGCCTTGGGCGAGTGCCACGTTCAACGGGGCGCGGCACCACCTGACGCTGATCGGCGACGGGGCTGGATTCGCCCCATGGCTGGCGAACTTGCCCGAAGCGGACCTGCCGCTACGCGGACATCTGGTCGCCGACCTGGTCGTCACGAGCGCGGCCGAACGGACGGCAACGATCGACATACTCAGCGTCGAGGAACGCTGACCCCCTACTCGCCCCGCGCCATGCGGCGCAGCGCCCCCAGTGCCAAAGCGAGGCCGGCATTGGGGGCATCCGCATCGGGATCGCCCCGTTCCCCACGCCGACGCTGCAACCCGTGGTCGAGCCGGTCGATCAACGCCGACAGGCTGGGCGCAGGTTCGGCGGATCGGGCTTGCGGTTCCACCGGCGAGGGGGGAACGGGTTCGCTCTCCGCCACCGGTTCGGGTTCGGGCTCGGGTTCGGCGGCCGGACGGAACAGCGGGCGAACGGTCGGCGGTGGGGCGGCCGGCACCATCGGCAGCGCGTCCGGGTCGAACATCGCCATCGGCGTGTTCAGGTCGCGCGGCAGGGCGACCTCCGGCTCGGCCGGCGCGACCGGATCGAGGAACGGCTGACCCAGATCGCGCACGGCGCGGACCGGCGGGCGCGGCGGGGCGTCGGGATGGGCATCGGCGCGGCGGACGCTGGGCGGCGCTTCCTCTTCGACCGCTTCCGCCGATGGCAGCGCGACCGGGCCGCGATCGAGCAGGCGCAGCGCGATCCAGACCGGGACCGCAACCGCCAGCCCTGAAAGAAGCATCAGCGCCGCGCGCGCCGTTATGCCCAGCGGCGGCTCCGCGATCGACAGGAAGGCGGGCAGCCCGGTTTCGGACACCACCGTTTCGATCCGCCACATCGGTACGAAGGCGATGGCGATCGCGACGGCCAGCCCGACCAGCGTGGCGACCGTCAGGGGCAGTGCGCGGTTCATGCGTCCACCATCGATGCATCGCCGACCACCGCGCCCGGTCGCCGTGCGGCGATGAGGCGCTGGTAGAGCGGCTGATAGCGCGCGACGTTCGACGCCCAGTTGCGCTCCGCCTCGACAAAGGCGCGGCCGCGGTCGCGCATCGCGTCCCAGCCGGAGCGGTCGGCGAGCAGCGCGGCGACGCGCGACGCCAGCGCGGCGGGATCGTCGGGTGCGAACAGCGTGCCGGTATCGCCGTCGCGGATCAGTTCGCGATGGCCGCCGACGTCGGACGCAGCGACCAGCCGGCGCTGTGCCATGGCTTCGAGGGGTTTGAGCGGGGTGACGAGATCGGTCAGCCGCATCGCCTTGCGCGGATAGACCAGCAGGTCGACGAGGCCATAATAGCGTTCGACCTCCTGATGCGGCACGCGGCCGATGAAATGGATGGCGTGCGCGACGCTCGACGCCGCCGCCTGGGCGCGCAAGGCCGCTTCCATCGGGCCGCCACCGACCATCAGCAGCCGGACGTTCGGCCGCGCCGCAACCAGTGCCGGCATGGCGGCGATCAGCGTGTCGAGCCCTTCATAATCGTAGAAGCTGCCGAGATAGCCCAGCACCTCCTTGCCGGCCAAGCCGAGTTCGGCGGCGAGCGCGGTGTCGGGCGGGGGCGGATCGCCGAACAGGGTCAGGTCGACTCCGTTGGGCGACACCATGATCTTGCCCGCGTCGATCCCCCGCGCGACCAGATCGCGGCGCAGTCCTTCGCAGATCACCGCGACGCCATCGGCGCGGCGCACGGCCCAGGTTTCGAGCGCGCGAGTCGCACGGTAGCGGGCGGAGCCTTCGGTGCCGGTGCCGTTGCCGACCGCGGCGTCTTCCCAGAAGGCGCGGATTTCGTAGACGAGGGGCAGCTTGCGCCGGCGGGCGACGCGCAACGCGGCGAGCGCGTCGAGCACCGGCGAATGAGCGTGGAGGATGTCGGGGCGAAACTGGTCGACGACCCGGTCGATCGATGCGGAAAAGGCGCGGATTTCCGCCAGTTCGCCGAGTGGCGCCGGCAGCTGGCGGGGCGGCACGGTGCGGTGGAAATCGATGCCGTCCACCGTTTCCTGCGCGACCGCCGTCACGCCCTGCCGCGCGCCGGTGACGGCGGCGACCTGCCACCCGCGCGCCATCTGCGCCGTCAGGATCGCCCGCGTGCGGAACGTATATCCGCTGTGCAGGGGCAGGCCATGGTCGAGGATGTGAAGGACTCGCATGCCAACCTCCTGCCACGACAGGGTTAAAGGAGACGTAACGCCGTCATAGCGTGTGGTCAGTCGCCGGCAAAGGCGAAGGGGGTCAGCCCGCCCTCTCGGTCGTCCAATCGCATGGCGCGCCCGGCCGGCGGGGCGGAGCGTTGCGGGCAGTCGCTGCGGGTGCAGGCGCGGCAGCCCGGCCCGACCGGCATGCCCGGCGCCGACAGGTCGATGCCCCGCGCCGCCGCGAGGCCGCCCGCCTGATCGGCGGCGACCCCCAGCATCACGACGAAGCGCGCCCGCACCTCTCCGGCCAGGGCGCCGGGCGGAGTGACGGTGCGCGACAGGGTCAGCCAGCGGCCGCCCTCTTCCGGTTCGACCAGCTGCACGATGCTCTCCCCGCCGCGTGCGAAGGCGTCGAAGGCGCCGAGCAGCGGACAGGGTGCCCCCTCGACCAGCGGCGACTGGCTGGCGCCGGCGAAGCGCTTCGACACCTGCCCCGCCCGGTCGAGCCGGAGCAGGCAGAAGGAGAGCCCCCGCGCGCCGACGCGGTTGAGGGTGGTCAGCCGGTGGGCGACATGTTCGAACCCCGCCCCGAAACGGCGGCCGAGCAGCGCGAGGTCGTAGCCGGTCGCCTCGCACGCGCGCAGGAAGCGGGCATAGGGCATCATGACGGCGGCGGCGAAATAGCCGTGGAGGTGGCGACGGAGCCATTGTTCGGCGGTCCGGTCGGACAGGCCGGCACCGCGCACCACCGCATCGACCTCGCCCCGTGCCTCGGCATGGCCCAGCGCGCGGGCGAGCGCGAAGCTGCGCGAGGCGGGGTCGAGCCGTTCGGACAGTTGGAGCTGCCGGGCGTGGAGGTCGGTGCGGTGCAGCCGGTCGGGCATCGCCTCCACCGGCAGCAGCCGGACCGAGAGGTGATGGCGCACCCGCAGCCGGTCGGCCATCGCCGCCGCCGGATCGCCGCCGGCCAGCCGCAGTTCGTCGGCCAGTGCCTCGGCCTGGGCGTCGAGGTCGGGGAAATGGTTGCGCCAGCGCTCGATCGTCGCGCGCGCTTCCGCCGCCGGGTCGGCGGTGACCGGCGCCCCCGCCCCGCCGCTGCCCAGCCGGTCAAAGGCGCGGGCGAACGCCTCCGCCCCGCCCGGCGCGCCGGCCAGCCATTCGGCGATATCGGCGCGGTCGAGCGCGAGGTCGGCGAACATCGGATCGGCCAGCCGACGGCGCAGCGCCTCCGCCCCGCCGCCCGGCTCGCTGGCCGCCAGCGTGCGGGCATCGAAGCCATAGCGTTCGGCAAGCGCCACCAGCAGCGTCGCGGTCAGCGGGCGCTGATTGCGTTCGATCAGGTTGAGATAGCTGGCGGAAATGCCCAGCGCCTGCGCCATCGCCGCCTGGGTCAGCGCGTGGCCGCGGCGCAGGCGGCGGACGGCGTGGCCGGCGAACATCTTGCTTTCCATCTGCCCTGCCCCCTTTGTGCGCTTGTAAAGAGATTACAGGTGCCGGCAATCGACGCAAGATGGGCGAGCACACCTTTTTTGTTGCTACGGTATCGGCTATCCATCCCGTAACGATGCCAATTCGAACATCGGGTTTGTGGAGAGACGATGTGATGGATACCAGCAGCCTGTTCCGGCTCGACGGACGCACCGCGCTGATCACCGGGGGATCGCGCGGCATCGGGCGGATGATCGCGGCGGGCTTCGTGGCGCAGGGGGCGCGGGTGTTCGTGTCGGCGCGCAAGGCTGACCAGTGCATCGCGACCGCCGAGGAGATCGGCGCGACCGCCCTGCCGCAGGACGTATCGACCATCGAAGGGTGCCGCGCGCTGGCAGACCGGCTGGCCAGCCACACCGACCGGCTGGACATCCTCGTCAACAATGCCGGTGCGGCATGGGGACAGGCGTTCGAGGACTTTCCCGAAAGCGGCTGGGACAAGGTCATGGACCTGAACGTCAAGTCGCCCTTCTTCCTGACGCAGGCGCTGCATCCGATGCTGAAGGCGGCCGCATCGCGCGCGCGGCCGGCCAAGGTCATCAACATCACCTCGATCGACGGCCAGCGTGTCAATCCGTGGGAAACCTACAGCTACCAGGCGTCGAAGGCGGCGCTGATCCACCTGACGCGGCGGATGGCGGCGCGGCTGGTGATGGACGCGATCCACGTCACCTCGATCGCGCCGGGGGCATTCGCCAGCGAGATGAACAAGGCGGCACGCGACCATGGCGACGGCGTGGCCAAGCAGATCCCGGCGGGCCGGATCGGCGCGGACGAGGATATGGCGGCGGCGGCGATCTACCTCGCCGCGCGCGCCGGTGATTATGTGGTGGGCGAGACGATCACCGTCGATGGCGGGCTGGTCAATGCGTCGATGGGCGGATCGATCGACGGATAGCGGCCAAAGTTCACTAAGTTCACACTGGTGGCGTGTTGCGCGCCACGTCTTCGTTGGCTTGGACTTGATCGAGAGGTTCCGCTTTGGGTGGCGGTGGAGAAGAAGAAGCGGGACCCCGGGTCGAGCCCGGGGCGACGGTTGGGGTGGCGGTGGAGAAGAAGCGGGACCCCGGGTCGAGCCCGGGGTGACGGCCGGGGGTAGCTGGCATTGGAGCCTCGTGGCGGTTGCGGCGCCAAAGTTCACTAAGTTCACACTCGTCGCGTGTTGTGCGCGGCGTCTTCGTCGGTTCGGACTTGATCCAGGGTTTCGCTCTGGGCGGCGGTGGAGAAGAAGCGGGACCCCGGGTCGAGCCCGGGGTGACGGCCGGGGGTAGCTGGCATTGGAGCCTCGTAGCGGTTGCGGCGCCAAAGTTCACTAAGTTCACACTCGTCGCGAGCTGCGCGCGGCGTCTTCATCGGTTCGGACTTGATCCGGGGTTTCGCTTTGGGCGGCGGTGGAGAAGATGAAGCGGGACCCCCGGGTCAGGCCCAGGGTGACGGTTGGAGGTGGCTGGCGTTGGAACCTCGTGTCGGTTGCGGTGGCCAAAGTTCACTAAGTTCACACTCGTCGCGGGTTGCGCGCGGTGTCTTCGTCACCCCGGACTTGATCCGGGGTTTCGCTCTGGGCGGCAGTGGAGGAGAAGAAGCGGGACCCCGGGTCGAGCCCGGGGTGACGCGTGGAGGTGGCAGGCGTTCGAACTTCACGTCGGTAGCGATGGCCAAAGTTCATTAAGTTCACACTTGCGCGCAAGACGCGGCGCTTCGGGCGGCGCGGGCGCGGTGGGGTGGCGGACGATGCGAAAGAGCGTCGTCGACGGTGGCAGACGGGCGGCGTGTAGGAAAGTTACGGTGTGATTTCCGCGCCGTCCCATGCGAAGATGCGGCCGCTTTGCGCCGGGGTCAGGCCGTCGAGCACCGCCAGGAGCCGTTCGGCGCTATAGGCCGGGGCGAACAGTTTTTCGGCCGGCACCCCGCGCTGGAACGGCTTGCTCAGCCCCGTGTCGACGGTGCCGGGATGGAGCGCGACGCAGACCGCCTGTGGCCGGGTGCGGGCCAGTTCGATCGCGGCGGTGCGCACGATCTGGTTCAGCGCCGCCTTCGACGCGCGATAGCCGTACCAGCCGCCCAGCCGGTTGTCGGAAATGCTGCCGACGCGCGCCGAGATACAGGCGATGGCGCTCGGCGCGTCCTTTACCAGCAGCGGCGCGAAATGCCGCAAGACCAGTGCCGGGCCGATGGTGTTGATCGCAAAGAGATGGGCGAGACGGTCCGCGTCGAGGTCGCGCAGGCTGCGCTCGGGGCCGCCCGCTTCGTCGTGCAATATGCCGGTCGCGACGATGACGCGGGTGAGCGGCGCGTCGATACGCGCGGCGGCGGCTTCGATCGAGGCGGGATCGGCGAGGTCGATCGGGTGGTAGTCGACACCATCGGGCAAGGCGGCGGGCGCGCGGCGGGCGGCGGCGATGATGCTGGTGTAGCGGCCGGAACCGGCAAGCCCCGCCACCAGCGCCGCACCGATTCCGCCATTGGCACCGATCACCATCGCCGTCGTCATCGCCGCCTCCGTTGCCGCATCGTAAACGATAACGGTCAAAATGCTGCCGCTATCCCCAGGTGGCCCGTGCCGGTTTGACCCGCCAGCGCCCGACCGTAGAACGCGCCTGCACTACAAGGGTCCGTTCGAACCATGGCTATTGTCCGTTTTGCCGCGCTGCTGCTGACGCTGGTCGGCGCCGTTCCCGCCGCCGCGCGCGACACCACCGACTATCCGCATATTCCCGAACCGATGGTGTTCGACATGGTCCGCCCGATGGGCGCGCGGCGGGGCGAGCTGGAGACCAACGTCCTCGCGCTGTCGCCGCTGTCGGGGCAGGAACGCGCAGTCGAATGGGCGCCGGAGATCGAATATGCCGTTGCCGACGGCTTCGCGCTGGAATTCGAGCTGCCGTTCGAAGGCACGCGGCTGGCCGAACTGAAGATGGGCGCGCAGGCGACGATCGGCACGTTCGACCGCGGGCGCGCCGTGCACGGCGTGCAATATCTGAGCATTTACGAGCGCGAGAGCGGGCGGACGTCGCAGGCGCTGCTCTACATGCTGGGGCGCCGGCACAATGAACGGCTGAGCACGATGACGATGGTCGGGGTCGGCGACGTGCGGCTCGGCCAGTCGGAAAGCGATGCCGGGCTGCTGGTCAACCATTCGACCTTCTACGACCTGGGGCGCGACCGGATCGCCGGGGTCGAGGTCAATTACAAGTCGCACCGCGATGGCGGGGTGGCGATCATCCCGCAATTCCATGCGCCGCTGGCGGACAAGGTGAATGTGCAGTTGGGCGTCGGCGCCGACAAGCAGCGCGGCGAACGGGCGCGGCCGGTGGGGGGCGTGCGGTTGATCAAGGAGTTTTGAGGGGGGCTCGTGCGCATCCGCGTCTTGCGGCACCGCCCCGATTCGAGCATTCTTCCGTCGCTTCTGTGATGGGAGTGATATGCCATGAGCGCAATATTGGCGTCGGTAGGGTTGGGCGGTGAAAATCGTCGACAGGACGTGATTGCCGTTCAATCGCTGTTGCAAAGCGTCGGCGTCTCGCCGGTCCGATCGACGGGCTCTGTGGGCGAAAGACGATCCGGGCCATCGAGCAGTTTCAGCGCGATGTGATACGACGGCCCGATGGGCGGATCGACGTTCGTGGCCCGACTTTTCGACATCTATCGGCAAAGGCGGCGGCATCCCGCAACCGGCAGGCGCTGACGACACCACCTGTCCCGCCCCGGCACACTAGACCGCTGGAACGACCCAAGTCATCGCGACCTGTCGCATCGCCGCCATCTGCTTCGCCGAAACCCAGGTTCGAACCGTTGGTCGAGTATTGGCGGGAAAGAACCGTACTTCCCGGCCCGGCGATCAACGCTGGACTGGTTTGCCCGACCAGTTCGCACATGATGGCGCTGCTGGGCGATCCTAACAGCCAACGGATGAAAGGGTTGACCGCAACAGAATCGGTCGGCCCGTTCCGCGCAACCGGACTGAAGCCGGCGCTGGCAAGCCTGCGCAGTGTGCTGGCGACGGTTTTACGGAAATACCCGACGCTGAACGGCATCCTGGGGTATAACGGCATGCATCTCATTCGAAAGACGCGGAACGGTGCATCCTACTCGAACCATTCCTGGGGGATCGCGATCGACTTCGTCATCGGTGTCGACGCTCCTCCTTATGGTGCCGGTTACTCCATGCGCGGCTTGGACGTGATGGTGCCCCACTTTCACCGAGCGGGCTGGTATTGGGGCGGCGGCTATCGAAGTATCGGTCGTAAGGACGCGATGCACTTCGAATGCGGGTTGGCGCTTGTGCGGAGTTTCCAACTATGATCGGCCGTACGTTCGTCCTGGCGGCAGTTTTGGCATTGGCAGCGACCGCCGCTGAACCACGCTCGTCGCGTACGCCGTCCTTCCCTACCGCCTGTCGTGCCGCGGTGCCTGCGCGATATGCCGGCGAGCCAGCGCAATGGCTTGGCGATTGTGTGAAAAACCGGGCGGAAGGACTTGGCGTCTTGCGCATCGGTCGAGGAGCACCGTTCGCGTTTCTGGTAGGTCGAATGAAAGCGGGCCGCCCCGCCAGCGGTCTGCTGTTCAACCCGGACAAGTCCTACGCCGCCGCGCGTGGTTTCACCGCCGACGGCAGGATTTTGCCTGCCGACGGCAATTATTTAAAGGAACAGGATCAGGCTTGGGCCGATGCCGTCCTGGCCGCCCGACAGGTCGGCGATCGGTTCGTAAAAGCGGGCAATGCCGCGTCCGCTGCCTATTATCGACGGTTCGCGTCGGAGATCGAGAACGGCCGGCCGGAATAACGGCCGGGAGGGGGGCGCGATCGATCGCGCCCCCTGCCCTCACCCGACCATGCCGCCGGCGGCGAGCACCGCCAGCGTCACCAGTTCGTTGGCGGTGCTGGTCATCGGGGCGATCTGTACCGGCTTTTCCATGCCGATCAGCATCGGGCCGATCACGTCGTCGCCGCCCAGTTCGCGCAGCAGCTTGGCCGAGATGTTGGCCGATTGCAGTCCGGGCATCACCAGCACATTGGCCGGACCCGACAGGCGGGCGAAGGGGAAGTTCGCCATCTGGCGCGGGTTGAGCGCGACGTCGGGGGCCATTTCGCCTTCATATTCGAAACCGACCTGCCGCTTGTTAAGCGCGGCCACGCCGTCGCGGACATTGTCGATCCACTGGCCTTCGGGATTGCCGAAGGTCGAATAGCTGAGGAACGCGACGCGCGGTTCGTGGCCCATGCGACGGGCGACGGCGGCGGTGCGCTCGGCAATGTCGGCCAGTTCCTCGCCCGAGGGGCGTTCGTTGATCGTGGTGTCGGCCATGAACACGGTATGGCTCTGTCCCACGAGCAGGTGAATGCCGAACGGCACCTTGCCGTCGACCGGATCGATGACCCGCCGCACGCCGCGAAACGCCTGGGCATAGGTGCGGGTGATGCCGGTGATCATCGCATCCGCAACGCCCAGCTGCAGCAGCACCGCGCCGAAGGTGTTGCGGTCCTGGTTGATCATCCGCTCGACATCGCGCTTCAGGAAGCCGCGACGCTGCAGCCGCCCATAGAGGAAGTCGACCATCTGCGGCACCATCTCGCTGGTGCGGCTGTTATGGACTTCATATTCCTCGGGATTGGCGACGCCGAGCGCGCGCAGCTGGTCATAGACGTCGTCGCGACCGACCAGCACCGGGATGCCATAGCCACCTTCCTTGAAGGCGATGGCGGCACGCAGCACGACTTCCTCTTCGCCTTCGGCGAACAGCACGCGCTTGGGGTGCGCGCGGGCGCCCTCATAAGCCATGGTCAGGACCGAAGTGGTCGGGTTGAGGCGCGCGCGCAGCTGCTGGCGATAGGCCTCCATGTCGAGGATCGGGCGCGTCGCGACGCCCGAATCCATCGCTGCCTTGGCAACGGCGGAGGGCACCAGTTCCATCAGGCGCGGGTCGAACGGCGCGGGGATGATGTAATCGGGGCCGAAGCTGTGCTGCGTGCCATAGGCGAGCGCGACTTCCTCCGGCACGCGCTGGCGCGCGAGTTCGGCGATGGCGGTCGCGGCGGCGATCTTCATCTCGTCATTGATGCCGGTGGCGCGGACGTCGAGCGCGCCGCGGAAGATGAAGGGGAAGCCGATGACGTTGTTGACCTGGTTCGGATAGTCCGAGCGGCCGGTGGCGACGATCGCGTCGGGGCGCGCGGCCTTGGCCAGTTCGGGGCGGATTTCCGGCTCCGGATTGGCCATCGCGAAGATGATCGGCGACGGCGCCATGTCCTTGACCATTTCGGGCTTCAGCGCGCCCGCCGCGGAGAGGCCCAGGAACACGTCGGCGCCGTGCAGCGCCTCGGTCAGCGTGCGGCGGTCGGTGGCGGCGGCATGGGCCGACTGCCACTGGTTCACGTCGTCGCGGCCCTGATAGATGACGCCGGTGCGGTCGCACATGATGACGTTTTCATGGGCGACGCCCATCGCCTTCATCAGTTCGGTGCAGGCGATGGCGGCGGCACCCGCCCCGTTCACCACGACCTTGACCTCGGACAGCTTGCGCTTGGTCAGCAGGCAGGCGTTGATGAGGCCGGCGGCGCAGATGATCGCGGTGCCGTGCTGGTCGTCGTGGAAGACGGGAATGTTCATGCGTTCCCGAAGGGTCTGCTCGATGATGAAGCATTCGGGTGACTTGATGTCTTCCAGATTGATGCCGCCGAAGCTCGGCTCCATCAGCTCGACCGCGTCGATGAAGCGGTCGACATCCTCGGTCTTCAGCTCGATATCGATCGAATCGACGTCGGCGAAGCGTTTGAACAGCACCGCCTTGCCCTCCATCACCGGCTTCGACGCCAGCGCGCCGAGATTGCCGAGGCCGAGGATCGCCGTGCCGTTCGAGATGACCGCGACCAGATTGCCCTTGGCGGTATAGTCGTAGGCGGTGGCGGGATCGTCGTGGATCGCCTTCACCGGTACCGCGACGCCGGGCGAATAGGCGAGCGCGAGGTCGCGCTGGGTCGCCATCGGCTTGGACGCGATGATCTCGATCTTGCCCGGACGGCCTTCCGAATGGAACAGCAGCGCCTCGCGCTCGGAAAACTGGTCGGTGGTTTCGGACACTGGCGATCTCCCGTTTGGATGGGCTTTACGCAGGGGAAGGCGCGCGGGGCAAGGGTGAAGGGCGCGCGGATATGCTTTGATACGCTTGCGCGGGCACGCCGCCGGACGGTATCGCCCGGCGATGGCAAGCAAGGCTCAGGGAACCGATTCCCCCGCCCCCACCCCGATGATGCAGCAATATCTGGCGTTGAAGGCGGAGGCCGACGATTGCCTGCTCTTCTATCGCATGGGTGACTTTTTCGAGCTGTTCCATGACGATGCGAAGATCGCCGCAGCGTGCCTCGACATCGCGCTGACCGCGCGTGGCGAGCATGACGGCGCGAAGATCCCGATGTGCGGCGTGCCGGTGCATTCGGCCGAGGGGTATCTGGCGCGGCTGATCAAGGCGGGGCACCGGGTCGCCATCGCCGAACAGGTCGAAAGCCCGGAAGAGGCGAAACGCGCGAGGGGTTCCAAAGCGCTGGTCGCGCGGGCGATCGTGCGGGTGGTGACGGCAGGCACGCTGACCGAGGAAGCGCTGCTCGATGCGCGCGCGGCGAACTGGTGCGCGTGCATCGGCGAGGCGGCGGGCGGCGTGGCGATTGCCGCCGCCGATGTATCGACCGGCCGGTTCGAAGTGATCGAGACCGATGCCGCCGGCCTGACCGCCGCGCTCGCCCGGTTGCAGGCGGTCGAGGTGGTCGCGGCGGAGACGTCGACCTTTGCCGAGGTCGCGACGCTGCTGCGCGCCAGGGCCGATTTCGACAGTGCGTCCGGCGAGGCGCGGTTGAAGGCGCTGCACGGCGTCGCGACGCTCGACGGGTTCGGGCAGTTTTCGCGTGCCGCGCTGGCGGCGGCGGGTGGCCTCATTGCCTATCTCGACCATACGGCGCGGGGGCAATTGCCGTTCCTGCGCCCGCCGGTCTGCGCGGCCGATGGCCAGTGCATGGCGATCGATGCGGCGACGCGCGAGAGCCTCGAACTGACGCGGACGGCGGCGGGGGCGCGGGCGGGCAGCCTGCTGGCGGAGGTCGACCGGACGGTGACGGGCGCCGGTGCGCGGTTGCTGGCGAGCGATATCGCCGCGCCGTTGATGGACCGGGCGATGATCGAGGGCCGCCATGCCGCGGTGGCGTGGGCGCATGACGATCCCGGTTTGCGCGACGAGCTGCGCACGACGCTGCGCGCCTTGCCCGATATCGGCCGGGCGCTGGGGCGGATCGCGGCGCGACGCGGCTCCCCGCGCGATCTGGGGCAGTTGCGCGACGGGTTGAGCGCGGCATGGACGCTGGGGCAGCGGCTGGATAAACTGCCGGCCGTGCCGCCGCTGATCGCCGAGCTGGCGCCGCGGCTGCGCGGGCATGGCGAGCTGATCGACCTGCTGACGCGCGGGCTGGTGCCGATGCCGCCGATCGATGCGGCGGCGGGCGGGTTCGTGGCGGAAGGATATGACGCCGCGCTCGATGCGCTGCGCGATACCGGCGCCGGCGGGCGGCGGGCGATTGCCGCGCTGGAGGCGCAGTATCGGGAGCGGACCGGGATTTCGGCGCTCAAGATCCGGCACAATGGCGTGCTCGGCTATCATGTCGAGGTGCCGGCGCGCGCCGCCGACAAGCTGATGGCGGCCGATAGCGGCTTTACCCATCGCCAGACATTGGCCGGGGTCGTCCGCTTCAACGCGCCCGACCTGCACGAAGCGGCGCTGAAGGTGACCCAGGCTGGCGCGCATGCGCTGGCGGCGGAGGCGGCGCATCTGGAGGCGTTTACCGAAGCCGCGCTTGACAAGCGGGAAGCGATCGCCGCGACGGCGGATGCGCTGGCGCGGATCGACGTGACGGCGGCGCTGGCCGAACGTGCGGCCGAGGGCGGCTGGGCGCGCCCAGTGCTGGTCGATCATAGCTGCCTCGAGATCGTCGGCGGGCGGCATCCGGTGGTCGAGAGCGCGGTGGCGAGGAGCGGCGGGCGGTTCGTGGCGAACGACTGTCGGCTGTCGGAAAGCTCGCGGCTGTGGCTGGTCACGGGGCCGAACATGGGCGGCAAGTCGACCTTCCTGCGGCAGAATGCGCTGATCGTCGTGCTGGCGCAGGCGGGCAGCTTCGTGCCGGCGACCTCGGCGACATTGGGGCTGGTCGACCGGTTGTTCAGCCGGGTCGGCGCGTCGGACAATCTGGCGCGCGGGCGGTCGACCTTCATGGTCGAGATGGTCGAGACGGCGGCGATCCTGGCGCAGGCGACGCCCCGGTCGTTCGTGATCCTCGACGAGGTGGGGCGCGGTACGTCGACCTATGACGGCTTGGCGATCGCGTGGGCGGTGGTCGAGGCGATCCATGAGGATAATCGCTGCCGCTGCCTGTTCGCGACGCATTATCACGAGCTGACGCGGCTGGCCGAGCGGTGCGACGCGCTGTCGCTGCACCATGTCCGCGCGCGCGAGTGGAAGGGCGATCTGGTGCTGCTGCACGAACTGGCCGAGGGGCCGGCGGATCGCAGCTATGGCATCGCCGTCGCGCGCCTCGCCGGGCTGCCGCCGGCGACATTGCAGCGGGCGAAGGCAGTGCTGGCGAAGCTGGAGGCGGGCAAGGCCAAGACCGGCGGCATTGCGGCGGGGCTGGACGACCTGCCGCTGTTCGCCGCGATGGCCCCGGTCGAGGAGGCGCCGGTCGACGGGTTGCGGGAGGCATTGGGCGCGCTGGACGTCGATGCGATGTCGCCAAGGGAGGCGATGGAGGCGCTGTACCGGTTGAAGGGGCTGGTTTGAGGGGAATGGCGTCGTGTATCTCTCTGTCCGTCACCCCGGGCTTGACCCGGGGTCCCGCTTCTTACCGACCCGCGAAGAAGAAGTAGCGGGACCCCGGATCAAGTCCGGGGTGACGGACGGGTTGCGCCTCCCCTACCAACCTCCCGACAGTTTCCTCCGATGTCACCGGATACGACCGCGCGTCGATCGAACCGCACGCCGTTCACAACGACCGCTTTGCAAAGCGCCGCCCGCGCGATAGCCACGCCGGACGAACGGGAGAGACGCTATGCACGAACTGACGCGGCGGGACTTGCTGGCAGCCGCCGGTGCGACGATCGGCACCGCCGCCCTGCCCGCCTTTGCGGCCCCGCGTGGCGACGATGCGTTTCTGCTGAGCTACTTCACCGACAAGGACGAAGGGCGCGCGGGGCTGAAACTGGCGCGGAGCGACGACGGGTTCGTCTTCACTCCGCTAGGCGGCGGGCGCGGGTTCCTGATGCCCGAGGTCGGCAAGGACAGGTTGATGCGCGATCCGCATCTGTGCCAGGCGCCCGACGGGCTGTGGCATCTGGTGTGGACCAGCGACTGGTTCGGGCCGGTGATCGGCCATGCGACCTCGCGCGACCTGATGCACTGGTCGAAGCAGCAGACGATCCCGGTGATGACCGCGTTCGCGGGGGTGCGCAACAGCTGGGCGCCGGAAACGGTCTATGACCCCAAGCGGCGCGATTTCATGATCTTCTGGTCGAGCAGCATCGACGGCAAATACGGCGCGACGCCGGGCGAGCGGTTCGAGGGGCTGAAGCTCAGGCCCTATTACACCCGGACCCGCGATTTCCGAACCTTTTCGCCGACGAAACTGCTGTTCGATCCGGGGTTCGATTCGATCGACTTCACCCTGCTGAAGCTGCCGCAGGGCGGCTATCGCATGATCTACAAGGACGAGACGCACGACGTCGAACAGCGCCGCTGGGTGGTCAGCAGTTCGGCGGCGTCGCCGACCGGGCCGTTCGGACCGGCGAGCAAGCCGTTCAGCCCGACCATGACCGAGGGGCCGAGCGCGGTGTGGATCGATGGGCGCGCCGTCGTCTATTACGACGTGTACGAAAAAGGCTATTTCGGCGCGGCGTCGACCACCGATTTCGTGACGTGGCGGGACGAGACGGCGCGGGTGCGCTTTCCCAAGGAAGCGCGCCACGGCACCGTGCTGCGTGTGCCGCGTGGTTTCATCGACAAGATCGCCTGACGGTCATGGACCTGTCCGCGATCGTCGCCGACATCGCCGCCGAAATGGCCGATGCACCCGATCGCGGGCGGCCGGCCGACTATATTCCGCCGCTTGCCGCCGTCGATCCGAACCGGTTCGGCATGGCGGTGATCGAGGCGGACGGGACCTGCCATCTGGCGGGCGATGCCGAGGAGAGTTTCTCGATCCAGTCGGTGTCGAAGGTGTTCGCGCTGACGCTGGCGCTGGGCGCGGTCGGGGACCAGTTGTGGAAGCGGGTCGGGCGCGAGCCGTCGGGCAGCGCATTCAATTCGATCGTGCAGCTGGAAAGCGAACACGGCATTCCGCGCAACCCGTTCATCAATGCCGGCGCGATCGTGGTCGCCGACATATTGCTCGGCCGCTACGAACCGCGCGAGGCGCTGGGCGAGCTGCTGCGCTTCGTCCGCGCCGCGGCGGGCGAGGACGGGATCTTCATCGACGAGAACGTCGCGAAGGCGGAACAGGATACGGGGTTCCGCAACCTGGCGCTGGCCAGCTACATGCGCGCGTTCGGCAATCTCCACCATGACCCGCACGTGACGCTGGGCGTCTATTTCCACCAATGCGCGCTGGCGATGAGCTGTCGGCAGCTGGCGCTCGCCGGGCGCTATCTGGCGGCGGGCGGGGTCAATCCGACCACCGGGCGCAATGTCGTGTCGGCGCAGCGGGCGCGGCGGATCAACGCGCTGATGCTGACCTGCGGCCATTATGACGGGTCGGGCGAGTTCGCCTTCCGCGTCGGCCTGCCGGGCAAGAGCGGGGTCGGCGGCGGTATTCTGGCCATTGCGCCGGGCATCGCGTCGATCGCGGTATGGTCGCCGGGGCTGAACGAACGCGGCAATTCGCAGCTGGGGACGGTCGCGCTGGAACGGCTGGTGCAGCGGACCGGGTGGTCGGTGTTCGAGCCGCGTTGACGGTCGATTGGGGCAGTTGCTCTCGCGTCACCCCGGCCTTGAGCCGGGGTCCCGCTTCCTTACCGGCCGCAGAAAAAGAAGCGGGACCCGGATCAAGTCCGGGGTGACGAAGACGGCAGGTGGTGCGAACTGGCCGATACGCACCGTACCCCCGCGCAGGCGGGGGTCCAGAGTACCAGATGCCGCCGGAGCGATCGTGACCCTGGATCCCCGCTTGCGCGGGGATACGGTGGCGCGTGGGATTACCGTTGCGGTGCCGGCTGCGGCGTGAAGCTGGTCACGTTCGCCATGCCGTTGGCGCCGAAGGTGATGATATGGCGCGACCCTTCCTGACAGGTGGCGACCCAGCTGCCCGGCTTTTCACCCCGTTCGGACGAGGTCACGCCCTGGCAGCGCAGCCCCGCGTCGCGGATTGCGCGGATGAACACGCCGTCGCGCTGGCCGGGCGACAGCGCCTCCACCTGGGTCGCCATCTGCTGCGCTTCGACCGCGTTGGCGGCGGCGGCTTCGTTGGCCGCGGCCTGCTGCTCGGCGCTCGGCCCGCAAGCCGCCAGCATCAGCGATCCACCCAGCATCACCAGCAACGCACGCATGTCTCGTCTCCCGTTCCAAGGCCGCAGGCGCGGCGACTGTCCGAAGCGGACAAAGCCCGATCGCGCCTGCGGGTTCCGTCATCCTTATCGCTGATACGCCTTGGGCAGGCCCTGTTCGACGGGGTTGAGATAGCGGTCGCGCAACCGGGTCTGGCGGTTGGTCAGCGGCTGTTCGACGCCGTCGATGAACAGCTGGGTCGGGGCCGATCCGATCTCCAGCGGATCGCCGTCCCAGATCACCACGTCGCCGCGCCGGCCGGGGCTGAGCGAGCCGATCTCCCCCTCCATCCCGATCGTGCGCGCGGGCAGCGAGCTGATCGTGGCGAAGGCGGCCCCCCAGTCGAGGCCCGAGGCGCCCGGCACCTTCGACAGCGCGACGAGATTGCCGGCATATTGCCGCACCAGTCGTGCCTGCCGTGCCTCGTCGTCGCCGATCGTGCCGATGCCGACGACCACGCCGGCGGCCTTCATCCGGCCGATATTGGACTGGGTGGCGGCGAGCTGTTCGAAGCTGGCGGGCAGGTCGGACAGCGCGCTGGCGAGTACCGGCACGTTCGCGGCCGCGATCTGCCGCGCGACGGTCCAGCCTTCGCTGGCGCCGACGAGGACCGGCTTCAGCCCGGCGAACTCGCGCTTGAGTGCCAGCACGCCCAATATGTCGGAGGCGCGTTCGACATGGATCAGCAGCGGCACCTGTCCGCTCAGCACCTTTTGCAGCGCCTGCGCATCGGTGCGGGTCAGCAGCGCTTCCTTGCCGCGATCGGCGAAGCTGGCCGGGTTGCGGGCATATGCCTGCGCCTCGAACAGCGCGTTGCGGAACATCGCCATCGCCGCCGGGCGGCTGCCGCCCGCCGCACGCGCGCCGGCTTCGCCCCATTCCATGAACTGGAACGCCTGCGGCCGGGTGACCGCATCCATG
Organism: Sphingomonas hankookensis; assembly: GCF_028551275.1. NCBI lineage: Bacteria > Pseudomonadati > Pseudomonadota > Alphaproteobacteria > Sphingomonadales > Sphingomonadaceae > Sphingomonas > Sphingomonas hankookensis. The sequence continues at coordinate 3,248,151 of NZ_CP117025.1, forward strand.
TCGTTGGCGAGGTCGATGACCGCGCCCTGGCCCGCAAAGATCGAGCCGGCATTGTCGGGCGCGACGATCGCGCGGGTAATGCCGTCGGTGCGGTTGATCGCGATCGGCGTCGCGCGCGGATTGACCGCCGAGGCGATGTCGAGGCCTGCATTGAACACGCTCTCGCGCGCCGAGGCATCGTTGGTCGCCGACACGCCGTCGACCTCGATGATGCCGAGGCGGGTGAAGCCGGCGACGAGGCCGGGCGTGACATAGCGCCCGCCGGCATCGATGGTGCGACCACCCGCCACCGCTGCGCCGCGACCGGCGCTGACAACGCGGCCGCCGCGCACGACGACGGTGCCGCCCTCGATCGGGGCCGATCCGTCGCCCAGCACGAGCCGGGCATTGGTGATGGTCACGTCCTGCGCGGCAGCAGGCATGGCAACGGCAGCGCTGGCGAACAGCGCGGCGAGGAACAGGCGCTTCACTTCACATCCCCTTCGCCGGGCTGGCCGAGTTCGAAATCGGATACCGGTCGCATCTTCGGATTGTTCGCGTCGTAGAGCAGCGCGCCGTCGACCCACACCATCTGCGGGCGGGTATAGACGCTGAACGGATCGCCGTTCCACAGCACCACGTCGGCCATCTTGCCGGCCTTGAGCGAGCCGGTCACCTTGTCGATGCCGAGCGCCTTCGCCGGATTGATCGCCAGCCACGTCCACGCATGTTCGGGCGTCACGGTGATGCCGGCGCGCTTGGCCGAGGCGATGACCTTCGCGACCTCCTGATTAAGCCGCTGGATGCCGTTGGCGTCGTCGGAATGGATCATCGCGCAGGCGCCCTGCTGGTCGAGGATCGCCAGGTTCTCGCCGATCGCGTCGTAGCTTTCCATCTTGAAGCCGTACCAATCGGCCCACACCGCCGAGCAGACCCCGCGCGCCTTCAACAGGTCGGCGATCTTGTAGCTTTCGACCGCGTGGTGGAAGGCGGTGACCTTGTACCCCATCTCCTGCGCCATATCCATGACGATGGCCATTTCGTCGGCGCGGTAGCAATGGTTGTGGACGAGGATCTCGCCGTCCAGCACCCCGCGCAGCGTGTCCATGGCGAGGTCGCGGGTCGGCGCTTCGCCACCATCCTCCTCATATTTGTCCCATTTGCGGTCATAGTCCTTCGCGCGCAGCCACGTCGCGCGGTCGACCGCGACATTGCCCATGCGGGTCGACGGCATCCGCCCCTTCGACCCGTAGACGCGCTTCGGGTTCTCGCCGCACGCCATCTTGAAGCCATAGGGCGCGCCGGGGAACTTCATCGCCTGCATCGTGCGGCCATAGACGTTCTTCAATGTGACCGAGCGGCCGCCCATCAGGTTCGCCGATCCGGGCAGGATCTGCAGCGTGGTGACGCCGCCATTGGTCAGCGCGCGGGCGAAGCCCGGGTCCTGCGGCCAGACGCTGTGTTCGGCCCATACTTCGGCGGTGACCGGGCCGGTCATCTCGTTCCCGTCGCTATGCGCCTCGACGCCGGGGCTGGGATAATCGCCCAGATGGCTGTGGACGTCGATGACGCCGGGGGTCACCCATTTGCCCTGCCCGTCGATCACGGTCACGCCATCCGCAGCCGCGATGGCCTGCCCGACCTCGACGATCTTGCCGTCGCGGAACAGGACCGACCCGTTATTGATCCGCCCGCCCTCGCCATCGAGGATGGTGACGTTGGTGACCAGCGTCGCGCGGCCCGGATAGGCGCGATAGGTCGAGGGGAACGGGTCATGGTCATAGCCCTTGCCCGCGCCGGGCCCCTTGCCCTTCGGCGCGTCGGCGGAGGCGGAGCGCACCTCCCTGCCATCGCCGGTACAGGCGACCAGCCCGGCGGCCAGCGCCGCCAACGTCAATGTTCGGATCACGCGGAAACTCCCCCTTTTTACGATCATGGTCACGCGAAGACGGTTTCGAGGTCGTGGGTCCCCGACCCTTCCTTCGCGGTGCGGATTTCGTGGTAGACGGCGGCGGTGCCGGTCGCGGGCAGCACGCCGAGCAGCGTCGCGAAGACCGCGCGGATCACCGAAGCGGTCCAGCCGCCACCGGCACCCAGCAGCAGCACGATCGGCCCCTGCACGAGCAGGCTGACGACCAGCCACAACAGGCCGACGATGACGAGCAGCAGCAACAACCGCCAGCGCATGCCGCGCATCAGCTGGCTGCTGCGGGAAAAACATTCGAGCGCGCCCCGCCCTTCGGCCGCCATCACCGGCACGACGACGAACCAGGTCAGGATCACGAAGATCGCGGGCAAGAAGAACAGCACCATGCCGGCGAATACCGCGATGCCGAACAGCAGGAACATCGCCAGCGCCGGCAGGAACCGCCGCAACGCCATGCGCAGCGTCGCCGCCGGATCGACCGGTCGCCCCGCCAGCGTGTCGACCGCTAGGCCCGCCATGAACACCATGACCGGGGGATAGAGCAGCAGCCCGAGCATCCCCAGCGGCGCGACCGACGACCCGGCCTCGACCAGCCGGTCGGCGTCATAGGCGTTGGGCGCGAACAGCGGCATCAGCAGTTGCGCGGGCGCATTGAGCAGCGCGCTGGCGGCGAACAGCGGTAGCGGGGCACCGCCGATCGCCGCGAAGCTGTTGGAGATCACGCGGCCCATCGCAAAGGGATAGGGCGAGCGCCGCGCCTCGAAAAACGCACCCACGATCGCCGCCACCAGGAACAGGAGGGGCAGCAGCAACAGCAGGAATAGAAACGTCATCACCGGCAGGTCCCCCGGAGCCGCCCCGGCCCTTAACCGAAAGTTAGGGTGGAAAAGCGTTGCATGTAAATCGGCGATTTGCTCCAAGCGTCGCCATGCCACCGGCGGTGACAGGGGGACGGGAGTTTGGCGGGGGCTGAAGCGGCGGACGGACTGGGCCAGGCCGCCGCATCGGTGCCGCCGATCGATTCGGCGAAGGTCGATGCCGCGTGGAAGACGATCCGCGCCGACGGGTCGATCCAGTTCGACCTGCCCGAAAAACTGCCCGAACCGCGCGATCCGCCGCCCGAATGGCTGGAACCGGTACTGCGCGCGATCGGCAATTTCGTCCAATGGGTCGGCGGCGGCTGGCAGGTGATCCTGTGGGTGATCGGCATCGTCATCGCAATCGCGCTGCTGTTCGCGCTGGTGCCGTCGCTCCGCGAATGGATCGCCGAACGGCTCGGCCGTCGCCGCGTGGTGGAGGAAGCGCCCCCCTGGACACCGACCGAAACCCGCGCGCGCGCGCTCTTGGAGGATGCGGACGCGCTGGCGGCTGAGGGTCGGTTCGACGAGGCGGTCCACCTGCTGCTGTTCCGCAGCATCGACGACATCGTCGCATGGCGCGGCGACGTGGTGCGCCCGGCCGATACCAGCCGCGACATCGCCCGTGCCGAGGCGCTGCCGCCGCACGCGCGCGGCGTGTTCGCCGGTATCGTCGCGGCGGTCGAGCGGAGCCTGTTCGGCGGGCGGGCGCTGGGCGCCGACGACTGGCAGCGCGCGCGGGCAGACTATGCCGGCTTTGCACTGAAGGGCGCGCGGTGAGCCAGCCCTCCCCCTTTGCCGCGCGGACGGTCGTCATCCTGGTCATCGGCGGCGCGCTGCTGCTGCTCGCCTCCATCCTGATGTCCGGCTTCGGCGACGAGATCGCGCGCGCGACCGGAGAGGCACCGGCGGCGGATCGCAAGGACGGCGCGGGCTATCATGCGTTCCAGCGGCTGGTCGAGGCGGTGCAGCCGCCCGAGGGGGACGTGACCGAATCGACGGCAGCGGCGTCGATCCTGATCCTGACCCCGACCGAGGCGACCCGGCCGGAGGATGTGCGCGCGATCGTCAATCAACGCATCGCGCTGGCATCGCGGATGACCGGCGGCGACGATTTCGTTGCAAGAGAGGGGCATCCGCTGCTGCGCTATGCCACGCTGATCATCCTCCCCAAATGGCAGGTCGAAAAGCTGCCGTTGCAGGGCGGCCGGGTGCAGCGCACCGGCCAGGTCGATGGCGCCAAGTTGCAGCAGCTGGTCCCGGCCGAGGCGGAATGGCATACCGAGGACCGGTCCGACATCGGCGTGATGCGGGCGGAATATCCTGGCCTGCGCGCCTTCGCCCTGCCCGACCGCCGGGTGAACGCGATGGCCGGCGACACCATCACCCCGCTGATCGGTGCGCGCGACGGCGCGGCGGTGCTGGGGCAGATCGGGTCGAGCGACACGTTCGTGCTGGTCGATCCCGATCTGGTCAACAATCGCGCCATGGCCGACGAGCGCAATGCGAAGGCCGCGCTGGCGATGCTCCGCGCGATCGATCCCGAACATGACGGGCGCGCGCTGTTCGATCGGTCGTTGCATTACACGCGGGGCGACCGCAATCTGGTCAAATTGCTGTTCCTGCCGCCGTTCCTGGGCGTCACGCTGGCGCTGATCGCCGCTGCCGTGCTGGCGGGGATCGCCGCCGCCGGGCGGTTCGGCCCGCCGCTGCGCGAAAGGCGCGCGGTAGCCGCAGGCAAGCGCGCGCTGATCGACAATATCGTCGCGCTGACCCGGCTGGCCGGGCGTACCCCGCTGGTCGGGCCGCGCTATGCCGACATGATGCTGGAGCTGCTGTCGCGGCGGTTGCTGGCGGGCGAAGCGCCCTCGGCCGACCGGCTCGACCGGGTGCATCCCGGCTATTCCGAACTCGACCGTCGCCTGCGCGATGCCCGCACCGAGAGTGAGGCATTGGCGGCGGCGAAGGACCTGACCGCATGGAAGAAGGAAACAGGCGCATGACGCTCGACGAGGTACGGTCGCTGGGATCGGCGATCGACCGGGAGATCGCGAAGGCGGTCGTGGGACAGGCGGATGCCGTCCGGCTGCTGACCATCGCGCTGTTCTCGGCCGGTCACGTCCTGTTGGAAGGGCCGCCGGGCACCGCCAAGACGTTGCTGGCGCAAAGTTTCGCGCGGACGCTGGGGCTCGATTTCGGGCGCATCCAGTTCACGCCGGACCTGATGCCCGGCGACATTATCGGGTCGAACCTGTTCAATTTCCAGACCTCGACCTTCGCGCTGACCCGCGGGCCGGTCTTCTGCGAACTGCTGCTGGCCGACGAGATCAACCGCACCCCGCCCAAGACGCAGGCGGCCCTGCTGGAAGCGATGCAGGAACGGCGCATCACCATCGACGGGCGGACCGAGCATCTGTCCGACCGCTTCACCGTCGTCGCGACACAGAACCCGATCGAGCAGCAGGGCGTCTACCCGCTGCCCGAGGCGCAGCTCGACCGGTTCCTGTTCAAGATCGCGATCGGCTGGCCGAGCCTCGACGCCGAACGCGCGATCGTCGCCCAATATGGCAGCCGCACCGGCACCCCGGCCCCGCAGGATTCAGGCGTGGCGCAGGTGGCGGACGGCGGCGCCATCGCCGCCGCGATCGATGCGGTGGGTCAGGTGCGGCTGGTCGACGAGGTGATCGACTATATCGTGCGGCTGATCCGCGCGACCCGCGAGCATGGCGACCTGTCGTCGGGTGCGTCCCCACGCGCCGCATCGGCGCTGGCGGCGGCGGCGCGGGCGGGCGCGGCATTGGACGGACGCGACTATGTGATCCCGGACGATGTGAAGGCACTGGCCCCCGCCCTGCTGCGCCACCGGCTGATCCTGTCGCCCAGCGCCGAGATCGACGGACGACGGGTCGATGACGTCGTCGCCAGCCTGATCGCATCGGTCGAAGCGCCGCGATGATCGTTCCCACGCCCCGTGCCATCCAGCTGACCGCGCTCGCCGCGCCGGTCGGGCTGGCGCTGGGCGTGCTGGCCCCGGCGGCGTGGATCGCGGCGCCGTTATGGATCGCGGGCGTGCTGGCGCTGATCGTCGCCGATGCGCTGCTGGCGAAGAAGCCGGTGCTGGCGATGCCGGAGGGGCTGCCCGCGACGCTGAACATCGGCGAGCGCTTCACGCTCGGCAATGCCGACATGGCCGCCGACTTCGACGGGCCGATCAAGCGGACCGCCCCGGGCAGCTTTCGTGCCGAGCGACGCGGCAAGGCGCGGCTGCGGCGGCTCTGGGCGCGGCGCGCGGGGCCGATGGGGCTGGCATGGCGACAGGCGACCGGCCGCGCCGATCGCGATATTCCGATATTGCCCGACATCCGCCCGGTTCGCGACCAGGGAATGCGGCAATATCTCAACAGCCTGAGCGTCGGGAACCGGCTGCGCCGCGACCATGGCGACGGGCAGGACTTCCAGGTGCTGACCGATTTCGAGGCCGGCATGGAACGCCGCGCGATCGACTGGAAGGCATCGGCCCGCCATGCATCGCTGCTGGCGCGCGAATTCCATACCGAACGCGACAATATGATCGCGTTCGCCATCGATGCCGGGCGGGCGATGACCGATCCGGTCGGCGATATCCCGCGCATCGACCGCGCGGTGTCCTCGGCCCTGCTGGCGGCGTTCGTGGCTCTAAAGTCCGGCGACCGGGTGCGGCTCTATTCGTTCGGCGCGCGGCCGCAGGTCGACAGCGGCAGCATCGGCGGGGGCACGCGCGGCTTCGCCCGGCTGCACCACGCCGCCGCCGATATCGATTACGGCGCGGAGGAGAGCAACTATACGCTCGGCCTCGTCACGCTCGACCAGAAGCTCGACCGGCGCGCTTTGGTGGTGATCTTCACCGAATTTACCGACACGACCAGCGCCGAACTGCTGCTCGCCGCCGCGCAGCGGATGCTGAAGCGGCACCGCGTCCTGTTCGTGCTGTTCCGTGATGTCGAGCTGGAGGGATTGCGCGATGCCGAGCCGGGCCATGCCGACGATCTTGTCCGCGCCCATGTCGCGCACCTGCTGCTGCGCGACCGGGCGATCGTGGTCGAACGGCTGCGGCGGATGGGGATCGACGTGATCGAGGCGACGGCGGACGCCATGCCGCTCGCCCTGGTCGAACGCTATCTGAACCACCGGGAGCGCGGCCGATGACCGTCACCTTCGCCACGCACCATTTCCGCGCCGAACGCGAGGGCGACTGGGCACGGCTGGAAGCGCTACTCGACCAGCTGGAAAAGAAATCGCCGCGCCGCCTGTCGGACGAGGATCTGGTCGACCTGCCCCGCCTGTACCGCGCGACCCTGTCGGCGCTGTCGATCGCGCGGGCGACGTCGCTCGACGCGTCGCTGGTCGGCTATCTGGAGGCGCTGTCGACGCGGGCCTATTTCGCGCTCTATTCGGCGCGCGAGCCGTGGTGGCAGCAGGTGAAGGCGTTCTTCGTCAGCGGCTGGCCGCGCGCGGTGCGGGCGATCGCGCCCGAACTGCTGCTGTCGACCGCGCTGCTGATCCTGAGCGCGTTCGCCGCCTATCACCTCGTCCGCAGCGATCCGGCATGGTATTCGGCGATGATCTCGCCCGAACTGGCGAGCGGACGCGACATGAATGCGAGCGCCGCGACGCTGCGCGCCTCGCTCTATTCGCCGCCGACCCAGGGCGGGCTGCACGTTTTCGCCACGTCGCTCTTCACCCACAATTCCCAGGTCGCGATCATGGCCTTCGCGCTGGGCTTCCTGTTCGGCATTCCGACCATCATCCTGTCGGTGCAGAACGGGGCGATGGCGGGTGCGATGTTCGCGGCGTTCGTGCCGCACGGGCTGGGCTGGGGCCTGTTCGCGTGGCTGATGATCCACGGCACGACCGAGATCGGCGCGATTGCCATCGCCGCGGCCGCGGGGTTGCATATCGGCCGCGCCATCGCCTTTCCCGGCGAACGTACCCGCATGGCGGCTGCTGCCGACGCCGGGCGGCGCGGGACGGTGGTGATGATCGGCGTCATCCTGATGCTGCTGGTCGCCGGACTGCTGGAGGGGTTCGCCCGGCAGCTGGTCATCGACGACAGCGCGCGGCTGGCGGTGGGCGGGTTCATGCTGGCGCTGTGGACGCTCTATTTCACCGTCGGGGGCCGTCGTGGCAAGGCGTGAGCGAAAGCCCCGCCGGCCGCGCATGCCGCGCACGCTGGAACGGCAGCTGGTCACGCCCGAGGGGGTCCCGCTGAACCTGCGGCTGGGGTCGGCGGGTGCGCGTGCCGGTGCCTTCGTGATCGATGCGATCATCATGCTGGCGGCGCTGATCGGCGCGTCGCTGCTGATCCTGGCGCTGGCGATCGGGGGACCGAGGGGTGCTGCGTCGATGTATGCGGTGGTGTGGCTGCTGGGGTTCTTCCTGCTGCGCAATTTCTACTTCGTGCTGTTCGAGGCGGGCAAGCGCGCCGCGACGCCGGGCAAGAGGCTGATGAAGCTGCGCGTGGTGTCGCGGGATGGCGGGCGGCTGACCGGATCGGCGGTGCTGGCGCGCAACCTGATGCGCGAGATCGAGATATTCCTGCCGCTGATCTTCCTCGCCTTCGCCTTTGCCGAAGGGATGGCGACGGCGTGGACCGCGACGCTGGCACTCGGATGGTCGTCGATCCTGCTGTTCCTGCCGCTGTTCAATCGCGACCGGCTGCGCGGCGGCGACCTGATCGGCGGCACCTGGGTCGTCGAGCGGGAGACGCGCAAGCTGGGCGAGGATTTGCTGGTGCAGACCGCGCATGAACAGGACCGCGCCCGCATCGCGCCGTTCACCGCCGCCGAGCTGGACACCTATGGCGCGTTCGAACTGCAGCGACTGGAAGAGGTGCTGCGCCGCAACGACCGCGCCGACCTGTATGCCGTGGCCACCGCGATCCGTCGCAAGCTGGGCCGGCAGGAGGAAGGCTATGACCATGCCTTTCTCGAGGCCTATTACGGCGCGCTGCGCCATCATCTTGAACGAAAATTGCTGTTCGGACAGCGCAAGCGCGACAAATACGACCGGATTGAAGCGAGTTAGACTTAGGTTATACTAGGCGTTAACGGGTCCCGCGCCATGGAGACGCCATGGGGATGACGACGAACAGGCAACGGATCGGACTGGCGACGGCGCTGGCCTATTTCGTCTTTTCGTCGTTGACGATCCTGTCCAATCATCAAGGCGGCCTTGCCAGCCTGGCGCCCGCTACGCCGTTCGCGCTGGCACTGCTGATCGCGCGACCGCGGCGCGACTGGACCGCGATCCTGATCGGCGGAACGATCGGCAGCATGGCCGCGACGTCGCTGTTCGGCTTCGGCCCGCTGGCGGCGGCGCCGATGGCGATCGCGAAGGTTGGCGAGGTCGGCCTGGCGGCATGGCTGTTCCGCAAGTTGCGCGGACGGCGCGGCTATTTCGGGTCGCTCGACCGGATCGGGCGGTTCGTCGCATCGGTCGGTATCGTCGCCCCGGCGCTGGGCGCGACCGTCGCCGCCACCGTCGCCGCGCTGAAATTCGGCCTGCCGTTCGACCGGCAATGGCGCATCTGGTTCGTCGGCCACAGCCTGAGCATGATCACGCTGACGCCGGTGCTGTCGCTGATCCTGAGCGGTGCGATCGAACGGCGGTGGCGCGATGCCAGCCGGCAGTTGCGGATCGAGGCGACGGTGCTGATCAGCGCGACGGCGGCAGTGGCGGTGGCGGTGTTCTTTCAGAACGAACGGCCGCTGCTGTTCCTGCCCGCGCTGCCGGTGATGCTCACCACCTTCCGCCTGGGATTGCCCGGGGCGGCGGCGTCGGCGATCGTGCTGGCGGTGATCGGCAGCTATGCGACGCTGCACGGCATGGGGCCGACCAGCTTCATCGGCGGCGACCTGCAGGGGCGGATGGAGTTCCTCCAATTCTATCTCGCCTGCACCGTACTGACGACCTTTCCGGTCGCCGCCGACCTCAGCCGGCGACAGGCACTGTACCGCCGGTTGCGCGAAAGCGAGGCGCGCTATCGCCTGCTGGCCGACCATTCGACCGATATCGTGCTGGGCATCGATCGGGGCGGGCGCATCACCTACCTCTCCCCGTCGATCGAACAGATTGTCGGGCGCAACCCGGCGCAACTGCACGGGCGCCGCGCGCTGGAGATGGTACATCCGGTCGATCGCGACCTGGTGCTGGTGTCGCATCGCGACGCGCTGACCGATGTTCAGGGCACGCAGATCGTCGAATATCGGGCGCGGGTGACCAATGGCGCGCTGCGCTGGTTCGAATCGCATACCCGCGCGGTGCAGGACGATGACGGCCGGGTGACCGGCACCGTGTCGATGATCCGCGACGTGTCGCATCGCAAGACGCTGGAGGCCGAACTGTCGCGCGCGGCGTCGACCGACCCGTTGACCGGCCTGGCCAATCGCCGGGTGTTCGATGCGGCGCTGGCGCAGCGGATCGAAATCGCCGCGCAAGGGGGAATCGCCGGCTGCGTCGCGGTGTTCGACATCGACCATTTCAAGGCGGTCAACGACCGGCACGGCCATGACGCCGGCGACCATGTGCTACAGGCATTCGCCCGGATCGCGCGCGGGGTGATGCGCGACGGTGACGTCGTCGCCCGGCTGGGCGGCGAGGAGTTCGGCATCCTGTTCCCCGGCACCGGCATCGAACAGGCGCATTGCCTGTCCGAACGGCTGCGCACGACGCTGGCGGCGACCAAGCTGCGCCACGGAGCGGCGATCGTCGAGCTGACGGTCAGCGCAGGCATCGCGCCGATCGACGGCATGGGCGGTGCAGCGGCGGTGCTGCGCGCGGCGGATACCGCGCTGTACGGAGCCAAGGCCGAAGGGCGCGACCGGCTGCGGCTGGCGGCCTGACCTTCCCATCGCGGCACGCCTGGCGGCGATTGGCGGTGTCGACCGGTGCGCGATCGGTGCTAGGGTCGGCGGCTATCGGTGACTGTGGAGGGGCTGCTTTGCGCGAGACATGGTATCGCGACCCGCGACTGGGGCTGGCCGCGGCGGTGCTCGCCGCCGTCGTGGTCGGCATCGCGGCGGGATCGGCCGGACTGCCCGGTTGGCGCATTCTGCTGCTGGCGCTGGCCGGGTTCGCGCTGGTGGCGTGGGGCTGGTTCGCGGTGCAGGGCATCGCCTGGCTCTGGCGGCAGCCCGACCGCGCCGATGTGCTGCGCGCGCTGACCCTGCAGCGCAGCCAGCATGCCTTCAACCATGCCGCGTGGAGCCGGTTCGACCGCGACGCGGCGATGCTGCGGATGCTGCTGGCCGAACGCGCGCTGATCCCGATCGAGGCGGAACTGGTGCGCCACGCGATGGCGGTAGAGCAGTTCGACGCGGTGGCGGAGACGCTGCCCGGTTTCTCGCAAGCCGCGGCGCATTGGTACGATATCGCGTCGCAGGGCCATGGCGGCCTGCCCCCCGCCACCCCGGTGCCGACGCCCGCCGCGCTGGAGGAAGCCGCGCAGCAGGTGCCGGCGACGCTGACGTCAGAGGAGGATCGCCGCGCGGCGCTGCATTATCTGGCGGTGCGCAAGCGGCTGGCCGCCGACCGGGCGGCGGTCGAACGCGAGCGGACGGCGGCGCTGCGCAAGCTGGCCGCCCCGCCACCCAGCCCGCCGGTGGAGTAAGGTCGCTTCCCCTTTCGGGGAGCCGTGGCCGGGGGCGATGTTCGACGGGGTTCGCCTTCACAACGTAACCGCGTCGTCCGCTGACAGCCCCCTCCACCATGCTGCGCACGGTCCCCCTCCCCGTGCCGGGGAGAATTTAGCGTCGGGCCAGCACCCTGCGCGCCTGCTTCAGATGGGGGGCGTCGACCATGCGGCCATCGACTTGCAGCACCCCGGCCTCCGGGTTCGCGGCGAAGGCATCGACGATCACCTGAGCGCGCTCGACCGCCTCGGCCGAGGGGGTGAAGGCGGCGTTGATCGCCGCGACCTGTGCCGGGTGCAGCGCCATCATGGCCGTGAACCCGTCGCGGGCGGCGCGGGCGGCATAGGCGGCGAGGCCCGCTTCGTCGCGGATCGCGGGATAGACGGTGTCGATCGCGGCGACCCCGGCGGCAAGCGCGCCGAACAGGGTGAGCGAGCGGGCGAGTTCATAGGGCGCGGTGTAGCGGCCATCCGCCTCGCGCGAGGTCGTTGCACCGATGGCGGCGGGCAGATCCTCCGCGCCCCAGGTGATGCCCAGCAGCCGGTGGGCGACCGCGGCATAGCTGCCGAGCTGAAAGATCGCCGCCGGGGTTTCGGTCGCGATCGGCAGCAGCGGCACCTCGGCCAGTCCGCGCGCGGCGAGCAGCGGGTCGAGCGCGGTGATGGTCGCCTGCCCTTCCGCCTTGGGCACCATGATCGCATCCGGGCGGGTGCCGGCCAGCGCGTCGAGATCGGCGAGCGCGAGCGGCCCGTCGACCGGGTTGATCCGGACGATGCGCGGGAGCGATGCCTCCTCTGCCAGCCAGTCGCGAACGGCAGTGCGGGCGGTGTCCTTAGCAGAGGCGGCGACCGCATCCTCGAGGTCGAGGATCAGCGCGTCGGCGCCGCTTCCCGCCGCCTTGGCGAAGCGATCCGCCCGGTCGCCGGGGACGAACAGCAGCGAGCGGAGCCTCATGGGCGCCGCTTCAACAGCGCGGTGCGCAGGCAGCGGCAGACGACCTCGCCGCGCTGGCTGTGCAGTTCGTGGGTGAAGGTGACGATCCCGGCATCGGGACGCGAGCGGCTGTCCTTGAGCGCGGTCACCTCGGTCGTGGCGCGCAGCGTGTCGCCAAGGAACACCGGCTTGGGCATCACCAGCTGGTCGTAGCCGAGGTTCGCGACCAGCGTGCCGAGCGTCGTTTCCCCCACCGACAGCCCGATCATCAGCGCGAAGGTGAAGGTCCCGTTGACGAGGATCTGGCCGAATTCCGACGCCCTTGCCGCCTCCGCATCGATATGCAGCGGCTGCGGGTTGTGGGTCATGGTAGAGAACAGCAGATTGTCGGTCTCGGTCACGGTGCGGCGGATCGGGTGTTCGATCCGGTCGCCGATCTGCCAGTCGTCGTAGAAGCGTCCGGTCATGCGGCGTCCTTTTCGATGCGGGCAAGCAGCACCCCTTCGGCGACCTGTGCGCCCGGCGCGGCGGACAGGTCGGCGACCATACCGTCGAACGGGCTGAGCAACGCCTGTTCCATCTTCATCGCCTCCAGCACCACCAGCCGCTGCCCGGCGGTGACGCGGTCACCCGCCGCGACCTCGACCGCGACGATGCGGCCGGGCATGGGCGAGAGGATCGCGCCGTCGCCGGCCGAGGCGCCACCGCCCTGCCCCGCGACCGGCGCGGCGAAGGGAAAGGCCTCGCCATCGGCGAACAGGACGCGCTCACGGCCGAGCTGTGCGACGGTGCCGCCGGTAACGGGCGTGGCGATGCGGGTGGCGCCACCGATGCTGACCGCGACGCGATCGTCGGGCGCGGCGTTGAGGCGGAAGCCAGTCAGCGCGCGCCATGGGTCGGTCGGGTCCGCCCGTACCAGCACCGCAGCGGCAGCTCCGACGGCGGCGTCGGACACGTGGCCGTCGGGGACCAGCCGGTCGGCATGGCGTTCGATGAAGCCGGTATCGATCCGCTGCCCCACGAAATCGGGGTCGCCGGCACAGCGGGCGAGGAAGGCGGCGTTGGTGCGGACCGGCCAGACCTGGACCGATGCGGCTGCGGCGGCGAGCTTCGCGGCGGCGGCGGCGCGGTTGGGGGCATGGACGATCAACTTGGCGATCATCGGGTCGTAATGCGGCGTCACCGCATCCCCCTGCCGCACGCCGGCATCGACGCGGATGTCGGTGGGGAGATGCAGGTGGGTCAGCGGTCCGGTCGAGGGCAGGAAGCCGGTCGCCGGGTTCTCGGCATAGAGCCGCGCCTCCATCGCCCAGCCGGTGATCGACAGTTCGTCCTGCCGTTTGGGCAGAGGCTCGCCGGACGCGACGCGGAGCTGCCATTCGACGAGGTCGGTGCCGGTAATCGCCTCGGTCACGGGATGTTCGACCTGCAGCCGCGTGTTCATTTCCATGAACCAGATGCGGTCGGCGCGCAGGCCATCCGAGGCATCGGCGATGAATTCGATCGTGCCCGCCCCGGCATAGTCGACCGCGCGGGCGGCGCGGACGGCGGCGTCGCAGACCGAGGCGCGGGTTTCCGCGTCCATGCCGGGGGCCGGCGCTTCCTCGATCACCTTCTGGTGGCGGCGTTGCAGCGAGCAGTCGCGTTCGAACAGATGGACCGCATTGCCATGGGTGTCGCCGAAGACCTGCACCTCGATATGGCGGGGCGACAGGATGTATTTCTCGATCAGCACGCGGTCGTCGCCGAACGATGCAGCGGCTTCGCGGCGGCAGCTGTCAAGGGCGTCGGCGAAGGCGGACGCGTCGTCGACGCGGCGCATCCCCTTGCCCCCGCCGCCGGCCACCGCCTTGATAAGGACCGGATAGCCGATCGCGTCGGCCTCGGCACGCAGGCGCTCGGGCGACTGGTCCTCGCCGAGATAGCCGGGGGTGACCGGCACGCCGGCGGCGATCATCCGAGCCTTGGCCGCGTCCTTCAGGCCCATCGCGCGGATCGCCGAAGCGGGGGCACCGACCCAGACGAGGCCGGCGGCGACGACCGCTTCGGCGAACTCGGCATTTTCGGACAGGAAGCCATAGCCGGGATGGATCGCGGCGGCGCCGGTCGCGCGGGCGGCGGCGAGGATTTTCGCCTGGTCGAGATAGCTTTCGCGCGCCGGGGCCGGGCCGATGCAGACGGACTGGTCGGCTTCGGCGACGAAGGGCAGGCCGGCATCGACGTCGCTATGGACGGCGATGGTCCGCACCCCCAGCCGGCGGGCGGTGCGGAGGATGCGGCGGGCGATTTCACCACGGTTGGCGATGAGCAGCGATTCGATCATCGCGCCGCTCCGAAGGTGGCGAAGGTGCCGCATAGCGATGCTTTTTCGGGGGCGTCGGCGCGGCGCCCGGCGGGCGGGACAGGATAGGTCGGGCGGGCGTTGTAGGAAAGGGTCATGGATGCGCCTCCGGGAAGCCGTGACGGACGTGCAGCGCGTGGAGCAACGCCTTCAGATCGCTGACAAAATAAGTGCCGTCATGCCGTCCGTCGGCGAGGGCCGGATCGGCATTGGGGGCGAGGACCAGCAGCGGCAGGTTCTGGTGCGCCTCTCCCACGACCGCGATCACCGCGTCGCGCGGGCGGGGATAGGGGATGCGGATGACGTCCAGCATCGTCGCCTTGTCCGGAAAACGTGCCAGCAGGCCGTCGATGGTGACACAGTCGCGGCAATAGAAGGTCCGGTCGGGATAGGCCGGGTCGGTAAAGCTCGCTTCGAGCAGATAGAGGCGGTCGCGCATGGGCTGTTCCATCAGGGTCGGGTCGCGGTCGGGATCGGTCGCGCGGGGGTCGGTGGTCGGGATCGGGCGGTCGGGGTCGACGCGCGCGCCCATCAGGGCGGCGGCGGCGAGCGCGAGGTCGCGGGCGCTGACCTCCGCCGGGGTGGCGGGCGGGGGTTGCAGCGGATCGGCGAAGGCGGCGCGCGCGGTCGCCGGGTCGGCGGCGAAGGCGGCGGCGAGCGCCCGCGCGACTGCTTCGGGGAGCGGCGTCGTGGCACCTTGCGCCGGGGTTGCGGTCGGGGCCATCCCCTGCCCGTCGGCCGGCGGGTTCGCGGCGACCTGCGCCTCCACCTCCGCCGTCACGCGGGCGACGGTGGCGATGAAGCTCGACAGCGCCAGGCCCGGCGGCAGGCTGGCGATGGCGCGGGTGACCATCGCCACGATCGCGTCATAGGCGACGGTGTCGATGCCGAGCGCGGTCGTGGGGGTGGTGGGGGTCGCCGGCGGCTGTGGTTTGCCGGGGGTGACGGTGACGTCGTGCGGGCCGGGCGGGCGGATGGGAGGGAGGCTGGGGATGGTGGTCATGCCATCAGCCCCTCACGGCAGTCGCCGTACCCCAACGAAGGCGGGACGTCTGCGAAAGTCCGCTTCACCGTATCCCCGCGCAGGCGGGGATTCAGAGCCACACACGCAAGCCCCAGTTTTGCCTGGCCCTGGCCCCCCGCCTGCGCGGGGGTACGGTTGCGTTTTCGGGTACGAGCAAGACTTTCGCAGCAGTCTCGCGAAGGCCGGGGTCCGGTTGTGGGCCGGGTGCGGTTATGCGGCAGCGTCGCCCGACTGGGCCCCGGCCTGCGCCGGGGTACGTCCAGTTTGCTGGGTAAGGCTCCGCCCCACGCGACCGCGTACCCCCGCGCAGGCGGGGGTCCAGGGTTATCAGCCACCACGGCCGGCGTTCGTGGCTCTGGATCCCCGCCTTCGCGGGGATACGGGGGGCCGTAGGGATACGGGCGGGGTGCGCGGAGGGCCGCCATCACATCCGGAAGATGCCGAACTGTGCGCGGTCGGCGATCGGTGCGTTGAGCGTTGCCGACAAGGCGAGGCCCAGCACGTCGCGGGTCTGTTCGGGCAGGATCACGCCGTCGTCCCATAGCCGCGCGGTGGCGTAATAGGGGCTGCCCTCCGCCTCGTAACGGTCGCGCACCGGGGCCTTGAACGCCTCGGCCTCCTCAGGCGTCCAGTGGTCGGCGTCGCGATGGACGGTCGCCAAGACGCTCGCCGCCTGTTCGCCGCCCATCACCGAGATGCGGCTGTTCGGCCAGGTGAACAGGAAGCGCGGCGAATAGGCGCGGCCGCACATGCCGTAATTGCCGGCACCAAAGCTGCCGCCGATCAGCACCGTGAGCTTGGGCACCTGCGCGGTGGCGACGGCGGTGACCAGCTTCGCGCCGTGCTTGGCGATCCCCTCCGCCTCGTACTTGCCGCCGACCATGAAGCCGGAGATGTTCTGGAGGAACAGCAGCGGCGTGCGGCGCTGGCAGGCGAGTTCGATGAAATGCGCGCCCTTTTGCGCGCTTTCGGAGAACAGCACGCCGTTATTGGCGAGGATCGCGACCGGCATGCCCCAGATACGGGCGAAGCCGCAGACGAGCGTCGTGCCGTAGAGCGGCTTGAATTCGTGCAGCTCCGAACCGTCGACCAGCCGGGCGATCACCTCGCGCACGTCATAGGGCGCGCGGACGTCGGTGGGGATGATGCCGGCAAGGTCGGCGGGATCGTGGAGCGGGGCGCGAGGTTCCGCCAATGCGATCTCGGCGCGGCGCGGCGGCGGCAGGGTCGCCACGATGTCACGGACGATCAGCAGCGCCTGTTCGTCATCCTCCGCGACATGATCGACCACGCCCGACTTGCGGCCATGGGTGTCGGCCCCGCCCAGTTCCTCGGCGCTGATGACTTCGCCGGTCGCGGCCTTGACCAGCGGCGGGCCGGCGAGGAAGATCGTGCCCTGGTTGCGGACGATCACCGTCTCGTCGGACATGGCAGGGACATAGGCGCCGCCGGCGGTGCAACTGCCGAGCACGCAGGCGATCTGCGGAATGCCCTTCGCCGACATCTGCGCCTGGTTGAAGAAGATGCGGCCGAAATGGTCGCGGTCGGGAAAGACCTCCGCCTGATGCGGCAGGTTCGCGCCGCCGCTGTCGACCAGATAGATGCACGGCAGATGGTTTTCGGTCGCGATCTCCTGTGCGCGGAGATGCTTCTTGACCGTCATCGGGAAATACGCGCCGCCCTTCACGGTCGGGTCGTTGGCGACGATCATCACCTGCCGGCCATGGACCTGACCGATGCCGGCGATGACGCCCGCCGCCGCCGCTTCGTCGCCGTACATTCCGTTCGCCGCCAGCGCGCCGATTTCGAGGAACGGCGAGCCGGCGTCGAGGACACGGTGGATGCGGTCGCGCGGCAGCAGTTTCCCGCGGGAAACATGGCGTTCGCGGCTGCGTTCCGGTCCGCCCAGCGCCGTCGTGGCAATGCGGGCGCGCAGTTCGTCGGCGAGCGCTTCGTTATGCGCGGCATTGGCGGCGAAGGCATCCGATCCGCGATCGATCAGGCTCGGCAGCACCGTCATTGTGCGCGCGTCCCCTCGCCCAGCAATTCGCGACCGATCAGCATCCGGCGAACTTCGTTGGTCCCGGCACCGATGTCGAGCAGCTTCGCATCGCGGAAATAGCGTTCGACCGGCCAGTCGCGGGTATAGCCCGCGCCGCCCAGCGCCTGGATCGCGTCATTGGCGACCTTTACCGCATTTTCGGACGCCAGCAGGATCGCGCCTGCCGCATCGTGGCGGGTGGTACGGCCGGCGTCGCAGGCGCGCGCCACGGCATAGACGTACGCACGGGCGGAGTTGAGCGCGACCGACATGTCGGCGATCTTGCCCTGCATCAGCTGGAACGCACCGATCGGCTTGCCGAACTGCTTGCGCTCCGCGACATAGGGCAGGACGGTGTCGAGGCACGCCTGCATGATACCGAGCTGGATACCCGACAGCACGACGCGTTCGTAATCGAGACCCGACATCAGCACGCCGACGCCGCCGTTCAATGGCCCCATGACGTTGTCGTCGGGCACGAAACAGTCGTTGAACACCAGCTCGGCGGTGGGCGAGCCGCGCATGCCCATCTTGTCGATCTTCTGCCCGATCGAAAAACCGGCAAAGTCCTTCTCGATCAGGAAGGCGGTGATCCCCTTCGATCCGGCATCGGGCTGGGTCTTGGCATAGACGACCAGGGTCGCGGCATAGGGCGCGTTGGTGATCCAGAACTTCGTGCCGTTCAGGCGCCAGCCGCCATCGACCTTGTCGGCGCGCAGCTTCATCGAGACGACGTCGGAGCCGGCGCCGGCTTCGGACATGGCCAGCGAGCCGACATGCTCGCCGCTGATGAGCCTGGGCAGGTATTTCGCCTTCTGCTCCGCATTGCCCCAGCGCGCGATCTGGTTGACGCAGAGGTTGGAGTGCGCGCCATAGGACAGGCCGACCGAGGCGGAGGCGCGCGCCACTTCCTCGCAGGCGACGACATGTTCGAGATAGCCGAGGCCGAGGCCGCCATCCTCTTCGCTGACGGTGATGCCGTGCAGGCCGAGCGCGCCCATTTCGGGCCATAGCTCGATAGGGAAGCGATCCTCCGCATCGACCGCCGCCGCTACGGGTGCGATGCGGTCGGCGGCGAAGCGCTGCGTGGTCTCGCGAATGGCATCGGCCATCTCGCCGAGCGCGAAATCGAGCATGTCTCTCTCCAATGGTCCGGTCTCTGCCGGATCGTATCTGTCGTTACTATTAGGCCGGCGGGCCTGGTCAACGCAAGCATCGCATCGTCAGCCCGGAAGCAAGGTAAGACCGGCGGCCAGGCCCCCCTTCCGTATCCCCGCGCAGGCGGGGATCCAGAGCGACCAGCACCAGCCCTCGCTTTGTGTGGCCCTGGACCCCCGCCTGCGCGGGGGTACGTGCTGGCACTTCCAGCGGCATTGGACGCCGACGCCTGGACCCCGCCTGCGCGGGGGTACGGGTGTCGCCATCGACCTCGCCCTCCTTGCTGGCCCTGGCCCCCCGCCTGCGCGGGGGTACGGTACGGTTCTGCCCGGCGGTCGGAACGACCATTCATCGCAACGCATTGCCGGCCGGACCGTCGAGACAGCGCAGGACGGCGGCACGGTCGAACGGCGCTGCGGCAGGCGTGGTCGTCGGGGCGATGTCGACCGGGCGGCCGATGGTGGCCGCGCCGAAGCGGCGGTCGCCCTGCCCTGCGCAACGCTTCGCCGCGGTGAGCAATTTGGGCGGCGTCGCCCAGCCTTCATAGGACAGGCGGAACGTGCCCCAATGGATCGCCATTCCCCTCGACGCGCCGAGCCGGCCGAACACGTCGAGCGCATCGACCGGGCCGATATGCGCGCCGCTCGCCATCTGTCCGGGCTGGAAGCGGAAGGCGCCGATGGGGATCAATGCGAGGCGGATCGGGCCGAGCGCGGCGGCCTCTCGCACCCACTTGCCGTCGCCCATGCCGGTGTCGCCCGCGAAGAACAGATTGCCGCCGGGCAGTTCGACGACGAAAGCCGACCACAAGGCGCGGTTGCGGTCGACGAACCAGCGGCTCGACCAGTGATGGTTGCGCACGACATGGACGGTGGCGCCGCCCACGCGCTCCGCCTGTCGCCAGTCGAGCGCGGTCGCGGCCATGCCGGCGCTGCGCAGGATCGCGTCGTTGCCGAGACTGGTGACGATCGCCGGGCGGTCGCGGTCGTACAATGTCTTGAGCGTCGACAGGTCGAGATGGTCGTAGTGATTGTGGCTGATGAGGATCAGGTCGATCTTCGGCAGGTCGGCAAGCGCGATGCCGGGTGCCGCGACCCGCTTCGGGCCGAAGCCGAACGGGCCGGCGCGGTCGCTCCAGACGGGATCGGTCAGGATGTTGAGGCCGGGGGTCTGCACCAGCACCGACGCATGGCCGACCCAGGTGACGCGCATCGGCGTCTGCGCCGGTTCGCGGGCGGGACGGGTCGTGGCGGGGAGCAGTTCGGCGGGCTTGGCGGGGGTCACCGGCACGTGATCGGGCCAAGCCGGTCGGCCGTCGGCCCCCGTCGCCTGTCGCCAGAGATAGCCACGCCTGCTGCCGCCCGGAGGCGCGGCGGTATCGTCGCCATCGGGATTGAAAAAGCGTGCGCCATCGAAATGGTCGCCCGCGACCCCGCGATAATAGATGCGGTCGAGGAAGCGCGGCACGATTGTCACGGCAAGGCACAGGGCCGCGACGATCCACACGATGGTCCAGACCAGCCCCTTGATGATGCGCCCCATCACTCCCGAACGTCCCGGTGCGATTTTCGATGCGCCGGCACTCTTGTGTTGCTCATTTACCACACCATATCGCCGGCAACATCACAGGGGAGCATCCCATGAACCTAGAGAAATTCACCGATCGCGCGAAAGGCTTTTTGCAGGCCGCGCAGACGGTCGCGATCCGCAACAGCCATCAGCGGATCAGCCCGGAACATATCCTCAAGGCGCTGCTCGACGACGAGCAGGGCATGGCGTCGGGCCTCATCAACGCCGCCGGCGGCGACGCGCGGCGCGCGAATGCGGAGACCGATGCCGCGCTGGCCAAGGTGCCGTCGGTGTCGGGTTCGGGGGCGCAGTCCTCGCCGGGGCTGGACAACGACACGGTGCGCCTGCTCGACCAGGCCGAGCAGATCGCGACCAAAGCGGGCGACAGCTTCGTCACCGTCGAGCGGCTGTTGCTGGCGCTTGCGCTGTCGCCCGGCGCGGCGGGCAAGGCGCTGACCACCGCTGGCGTCACCCCGCAGGGGCTGAACGCCGCGATCGACAAATTGCGCGGCGGGCGCAGCGCCGACACGGCGGGGGCCGAGGATCGCTATGACGCGCTCAAGAAATTCGCCCGCGACCTGACGGCGGCGGCGCGCGACGGCAAGCTCGATCCGGTCATCGGCCGCGACGAGGAAATCCGCCGCACGATCCAGATTCTTGCCCGCCGGACCAAGAACAATCCGGTGCTGATCGGCGAGCCGGGCGTCGGCAAGACCGCCATCGCGGAAGGCCTCGCGCTGCGTATCGCCAATGGCGACGTGCCCGATGGCCTCAAGGACCGCGCGCTGATGTCGCTCGACATGGGGTCGCTGATCGCCGGCGCGAAATATCGTGGCGAGTTCGAGGAACGGCTGAAGGGCGTGCTCGACGAGGTGAAGGGCGCCGATGGGCAGATCATCCTGTTCATCGACGAGATGCACACGCTGATCGGTGCGGGCAAGTCCGAAGGGGCGATGGATGCGGGCAACCTGTTGAAACCGGCGCTTGCCCGCGGTGAACTCCACTGCATCGGTGCGACCACGCTCGACGAATATCGCAAGCATGTCGAAAAGGACCCCGCGCTCCAGCGGCGGTTCCAGCCGGTGTTCGTCGGCGAACCGACCGTCGAGGACACGATCAGCATCCTGCGCGGGCTGAAGGAGAAGTACGAGCTGCACCATGGCGTGCGGATCACCGACGGCGCGCTGGTGTCGGCAGCGACGCTCAGCAACCGCTACATCACCGACCGCTTCCTGCCCGACAAGGCGATCGACCTGATGGATGAGGCCGCCAGCCGCATCCGCATGGAGGTGGAGAGCAAGCCCGAGGAGATCGAAAGCCTCGACCGTCGCATCCTGCGCATGAAGATCGAGCGCGAGGCGCTGCGCCGCGAGAGCGATGCGGCGAGCATCGACCGGCTCGACACGCTGGAGGAGGAACTGGCCAATGCCGAGGAGCAGCTGGCGGGCCTCACGACGCGGTGGCAGGCGGAGCGCGACAAGATCGCTTCCGAAGCCAAGCTCAAGGAACAGCTCGACGCCGCGCGTGTCGCGCTGGAACAGGCGCAGCGGTCGGGCGACTTGGCCAAGATGTCCGAGCTGACCTATGGCACCATCCCGACGCTGGAAAAGCAACTGGCCGAGGCGCAGCAAAATGCCGGCGGCGCGATGCTGCGCGAGGAAGTGACCGCCGACGACATTGCCGCCGTGGTCAGCCGCTGGACTGGCATCCCGGTCGACCGGATGCTGGAGGGCGAGCGCGAGAAGCTGCTGACGATGGAAGCGGCGCTGGGCAAGCGGGTGATCGGCCAGGCCGAAGCGGTGCGCGCCGTCGCCACCGCCGTCCGCCGTTCGCGTGCCGGTCTACAGGACCCGAACCGGCCGCTGGGGTCGTTCCTGTTCCTTGGGCCGACCGGCGTCGGCAAGACCGAGTTGACCAAGTCGCTGGCCGAGTTCCTGTTCGACGATCCCAACGCGATGGTGCGGATCGACATGAGCGAGTTCATGGAAAAGCACGCGGTCGCCCGGCTGATCGGTGCGCCTCCGGGCTATGTCGGTTATGAGGAAGGCGGCGTGCTGACCGAAGCCGTGCGGCGTCGGCCCTATCAGGTCGTGCTGTTCGACGAGGTGGAGAAGGCGCATGGCGACGTCTTCAACATCCTGTTGCAGGTGCTGGACGATGGTCGCCTGACCGATGGGCAGGGTCGCACGGTCGATTTTTCGAACACGATCGTGATCCTGACGTCGAACCTCGGCTCGCAATACCTGACCAACCTCGCCGACGGGCAGCCGGTCGAGGAGGTCGAGCCGCAGGTGATGGACGTGGTCCGCGCGCATTTCCGGCCGGAGTTCCTCAACCGGCTGGACGAGATCATCCTGTTCCACCGCCTCGCCGCCGATCACATGGCGCCGATCGTCGACATCCAGGTCGGGCGCGTCGGCAAACTGCTGGCGGACCGCAAGGTGAAGATCGAACTGACCGACGCCGCGCGGGCGTGGCTGGGGCGGGTCGGCTATGACCCGGTCTACGGCGCGCGACCGCTGAAGCGTGCGGTGCAGCGCTATCTGCAGGACCCGCTGGCCGACCTGATCCTGCGCGGCGAGGTCCGCGACGGGTCGACGGTGCGGGTCGACGAGGGTGACGGGGCGCTGAGCCTAAGCGTCGCGTAACGAAAAAGGCGGCGGGGGATCGCTCCCCCGCCGCCCATTCGTCTGGCTGGACCGGCTCGCTTAGAAGCGGGCGCGAGCCTGGACCGTGTACGACCGACCGAAGATGATCGGGCCGTACCAGGTGGTGTCGACGCCACCCTGATCGAAATAGCCGTTCGGGGTGCGCT
This sequence comes from Sphingomonas hankookensis, assembly GCF_028551275.1. Classification (NCBI taxonomy): domain Bacteria; kingdom Pseudomonadati; phylum Pseudomonadota; class Alphaproteobacteria; order Sphingomonadales; family Sphingomonadaceae; genus Sphingomonas; species Sphingomonas hankookensis. The sequence continues at coordinate 3,271,464 of NZ_CP117025.1, forward strand.
TCGCCTTCGCGTTCAACAGATTGTTGACGATGAAGGTGAAGTCGAACTTTTCGCCCACGCCCTGACGCACGGTCAGGTCATAGTAGCTGAGCGTCGGCGTGACCGGATTGACCGGCAGACCGAAGTCTTCCTCGACGCGCGAGACGAAGTTCCAGCGGCCCTGGATCGACGTCCGGTCGAGGTCATAGCCGACCGTCAGCGTCGACTTGTACGCTGGGATCGCACCACCATTGCCGCCCGACGACTTGCCGGCGAACTCCGTATCGTCGAGCTTGTAGCTGTTGGTCCAGGTGAAGACTTCCTGGAAGCGCAGCTTGCCGTTGAAACCGAACTGATCCAGCGGGAGGATCAGGTTCGCCGCCGCATCGATACCGTTGGTGCGGCGCGTGCCCTGGTTGCCGGTGGCGGTATTGATCGCGTCGATCTGCCCCGTACCGGCGTTACGACGGATGCGGTCGCAGGCCGTCGAGACATTCTGAACGTAGCACTGATTGATGAAGAACCCGGCACCCAGCGTGGTGATCAGATTTTCGATTTTGATGTTGTAGTAGTCAACGGTCAGCGAAAGCGTACCGAAACCGATCTTCGGCGTCAGCACCGCACCGAGCGTGTAGGTTTCGGCCTTTTCTTCCGAGATATTCGGGTTGCCGAACGCAAAGGCTTCGACCTGGCTGTTGTTCTGCAGGAACCCGTTATAGCCACCCGCCGCTGCGAATGCCGGGGTCTGCGCCGAACAGATGGCGAGCGCTTGTGCGGTGCGGCTGGCACCGGCGTTGCAGGGATCGACATAGCTCGGGAAGCCCTGATCGCCGTTCTGGAAGAGTTCGATGATCGAGGGAGCGCGTGCTGCCTTGTTGTAGATACCGCGGAAGCGCATCCAGTTGATCGGTGCCCACTGGGCGCCGGCCTTCCAGTTGAACAGGCTGCCAATGGTCGAATAGTCGGAGTAACGGGCACCGGCTTCCACGGACAGGTCGTGGAAGAACGGAATTTCGGCGAGCAGCGGAACGCGGATTTCGCCGTAGCCTTCCTTCACGTTAATCGAACCGCCCTGACTCTGCACAGCGTTGAAGCCGTAGATGTTGCCGGTGCGCTGCGCATCATCGACGGTCACGGCGCCGCGGTCGGTGCGAACTTCACCACCGAGCGCGATCTGGACGTCGCCATAGGGGAGCTTGAACAGCGAACCCGACACGTTGGCAGCGGCACGGACCTGTTCGAACTCGCGTGATTCCTTGGTGTCGATGCGTACGAACGACAGCATCGCCGGGGTCAGCGTATTGGCGCCGAAAATATTGACCGGCACGCAGCCCGGCAGCGAACCGGTCGGGCAACCGTTCAGCCCCTGAGCGACTGCAGTGCGGTTGATATTACCCAGCGACGTCGCCAGCGCATCGACCTTGCCATAGCTGACCGTCGCGTCCCAGTTCCAATCTTCGCTCAGTTTGCCCGACAGCGTGCTGCGAATGGTGAAAGTCGTCGAATCGTAGATGCCGACGCGTGGGCCGGTTTCGCTGAAACGACGCGCATAGGTGAACGGTGCGGTCGGGTTCGGACGGCTAGCCAGGGCAATACGCAGGTCGGCCGGCAGCAACGGGCTGTTGTACGGAACGCTGATGCCCGTAGCGGGCGTCGGCGCGAGATTGACCGTCTGCGAGGTATCGACGTAGTTCGCCAGCACCTTCAGCTGGATGTTGTCGGTGATCTCGTACCGCGCCGTCGACGTCAGGATCAGCCGTTCGTACGGAGTCTGCAACAGGTTCAACGGATTGAAGTTGAAGCGGCTCGATCCCGACGCGCGATCGGCATAAGCACACAGGCCGCTGCCGAAATAGGGGCTCAGCTGGCCGTTGCTGTTGAACGACAGCGTACCGCCGTTGACGGCCACCCCGGCAGTCGCCGGATTACAATCGGTATTGGCCGCCGCAAAGGTGCCGGGAAGCAACGTAGCAAGATTGCGGAACGGGTTTGCAGCATTGTTCGACACCTGGCCCCACGGCGGCGTACCCGAGCCACCGGACGCGTATAGATAGTCGTTGTTGGCAGCGGAAATCAGCTCCAGCGGACGGCCAACGCGGATTCGGTCGTCGCCTTCCGCCTCAGTGCCCGCATCGTTGTAAATCAGGACCGATGCCGGCGTCGTAATCCGACGATCGCCTTGGCCGATCGCTTCACGGGTATAGTAGCTACCCGACAGAGTCAGATTGCCGCGACCGTCGTTGAAATTGCCTCCGAGCACGCCCTGGACGTTGAAGGTCGCCCCGTCACCCTGCTCGTTGATGCCGTACTGGGCCGACAGTTCGGCACCTTCGTAGCGGTCCTTGAGGACGAAGTTGACGACACCCGCGATCGCGTCCGAACCGTACACGGCCGACGCACCGCCGGTGACGACGTCGACGCGCTCGATCAAGCCGGTCGGAATGGTGCCGATATCAACGACGCCGGTCGCCGACGATGCGGGAACGCGCTCGCCGTCGATGAGGATCAGCGTGCGCTGCGGGCCCAGACCGCGAAGATCGAGGGTCGAGAAGCTCTCACCGCCCTGGTTGTTGGACACGCGGGTGTTGCCTGGGATCAGCTGCGGCAGTTCGTTCAGCAGCGTTTCAACGGTGACGGTGCCGGTCAGGTTGAACTGCTCGGCGGTAACCGTCGTCACCGGGCTGGGTGCGTCCAGATCGGGACGGGCGATACGCGAACCGGTGACGGTGATTTCCTGGGCGGTATCGTCGGTCGACGAATCTACCGGCCCCTGCGCGACCTGCGCCATCGCGGGCGATGCCACGCCGAACAAAAGCGTGGATGCCAGCAGAGCGCTACGTGCGTTCATCTTCATATATGCCCCTATTCCCCAAAGCACCGTAATCCCGATGCAATATTGCGAGACTAACGGCGTCCGAAGTTGCGAGGCAATTCTTGGAAACGGACCAGACACAAAATGCGAGATATCGTGTTTTTTCGGTAACAGTGGCAACTACAGGGGCACTTTGGCGGTAATTTTAGTCAAATAATTGCAATGCATGGGCTAATAGCAGTATCAATGTATTCTTACGATTGTCAGACGACCGTTGTTTTCTGATAATCGATACATGCCAATGTACTAAAAAATTGTACTATTTTACTGTACTATAACAGCATAGCGCCAGCAAATTTGCCGCTTCTTACGGCAACATGCACAAAAAATGGGCGCCCCGTTGCCGGAGCGCCCATCAGTTTCACCAAGGTCGGTGGATTTAGAAGTCGACCCGTGCACCGACGCGGATGAAGCGGCCGAGGATGTTCGCGCCGGACCAGGCCGGGTTGAACTGGCCCTGGCTGTAGGCGGCGCTGGGGTCGAACGGGGCCTTCAGGTCAAGGACGTTCAACACGTTGGTGTAGATCGAGAAGCGGTCGCTGACCTTGTAGGTCGCCGACGGACTCCAAGGAAAGGAAGTCCGAGGTCAAACTACTGCGCGACCAGTGCAGGGAGCAGGCTCTCCACGAGACTTCAGCATCCGCCAAACCTCACCCACCCAAACAAAAAGGGGCAGCTCCTTGCGGAGCCGCCCCTCTTCTGGCGTCGATGGAACGGTTCTTACAGACCGACCTTCACACCCGCGCGGAAGTACCGGCCGAGGATGCCGAGGCCGCCCTGCACCGGGTTGTAGAGGTGCGCGCCATAGGTGACGTTGTCGAGCGGCGGCAGCCGGTCGAACAGGTTGATGGCGTTCACGTAGAAGGTGAAGCGATCGTTGACCTTGAACGAGGTGTTCAGATCGACGGTGATGTAATCGCTGACCTTGCAGGGGATGGTGCCGTCCGAAAGGCCGCAGTCACCCGCGGTGCCCGGACCGGTCTGGTCCTCCGCCGACAGGTCATACCCGTCGAAATAGTTGACCGTCGCGCTGACCAGCACGTCACGGAACTCGACCGTGTTCAGCCACGTACCACGCCACTGCGGCGTGCCCGAGCCTGCCGTCAGGTTGTAGTTGCCCAGCGTCCCTTCGTAGCGTTCCTTCGAACCGTCGGGGAAGGTCGTGCTCAGTTCGAGTATGTAGCTCGCCTCGAGGTTGCTCGACACGCGCAGGTCGTCGTTGAAGCGATAGTTGGCGTTGATCCCGAAATCGATGCCTTCTGACTTGATCGTGTTGGCATTGATGAAGGGCGACTGCACGAACGCGATGCGCGGACGCGCGGTCGGGTTGTTAATGTCGACCGCGTCCGGGATGACCGTGTAGCCGGCCGGGATCGCCTGACCCGCATAATAGGCGGCAATCGCCGGAGCGTTGTTCGCGGTCGTGATCGCGTCGGTCTTCTTGATGTTATAATAGTCTACCGTGAACGACACGTTGCGGATCGGTTCGAACAGGATGCCGGCAGTGTAGCTGCGCGACTTTTCCGCCTTCAGGTCCGGGTTCGAAATGCTCGTCTGACCGTAGGTCGCTGCCGAGATGTAGGACGGGCAGCGGGTATAGGTCGCCAGCGAGCAGCCATATTGCGACAGGAAGGCGTCGTTGTAGATGCCCTGCGTCGCGCTGACGTAACCGGTGGTCGGGAAGGTCGCATTGGCTTCGCCGAACGACGGGATACGGAAGCCCTTCGACCAGGTACCGCGCACCACCAACTGGCGGATCGGGGTGAACTTCGCACCGATCTTCGGCGAGAAATTGTCCTGGCCGCTCGAGTACTTGTCGTACCGGCCCGAGGCGTTGATCAGGAACTGATCGACGATCGGCGCTTCGAGTTCGGCATAGGCCGAATAAACGGTGCGGTTACCCTTGGCTGCGAAGCCGTTCAGGCGGAAATAGCGCTGCGTCGGGCCGTTGATGTCGCTATTGGCGCTGGGCGCATCGACCGCTTCGTAGCGGATCGCGGTGCCGACACCGATGGCGAGCGGACCGCCGGGCAGTTCGAACAGCGACGTCTGGACGCTGGCCTGTGCCTGGTACAGGTCGGACGTGGCGTTGTTGATGTTTTCCGGCGCGATCTGGTCCAGCACCGCCTGGCTGTTGGCCTGCGGATTGATGAAGTTGTAGCTGCCGGTGTTGACCGCGTTCAGCAGGTTCTGAATGCGGACATAGCCGTTCGCGCGGGTCTGCAGGTCGATGTGCATCGCCGTCGCGCCGACATTGTAGCTGACATTGTCGGTGATGTCGCCGGTAACGCCGAGTGCCGCACGATAGGCGCGGGTGCGCGTCTCGTTTTGTTCCCGCAGGTTCGGGATGCGCCCGATGATCGCCGCCGTCTGGTTCTGCGCCGCGAACGGGTTGTTCGGGTTCAACACCCGGTCGGCCGCGGTCGAGCAGTTCACGCCCGACTGGCAGATATAGACCGGCAACTGCAGGATGGTGTTGTTGCCATAGGCAGCGATATTCGCCGAGGTGCTGTAGCGCGGGAAGTAGAACCCGGCCGGCGCATTGCCGCGGATCGTTGCCGGCAGACCTTCATAGAAGGTGTTGGTCTGCAGGAAGTTGAATTCGCCATAGGCTTCGCCATTGTCGCCGAACTTCGCGGTGGCGCGGGCCGAACCGCCGAAGCGTTCGATACGCGGCGCAATGTTGCCATAGAGCAGGGTCAGGTCTTCCTGGCACACCACGCCATTGGCCGGCGCGGCGGCATTTTGCGCCAGCGCCAGTTCGGCGGTGCTCAGCTGCGCAGTGGGCAGGCCCTGGCAACCGTTCAGATACTGATAGCGGCTCGACACGCCCGGGATCGCGGCGCCGGTGATGGGATCACGCGGACGGACCGCGAACGGCGTGGTGATTTCGAAACCGCCGGTGTTGCCATCAGCTTCCGTGCCGTTCAGCACGCCGTTGGCACCGCAGTTCCCTTCGTAGCACACCTGACGCAGATCGTCGGTGTTGTAGGGATAGCGGCGGTTGGCGGCGCGCAGCGCTTCCGAACGATAATAGAAGCCGCTGCCATAGATGTTGAAGCCGTCGTCCGACAGGTCGCCGATACCGGCGGTCAGAGACATGCGATACTGGCTCGCATCGCCCCGCTCGGAAATACCGGCTTCGGCGCGGCCACCGACGCCCTTGAACTGCTTCTTGGTGATGATGTTGACGACGCCCGCGACCGCGTCCGCGCCGTAGAGCGACGATGCACCGTCGCGCAGGACCTGCACTTCCTGGACGATATCGTCGGGGATGGTGTTCAGGTCGACGAAGTTGCGCGTGCCGTCGTCGGCCAGCGGGTAATAGGCGCCACGCAGGCCGTCGAAGAGCACCAGCGTCGAGTTCGACGACAGGCCGCGCAGCGACACCGCCGACGCACCGCCGGCGAAGGCGCCGTTGGCGGTGAACGAGTTGGTCAGCGCCGGGCCGTTGTTCGACGACAGCGTCTGCAGGCCGTCCTGGATCGTCGCGAGACCGCGGCGGTCGAGGCTTTCGGTCGTCACAACGGTAACCGGCGACGGCGTTTCGGCGTCGGCGCGGCGCAGCAGCGAACCGGTGACGACGATCGTCTCGTCGTCTGTCTGGGCGGCGGTGGTCGTCGGAACGGTCGCCGGCTGGGCGGCCGGCTCGTCGGCCGTTACCGTCGACTGCGCGAAGGCCGGACCGGCGATCGTGCTGACGATGAGCGCGGACAAAGCCGCTCCGTGGCGCAACGACGTGCGCATTGAGATGGCAACCATGGAAACAGCAATCCCCTTTAACCCAGACGGGCGTTCCAAGCGGCCGACCCGCATCGCTGGCGGGCCGAACCGGGCAAGTATCGGGCGTTACAAGCCTATTTGTAAATACGGATGGCTGTATTCTAGAAATTACGTGTCAGCTGTAACTATTGCGCAACACTTTGTCATAGAACGGATAGTGTGAGGAAACGATCCGCCCGTGGCGAAGCGGCATGCCGCCGCCTCGCAAGCGTTGCGAAGACCCGCCCGGACCGGTCGGAAAACGGCGTTACAGGAAGCTCGCGCGGACCCCGTCGATGACGAACTGCGCCGCCAGCGCCGCCAGCAGCACGCCGAGCAGGCGGGTGATGACCGCCTCGATCCGCGCGCCCAGCAGCTTCATGATCGGGCCGGCCGCCAGCAAGGCCGCAAGCGTCAGGGCGAGGATCGTGCCCAGCGCCCCCAGCACGACGGCGCGCGCGCCCCAGTCGCCGACCTGGCTCATCAACAGCATGACGGAGGCGATCGACCCCGGCCCGGCGATCATCGGCATCGCCATGGGGAAGGTCGAGACGTCCTCAACCTCGGGGGTTTCGATGATCTTCTGCGCGCGGTCCTCGCGGCGCTGGGTGCGCTTTTCGAACACCATTTCCAGCGCGATCAGGAACAGCATGATGCCGCCCGCGATGCGGAAACTGTCGAGGCTGATCCCGAGCGCCTTCAGCAGCGCCTGTCCGAACAGCGCGAAGACGACGAGGATCGCGGTGGCGATGCCGACCGCGCGGATCGCCATCGACCGGCGCTGGATGTTCGACGCGCCAGTGGTCAGGCCGGCATAGATCGGCGCGCAGCCCGGCGGATCGATCACCACGAAAAAGGTGATGAACGACGAGACGAACAGCTCGATCACAGTGTCTTGTCGTCGAACGCGATGCCTGCCCGGCGATACGCCGCGACCAGCGTGTTGCGCAGCAGGCAGGCGATGGTCATCGGCCCGACCCCGCCCGGCACCGGGGTGATCGCGCCCGCGACCTCCTTCGCCGACGCGAAGTCGACATCGCCGACCAGTCCCGCATCGGTGCGGTTGATGCCGACATCGATCACGGTCGCACCGGGCTTGATCCAATCGCCCGGCACAAAGTTGGCCCGCCCCACTGCCGCCACGACGATATCGGCGCGGCGGACATGGTCGGCCAGGTCGCGGGTGCGCGAATGGGCGATGGTGACGGTGCAGCTCTCGGCGGTCAGCAGCGCCGCCATCGGCTTGCCGACGATGTTCGAGCGGCCGACGACGACCGCGTCCATCCCCGAGAGATCGCCCAGCACGTCGCGCAGCAGCAACAGGCAGCCATAGGGGGTGCAGGGCACCATCCCTGGCAGGCCGGTCGCCAGCCGGCCGGCATTGACCGGGTGAAAACCGTCGACATCCTTGTCCGGGTCGATGGTCAGCAGCACGGCGTCGCTGTCGAGATGCTTGGGCAGCGGCAGCTGGACGAGGATGCCGTCGACCGCCGGATCGGCGTTCAGCTGTTCGACCCGCGCGATCAGGTCGTCCTGCGACACATCGGTCGACAGGCGATGTTCGAAGCTGGCCATGCCCGCCTCGCGCGTCGCCTTGCCCTTCGAGCGGACATAGACGGAGGACGCCGCATCCTCGCCCACCAGCACGACCGCGAGCCCCGCCGGACGACCGGCAGCGGCCGCGAAGGCGGCGGCATGGGTGGCGACACGCGCGCGCAAATTCGCGGCGAAGGCTTTTCCGTCGATGATCCGGGCAGTCATAGGGGTTGCATAGAGGGTGGCGGCAGGGTTCGCCACCCCCGGATTTTGCTCCCCCACACACACGTCACCCCGGGCTTGACCCGGGGTCTCGCTTCTTCTTCTCTTCACATCATGGACGGAGAGCGGCAGGGAGGCTGGGTGTACATCATGGCCGACCGCTATCGTGGTGCGACCTATGTCGGTGTTACCGCTGATCTCTTAATTCGTATTCATCAGCATCGAACCGGTCACGGTTCGATCCATTGCGCCAAGTACAATCTTGCCCGCCTTGTCTGGGCCGAACGCGGTGACGACATTCTCGCGTGCATCGCGCAGGAAAAACGCATGAAGCGCTGGCACCGGGACTGGAAGTTCGAACTGATAGAACGCGGCAATCCAGATTGGCGTGACCTTTCTACAACCATCTTCGGGTGAAGAAGCGGGACCCCGGGTCAAGCCCGGGGTGACGAGGTGGAAGCGGCTAAGCCAACTCCCCGCCGTTGCGATCCGGGCGGGGTCAAGCCCGGGGTGACGTGGAGGCGCGGAGGATGCGCCCCCACGTCAAAATACACCGCACCTGCGAAACGATTTCCCCCGACCCGGCGTTCATCGGACCGATGCCCTACCAGGACCTCCCTCCCCCGCCCGCCGGCCTGCTCGACGACGCCGGCCTGTTCCTCGATTTCGACGGCACGCTCGTCGACCTGGCCGACCGGCCGGACGGCGTGGTCGTCGGCGACTCGCTCCACGCGCTGCTGCGCCGCCTGCCCGACCGGCTGGGCGGACGGGTCGCGATCGTCAGCGGGCGGTCGGTCGAGCAGATCGACGGCTTTCTGGGCGATACGATCCGCGACTTTGCCGTCGTCGGCAGCCACGGCGCGGAAATCCGCCCGGCCGGTGGCACCACCCTGCTGCCCGATCGCCCGGCCAGCCTGACCGCCGCCGAACGCGCGTTCAAGGATCGCTTCGCCGACGACCCGCGCATTGTGATCGAGATCAAGACATTGGGCGTCGCGATCCATTATCGCGGCGCTCCCGAAGTCGAACAGGAGGCGCATGCGCTGGTCGACGCCTTCGCGCAACGCGACGGGCTCACGGCACAGGCAGGCAAGATGATGATCGAACTGCGCATGGCCGGCCATGACAAGGGCACCGCGATCGCGACCCTGTGCGAGGACGCGCCCTTTGCCGGCCACGCGCCGGTGTTCGTCGGCGACGACCTGACCGACGAACCGGGCATGGTGGTCGCCGCGCATCATGGCGGGGCGGGCATCTTGATCGGACCGATGCGCGATACCGCCGCCGCCTACCGGCTGGACGATGTCGCCGCCTTTCTCGACTGGCTGGAGAAGAATGCATGACCGCGACGATGGACCTTTGGCCGATCGGGAATTGCCAGGTATCGGCGCTGGTCGACCGTAACGGACGGTTCGTCTGGGGCTGCCTGCCGCGAGTCGATGGCGATCCGGCCTTTTCCTCGCTGCTCGACGACCGGCGGCGCGGGTCGGACGGCGCGTTCGGCTTCTGGGAGATCGATCTCGACGGCTGTGTCGAGACGCAGCAGACCTATATCCGCAACACGCCGGTGCTGGTGACGCGCCATGTCGACGGCGACGGCAATGCGATCGAGGTCGTCGATTTCTGCCCGCGCTTCAAACGGCACGACCGCATGTATCGCCCGGTCGCCTTCTGCCGGATCGTGCGCCCGATCGCGGGGTCGCCGCGCATCCGCGTGCGGCTGCGCCCGTCGGTCAACTGGGGCAGCGCGCAGGCGGAGCGGACGCGCGGGTCGAACCATATCCGCTACCTGCTCGACAGCGAAGCGATCCGCCTGTCGACCAGCGCGCCGGTCGGCTGGATCGAGGACGAGCGGCTGTTCCGGGTCGAGCGCACGCTGCATTTCTTCCTTGGGCCGGACGAGAGCTTTTCCGACGAGCTGCCGGCTTCGGTCGAGCGGATGCTGAAGAACACCATCGACGAATGGCGCCACTGGGTCCGCGGCCTCGCCACCCCGGTCGAATGGCAGCAGGCGGTGATCCGCAGCGCCATCACGCTGAAGCTATGCCAGCACGAGGAAACCGGCGCGATCGTCGCCGCGCTGACCACCTCGATCCCCGAACATGCGAATAGCGGGCGCAACTGGGACTATCGCTACTGCTGGATCCGCGACGCCTATTATACGGTGCAGGCGCTGAACCGGCTGGGCGCACTGGACGTGCTGGAGGGGTATCTCGAATATTTGCGCAACATCGTTGACAATGCCGCCGACGGGCAGATTCAGCCGCTCTATGGCGTGGGCGGTGAGGCGACATTGGTCGAACGCGAGGCGGAGGGGCTGGACGGCTATCGCGGCATGGGTCCGGTGCGCGTCGGCAACCAGGCCTATGAGCAGATCCAGCACGACGCCTATGGCCAGATCATCCTGTCGAACGCACAAGGGTTCTTCGACCAGCGGCTGTTCCGCGTCGGCAAGCAGGCCGATTTCGAGGCGCTGGAGCCGATCGGCGAGCGGGCATGGGAAAGCTACGACAAGCCCGATGCGGGCCTGTGGGAACTGCGCACCAAGAGCCATGTCCACACCTATAGCGCGGCGATGTGCTGGGCGGCGTGCGACCGCCTCGCCAATGTCGCCGGCACGCTGGGCCTGACCGAGCGCGAGATCTTCTGGCGCGACCGGGCGACGGCGATGCGCGCCAAGATCGAGCGCGAGGCATGGCGGCCCGAGACGAACCGCATGTCGGCGACCTTCGGCGGCGACGATCTCGACGCCAGCATCATCCAGCTGCTCGACCTGCGCTTCCTCGAACCGAGCGACCCCCGCTTCATCGGCACGCTGGAGGCGGTGGAAAAGGGTCTGCGGCGCGGCAGCCACATGCTGCGCTATGCTGTCGAGGACGATTTCGGCCTGCCGCACACCGCGTTCAACGTCTGCACCTTCTGGCTGATCGAGGCGCTGCACGCGACCGGCCGCTATGACGATGCGCGCGAACTGCTGGAGGAGATGCTGTCGCGCTGCACCCCGGCGGGCCTGCTGTCCGAGGATATCGACCCCGAAACCGGGGAATTGTGGGGCAATTATCCCCAAACCTACTCGCTGGTCGGCATGATCAATTCCGCCGTCCTGCTGAGCAAGTCATGGAATGTCGTCAGATGAGTCGCTTGATCGTCATCTCGAACCGGGTGCAGGCCCCGCAGCCGGGCACCGGCGGCGGTGCGCAGGGCGGCCTTGCCGTCGCGCTGAACGCCGCGCTGGCCGAGGAGGACGGTATCTGGTTCGGCTGGTCGGGCGATACCAGCGACAATCGCGAACTCCGCTTCCAGACCTATGGCGGCGTCACCAGCGCGGTGATGGATCTGTCCGAGCAGGACGTGGAGGAATATTATGACGGCTATGCCAACCGGACGCTGTGGCCGCTGTTCCACTACCGGCTCGACCTGACAGAGTTCGAACGCGATTTCCAGGGCGGCTATGAACGGGTCAACCGCGTGTTCGGCGAACGCATCGGCCCGCATATCGAACCCGACGACCTGGTGTGGGTCCATGATTACCACATGATCCCGCTGGGCTGGGTGCTGCGGCAACAGGGGATCACCAACCGCATCGGCTTCTTCCTGCACATCCCGTGGCCGCCGCGCCGGCTGCTGACCGCGCTGCCCGACCATCGCCGGCTGGTCGAGGCGCTGTTCGCCTATGACGTGGTCGGGTTCCAGAACGAGGAATGGCTCGACAGCTTCTTCAACTATGTGAAGGAGGAGATGGACGGCACGGTCGACGGCAACAACGTCACCGTCGGCGGGCGCACCATCTGCGCGATCAGCTGCCCGATCGGGATCGAGGCGAAGGACTTCATCGCCGGCGCCGCTGGGCCGGTGGCGCGCGCGGCGCAGCTCAACCAGCTCGAAAGCGCGGTCGGGCGCAGCCTGATCGTCGGCGTCGACCGGCTGGACTATTCGAAGGGGCTGCCCGAACGCTTCGCCGGCTACGAACGCTTCCTGCAGAACCATCCCGACCGGCGGGCGTTGGTCTATCTGCTGCAGATCGCCCCGCCGTCGCGCACCGCGGTGCAGACCTATCGCGACATCCGCAACAACCTCGAACAGATGTCGGGGCGGATCAACGGGGCCTATGCCGATACCGACTGGGTGCCGATCCGCTATGTGAACAAGGGCTATCCGCGCGAGGTGCTGGCCGGCATCTACCGCGCGGCGCGGATCGGGCTGGTAACCCCTTTACGCGACGGCATGAACCTGGTTGCGAAGGAATATGTCGCGGCGCAAGATCCGCGCGATCCGGGCGTGCTGATCCTGTCGCGCTTTGCAGGTGCCGCGCAGCAGCTGTCGGTCGGGGCGCTGATGATCAATCCCTATAGCGCCGAGGACATCGCCGACGGCATCGACAAGGCGCTCCGCATGCCGCGCGCCGAGAGGATCGACCGGTGGCAGGCGATGATCGAAAATGTGGTGGAAGAGGACGTCATCTGGTGGCGCAAGCGGTTCATCGACGCGCTGTCGGCGGAGACGCAATAGCCGACCTGCGCGTCACCCCGGGTTTGACCCGGGGTAACGCTTCCTTGCGGCGGTAGAAGAAGAAGCGGGACCCCGGATCAAGTCCGGGGTGACGTGGGCGGGAAGGAAGTGTCCCGCCCCCGGCCCCCGGCCCCCGTCATCCCGGCGCAGGCCGGGATCCAAGGTTCCGCATGCGCCGAAGTCTTGGGGGTATGCGGTACGGTGGATCCCGGCCTTCGCCGGGATGACGAAGGGGAGAGGTAACGGCTCCGTGCCACTCCCTCGTCGTTCCCGCGCAGGCGGGAACCCATAGACGCTGACGGTTCGGATAGAGGCGCGAGCGTTGCGGCTATGGATTCCCGCCTTCGCGGGAATGACGACGGGGGCGTTACCGGCACACCTCGAACGAGTGGTCACGCCCCCTCGAGCAACCGCTCCTTCGCAATCTTCTCCCGCCACACCAGCGGGGCGAGGTGGTGGACATTCTGCCCTTCGCTATCCACCGCGACGGTGACCGGGAAGTCCTGCACCTCGAACTCGTAGATCGCTTCCATGCCGAGGTCCTCGAAGCCCACGACCTTCGACCCCTTGATCGCCCGAGCGACGAGGTACGCCGCCCCGCCGACCGCCATCAAATAGGCCGACTTGGCCTCCGCAATCACCTTGGTCGCGTCGGCACCGCGCTCCGCCTTGCCGACCATCGCCAGCAGCCCCTGGTCGAGCATCATGCGGGTGAACTTGTCCATGCGGGTGGCGGTGGTGGGGCCGGCCGGGCCGACCACTTCCTCGCCCACCGGATCGACCGGACCGACATAATAGATCACCCGGCCCCGGAAATCGACCGGCAGCTCCTCGCCCTTGGCGAGCATGTCGGCGATCCGCTTGTGCGCGGCGTCGCGGCCGGTCAGCATCTTGCCGTTGAGCAGCAGCCGGTCGCCATGCTTCCACGTCGCGACGACTTCGGGCGTCAGCGTGTCGAGATCGACGCGGATCGCCGCCTTATCCGGCGTCCAGTTGACGTCGGGCCAGTCGGCCAGATTTGGCTGTTCGAGATAGGCGGGGCCGCTGCCATCCAGCGTGAAATGCGCGTGGCGGGTCGCGGCGCAGTTGGGGATCATCGCGACCGGCTTGGACGCGGCGTGCGTCGGCCAGTCGAGAATCTTGACGTCCAATACGGTCGACAGGCCACCCAGCCCCTGCGCACCGATGCCGAGCGCATTGACCTTGTCCATCAGCTCGATGCGCAGCGCCTCGACATCGCTCTGGGGCCCGCGTGCCTTCAGCTGGCCCATGTCGATCGGTGCCATCAGCGATTCCTTGGCGAGCAGCATCGCCTTTTCGGCGGTGCCGCCGATGCCGATGCCGATCATGCCCGGCGGGCACCAGCCGGCGCCCATCTGCGGGATCATCTCCAGCACCCAGTCGACGATCGAATCGCTGGGGTTCATCATCTTGAACTTGGACTTGTTCTCCGACCCGCCGCCCTTGGCCGCGACATCCACATAGACCTTGTCGCCCGGCACCATTTCGACGTGCAGCACCGACGGCGTATTGTCCTTGGTATTGCGCCGGGTGAACGCCGGATCGGCGAGGATCGAGGCGCGCAGCTTGTTCTCCGGGTGCAGGTACGCGCGGCGCACGCCTTCGTCGACGACCTCCTGCAACGACCGGTCGCTGTCGAGCCGGCAATTCTGCCCCCACTTCACGAACACGGTGACGATGCCGGTATCCTGGCAGATCGGGCGATGCCCCTCCGCACACATCCGGCTGTTGGTCAGGATCTGCGCGATCGCGTCCTTGGCGGCCGGCGACGTCTCGGCGGCATAGGCCTCGCCCAGCGCGCGGATGTAATCCATCGGGTGATAATAGCTGATGAACTGGAGCGCGTCGGCGACGCTGTCGATCAGGTCGGTTTCGGTGATGGTGACGGTCATCGCGTGGTCCATGTCTGTCGAAAAATCTTTCCCGCCCTACAGGGGGACGACACTGGCTTGCAAAGAATTCGTTCACTTGTCGCACGCTATCCTCCCTTCGTATCACCCGGGGGAAGCGCATTGGCGAGCGGCGGTTTGAAGGCGGCACTGCGATCGTTGGTCCAGGGGACCGACGACAACGCACGCTCGCCCGGCGACCCCAGCCGGCGCCTGATCAGCGAAGCCGAGCATCACAGCCCCAACTGGTTCTGGCAGACCGACCGCAATGGGCGGATCTCCTATCTGAGCGACAAGATCGTCTCGGTACTGGCCGCCGCCGGGATCGATGCGATCGGCGCATCGTTGGTCGACGTGCTGCGCATCGCCGGCAGCGATTCGACCGCCGGCGACAACGAACGCACCATCGCCTTTCACCTGTCGGCCCGCACCGCCTTTACCGACTATGCCGTCACCCCCGCCTCAGCCACGCATACCGACCGCAGCTGGACCGTATCGGGCAGCCCGTTCACCGACCCCTATGGTCGGTTCGAAGGGTTCGTCGGCACCGGCACCGACATGGCCGCCGTGCGCCAATCGGATGCGGCGATCACCCGCCTCGCGCTGTTCGACAGCCTGACCGGCCTTGCCAACCGGCAACGGATGCGGATGTCGCTGGAACAGACCCTGGCCCAGCCGGGCTATGACGGCACCGCGCTGTTCCTCCTCGATCTCGACCGATTCAAGGCGGTCAACGACACGATGGGCCATCCGGTCGGCGACGCGCTGCTGAAGCAGGTGGCGCAGCGGCTGGAGCGGACGGTCGGCGATGCCGGGCTGGTCGGGCGGCTGGGCGGAGACGAGTTCCAGGTGATCCTGCCGCGCATCGCCAGCCGGTCGGACATGGTGACGCTGGCGCAGGCGATCATCACCGCGCTGTCGCAGCCCTATTTCCTGAACGGCGCCGCGGTATCGATCGGTTGTTCGATCGGCATCGCCGTATCGCCCGATCACGGCGCGACCCCCGACGCGCTGGTCGCCAATGCCGACCTCGCCCTCTATGCCGCCAAGGATGCCGGGCGCGGCGTCGCCCGCTTCTTCCACGACACCCTGCTGGATGGCGCGCGGTCGCGGCGACAGATGGAATCCGACCTGCGCGTCGCGCTGTCGCTCGACCAGATGCGCATCGTCTACCAGCCGGTCGTGGCGCTCGACGACAGCCGCATCACCGCGTTCGAAGCACTGCTGCGCTGGGAGCATCCGACGCGCGGGTCGCTCGAACCCGCCGAGTTCGTCGGCGTGGCGGAGGAGTGCCAGCTGATCGAATCGATCGGCGAATGGGTGTTGCGCACCGCCTGTCACGATGCCGCCGCCTGGCCCGGCGAGTCGCGGCTGGCGGTGCCGTTGTCGGGGGCGCAGTTCGCCAACCCCGCCCTGCCCGCGATCATCGCCAATGCCGTCGCGCGGTCGGGCCTGTCGCCCGAACGGCTGGAACTCGACCTCGACGAAGCCAGCGTGCTGCGCGACATGCGCGCCGCGGTCGGCAGCTTCGCCGCGCTGCACGGGATCGGCGTCCGCCTCGCGCTCGACGATTTCGGCGCGGGACCGGCGTCGATGTCCTGCCTGCGCCGGTTGCCGTTCGACCGGATCAAGCTCGACCGATCCTTCGTGCGCGGCGTGAGCGATCCCGAAGGCCGCAACGCCGCCGTCGTCCGCGCGATCACGACTCTGGGCGAGGCGCTGGGCATCGATGTCACCGCCAAGGGCGTGGAATATCAGGACGAACTGAACGCGCTGCGCGATCTGGGCTGCTCCGACGTGCAGGGTCTGCTCTATGGCCCGCCGGTCGACAATGCGGCGGCGGCATCGCGGCTACTGGCGGAGGGCGGCGCGATGACCCCGCGCGGTCCCAAGGCGCCGCGCGCGCCGCGCACCCGCATGCTGCGCTCGACCACGATCGAGCTGAACGGCACGCGCCGCTCCGCCCGCATCCGCGACCTGTCGAGCGACGGCGCGCTGATCGATCTCATCGATTTCGACGAAGCCGCGATCGGCACGACGCTCCGGATCGATACCGGCGGCGGGCAATGGGTGGCGGCGACGCTGCGCTGGGCAGAGGACGGCCGCGCCGGGCTGCACTTCGACCACCCGATCACCGTCGAACGCCGCGTGACCATCCGCCGCAGCAGCGTGCGCGAACCCGGGGCGTAACGCTCCCCCCTCCGTCTCCCCCCCGTTTGCTTCGAGCGCAGGTTCGAGCCTGTCGGGAACCGCAGTCGAGAAGGGGTTGCCCCAATCACGACGTTCTCGACCACCGCTTCTCGACAAGCTCGAAGCTGCTCGAACCGAACGGGAGCCTTGATCGCCCCGCATCCCCCCGATAGCGCTGGCGCCATGACCACCCAGCCGCTCCCCGCCACCCAAGACGATGCCCGCGCCGAACTGGCCGATCTGGCCGAGCGCATCGCGCGGGCCGACACCGCCTATCATGGCGAGGACGCGCCGGAGATCAGCGACGCGGAGTATGACGCGCTGGTCCGCCGCAATCGGGAAATCGAGGCGGCCTTCCCCGCGCTGGTCCGCAGCGACTCCCCCTCGCTGCGTGTCGGTGCCGCCCCCTCCGGCCATCTGGCCAAGGTCGCCCATGCGCGCCCGATGCTGAGCCTGAACAACGCATTTGCCGACGAGGACGTGGCGGAGTTCGTCGCCAGCGTCCGCCGCTTCCTGCGTCTGTCCAACGACGAACCCGTCGCGCTCACCGCCGAGCCGAAGATCGACGGCCTGTCCTGTTCGCTGCGCTACGAAGGGCGCAAGCTGGTCCGCGCGCTGACCCGCGGCGACGGCGCGGTCGGCGAGGACGTGACCGCCAATGTCGCGACCATCGCCGACATTCCCCAGACCCTGCCCGCCGCCGCGCCGGACGTGTTCGAGGTGCGCGGCGAGGTCTATATGGCCAAGGACGATTTCGCCGCCCTTAACGCCCGACTGCTCGCCGACGCCGCCGACCCGGCGAAGGCGCGGCAATTCGCCAATCCGCGCAACGCCGCCGCCGGATCGCTGCGGCAGAAGGACGCCACCGTCACCGCGTCGCGCCCGCTCAAATTCCTGGCGCATGGCTGGGGCGAGGTCGCCGCCCTCCCCGCCGACACCCAGGCCGGCGTGGTGGAGGCACTGAAGGACTGGGGCTTCCCCATCGCCGACGCGTTCCAGCGCTGCGACGGCGCCGCGCAAGCCCTCGCCGTCTATCGCGCGATCGAGGCGGCCCGCGCCGACCTGCCCTATGACATCGACGGCGTGGTCTATAAGCTCGACCGGCTCGACTGGCAGGAGCGGCTGGGCTTTGTCGGCCGCGCCCCGCGCTGGGCGATCGCGCACAAATTCCCCGCCGAACGCGCGCAGACCACGCTGAAGGCGATCGATATCCAGGTCGGCCGCACCGGCGCGCTCACCCCCGTCGCCCGACTGGAGCCGGTGACGGTCGGCGGCGTCGTCGTCACCAACGCGACGCTGCACAATGCCGACGAGATCGAGCGGCTGGGCGTCCGTCCGGGCGACCGCGTCGTCGTGCAGCGGGCCGGCGACGTCATCCCGCAGATCGTCGAGAACCTGACCCGCGACGAAGTGCGCGCCCCCTGGACCTTCCCGACCAGCTGCCCCGAATGCGGTTCGCTCGCCGAACGCGGCGAAGGCGAAGTCGTCGTGCGCTGCACCGGCGGTCTCGTCTGCCCGGCGCAGCGGGTCGAGCGGCTGATCCATTTCGTATCGCGCCACGCCTATGACATTGCCGGGTTGGGGCTGGTCCGGGTCGAGGAATTTTTCCGCGACGGCCTGATCGCCTCGCCCGCCGATATCTTCCGCCTGCACAACCACCGCGACGCACTGATCCAGCGCGAGCGCATGTCCGAGCTGGTCGTCGATAAGCTGCTCGCCGCGATCGACGCACGCCGCAGCATCGGGCTCGACCGCTTCCTGTTCGCGCTCGGCATCCGCCATGTCGGCGAAGTCACCGCCCGCGACCTCGCGCGGCGCTACGGCACGATCGAGGCGTTCCTCGACATGATCGAGCGCGCGCTGGCGGTCCGGGCCGAGACCGTGCCGGCGATCGGCGAGAACGACCGAAAGTTCGTCCTGCGCCGCGGACGCGCCCTCGTCGCGGCGGTCGAGACGGCGGGCATCGGCCCCGAAGTCGCCGACGCCCTCCTCGCCTTCTTCGCCGAAGAGCATAACCGCGCCGTGGTCGACGACCTGCTGCGCGAAGTCACCCCCCTGCCGGTCGAGCACAAGGCGGTCGCGTCCGAACTGACCGGCAAGACCGTCGTCTTCACCGGCAAGCTGGAAACGCTCAGCCGCGACGAGGCCAAGGCGCAGGCCGATGCGCTGGGCGCCCGCGTATCGGGATCGGTGTCGAAGAAGACCGACCTGGTCGTCGTCGGCGCGGATGCGGGGTCGAAACGGGCAGAAGCGGAGGAACTGGGCATCCGCGTGATCGACGAGGCGGCATGGGCCGAGATCGTATCCGCTGCAACAACGTGACGTTTTTGCAACGCACACAAAGAGACTGAGTTCCCCGCTTTCGGTTGTCGCAAAATAGAAATATGGCGCGTCCATTGGCGCCGGGACGGTGAATGCCACCGCCTGAACCAGCGTACCGAGTCGCGCCACGACCTTGCGATTCAAAGGGGACTTATGAACACCAAGCTCTATGCCGGCGTGGCCTTTGCCGCGCTCCTGCTCCCGGCCTCCGCCTTTGCGCAGTCGACCGGCTCGACCGATTTCGAATCGGAAGAAATCGTCGTGACGGGTTCGACCGTGAACAACGGCGTCGACGGCATCAAGATCCCCGACGGCCCCAAGGCGCGCGTCGTGCTGGATCAGGAATTCCTGGCCAAGCAGACCCCGGGCAACACCGTCCTCGACGCGTTGAACATCGTTCCCGGCGTCAACTTCACCCAGAGCGATCCGTTCGGTTCGTCGGGCGGCAACATCCGTATCCGCGGCTTCGACGGCAACCGCGTCTCGCTGACCTTCGACGGTTTCCCGCTGAACGATTCGGGCAACTACGCGATCTATTCGAACCAGCAGCTCGACCCCGAGCTGGTTGACGAAATAAACGTCAACCTCGGCGCGACCGACGTCGACAGCCCGACCGCATCGTCGTCGGGCGGCACGATCAACTATCGCACGCTGATCCCGTCGGAAACGCTGTCGGCGACGCTGGTCGCGTCGTATGGTGATTTCGATTTTCACCGCGTGTTCGGCCTGATCGAGACCGGCAACCTGACCTCGTTTGGCACCCGCGCCTTCCTGTCGGCGTCGAAGGCGTCGAACGACAAATTCCGTGGTCCGGGCGAAATCCGCAAGCAACAGTTCAACGCCGGCATCTATCAGCCGCTCGGTGATAATGGCGACTTCATCCGCATCTCGGGCCACTATAATGAGAACCGGAACAACCAGTATCGCAACCCGTCGGTCGGCGACATCCGCAACCTTCTGGGCACTGGGGTCATCCCCGCGAACGCATCGGCGACCCCGGAAAATCCGATCCGCATCGATCTGAACAACAGCCAGTTCGAAACGGTCAGCAACTTTGAAAATAACGAATTCTGCAACCGCCCGACCCCGATAAACGGTGCCGTTCAGAACGAATCGACCGGCGATGCTGCCAACTGTTCGAACTATTATGGCGTCCGTATCAACCCGTCGAACACCGGCAACGTGCGCGCCAACTCGCGCTTTTCGCTGACCGACAACCTGACGCTGACCCTCGACGGGTCGTATCAGTATGTGCTGGCACATGGTGGCGGTACCTCGACTTTGGAAGAGACGTCCGCGCGTGCGCGTGGCACGGCGAATGTCCAAGGTGTCGACTACAACGGTGATGGCGATTTCGGCGCAGTTGTCGGCGGTGTTTTCCGTCCTGATGTCGTCCGCTTCTTCTCGCCAAACATCACCAACACCAACCGCTACACCGGCATCGCGTCGCTGCGCTACGACTTCAACGAAGACCAGCGCGTCCGTGTCGCCTACACCTACGACAATGCGCAGCATCGTCAGACCGGCGAATGGGGCTATCTCTATTCGAACGGCATGCCGGAAAACCCGTTCTCGGGCCGCAACGGCCGTCCGGTGCTGACCGCCGACGGCTTCACCCTGACCCAGCGCGACCGCAAATCGGTGGCGTTGCTCAACCAGATCTCGGGCGAGTACATCGGCCGCTTTTTCGACCGTAACCTGACGATCCAGGCCGGATTGCGCGTGCCGTTTTTCAAGCGCGATCTGGAAACCTACTGCCCGATTGAGGCACGCGGTTCGGGCTTCGCCTATTGCACCAGCGAACCGGCGGCGGGCCTGCGTATCATCGCGCCGGACGCGGTTGTGCCCACGACCGGTGCGACCCCCTATTACGCGCCGTTCGCAACGACCTATAAGTACGACGCGATCCTACCGAACGTGGGCTTCACCTACAATTTTGTCGACACCAACGTCAGCATGTTCGGCAGCTACGCCAAGGGTCTGTCGGCGCCGCGTACCGACAACCTGTATCGCGCGCCGTTCATCGGCGTGGAGCCGGAAAAGACCGACTCGTTCGATCTCGGTCTGCGCTACAACAGCCGCATGATCCAGTCGCAGCTGACCGGCTGGTACATCGGCTACAAGAACCGCATCGTGACCTCGTTCGATTTCGATCAGGGCATCTCGTTCGACCGCAACATCGGCGCGGTGGAAAGCTACGGCTTCGACGGCACCGTCACCGTGCGTCCGGCCAGCTGGCTCGGGCTGACGGCGATCGCGTCGTACACCCACACCGAACTGCTCTCGAACGTGCAGACCACCGGCACCACGGTCGTTGCGACCCGTGGCAAGAAAGTCACCGAAACCCCCGAATGGCAGTTCGGCGGACGTGCCGAGTTCAACTACGGCCCGCTGAACGTCGGCGTGCAGGGCAAGTGGGTTGACGAACGCTTCGCAACCGACCTGAACGACGTGGTCGTCGGTGCCTATACGCTGGTCGATCTCGATGCACGCTTCAGCCTCGAGCCTTATGGTCTGCGCCGTACCAGCCTCGCGCTGAACGTCCGCAACCTCTTCGACGAACGGTATTTCGGCAACATCAGCACGCAGGTCGACGCACGTTCGGGCAATCCGAACTTCACCGTCGGCTACCCGCGCACGGTCATCGGTTCGATCAAGTTCGGCTTCTAAGCCCGACCCGATCCAACCAACCGCGAACCGCCGTCCCGGCAACGGGGCGGCGGTTTTCGTTTGGGGGCCGCTTGCGCTAAGGCCATTTTGCCAACCCGCCCCCGCCCCGCTATGACCATGCGGGGGCACAAGACGACTGACGGAGCGCATGACGCCGAAGCCCGCCATTTTCTCGCGCCCCTTCTTCGAACAGAAGAACCGCGCCTTCTGGCTGCTGCAGGCGGCCGGCTGGACCGGCTATCTGCTGCTGCGCTCGGTCTCGACCGTGGCCAGCGCCGCGTCGCTCAAGAATGTGCTGGGCAATATCGTCGAGGTGATCGTCGGCTATTGCCTGACGCTGCTGATGAGCGTGCTCTACGGCTATTATCGCTCGCTGCCGCGCGTGCCGGCGATCTTCCTGACGATGTGCACCTTGTCGGCGGCGACCTTCGCCTATTCGCTGATCGACGCCTTCGTCTTCACCTTCATCCGCAACGTGTCGCCCGATGTCAGCCTGTCGCTGGTGCTCGGCACGCTGTTCCTGAACTTCACCGTGCTGACCGGCTGGTCGGCGCTCTATTTCGGGATCAATTTCTACCTGGTGGTCGAACAGCAGGTCGACGAGATGCGGATGCTGGAGATGCAGGCGTCGTCGGCACAGCTCGCCATGCTGCGCTATCAGCTGAACCCGCATTTCCTGTTCAACACGCTGAATTCGATCTCGACCCTCGTCCTGCTGAAACAGACCGAGAAGGCGAATGTGATGCTCAGCCGCCTGTCGTCGTTCCTGCGCTACACGCTCGCCAACGAACCGACCGCGCACGTCACGCTGGAGCAGGAGGTTGAAACCCTCAAACTCTATCTCGATATCGAAAAGATGCGGTTCGAAGATCGCCTGCGTACCTGTTTCGACATCGATGCCCGCGTGGCGCACGCGCGGTTGCCGTCGCTGCTGCTGCAACCGTTGGTCGAAAACGCGATCAAATATGCCGTCACGCCGCAGGAGGACGGGGCCGATATCGCGATCACCGCTCGACTGGCCGGGGATCGGGTGCAGATCGCCGTGTCCGATACCGGGCCCGGCTTGATCGACGGACCGAAGCGGCCGACGCTTTCCACCGGTGTCGGCATTCAGAATATCCGGGACCGGCTGGCACAGGCGTACGGCCCCGACCATCGTTTCGAAACCCGCGCCGGCAACGACGGCGGGTTCGTGGTCGAGATCGAACTGCCCTACCAGACGCAAGACGTTACCAAAGAGGCTGCATGACCATCCGTACCATCCTTGTCGACGACGAATCGTTGGCGATTCAGGGCCTCGAACTGCGGTTGCAGGCGCATGAGGATGTCGAGATCATCGACAAATGCCAGAACGGCCGCGAAGCGATCCGGTCGATCAAGACCCATAAGCCCGACCTCGTCTTCCTCGACATCCAGATGCCGGGGTTCGACGGCTTTTCGGTGGTGCAGGGGCTGATGGAGGTCGAACCGCCGCTGGTGGTGTTCGTGACCGCGTACAGCGACCACGCGATCCGCGCGTTCGAGGCGCAGGCGGTCGATTACCTGATGAAGCCGGTCGAGGAATCGCGCCTCGCCGATACGCTCGATCGCGTGCGCCAGCGCCTGTCGGAAAAGCGCGGCCAGGCCGAGGTCGAGAAGCTGAAGGAAGTGCTCGCCGAAGTCGCGCCGGACACCGCGGCGGAAATGGAAGCGGCCGATGGCGCGAACGACGACGCGGTCGGCGCCAACCGCTTCGAAAAGCTCATCAACATCAAGGATCGCGGCCAGATCTTCCGCGTCGATGTCGACACGATCGAGATGATCGAGGCGGCGGGCGACTACATGGTCATCAACACCGGCGACAATTCGCTGGTGCTGCGCGAGACGATGAAGGACCTTGAAAAGCGGCTCGACCCGCGCCGGTTCCAGCGGGTGCACCGCTCGACCATCGTCAATCTCGACCTCGTCAAGCAGGTGAAGCCGCACACCAATGGCGAATGTTTCCTGATCCTCGAATCGGGTTCGCAGGTGAAGGTCAGCCGCTCGTACCGCGACGTGGTGGCGCGCTTCGTCCACTGATGACCGGGCTGACCGTCGCGGCACTCTACCGCTTTACGAAGATTGCCGACCCGCAGGCGGTCCGCGACACGCTGGAAACTGTGCTGGCCGAGGCGGGGGTTCGCGGCACGCTGCTGATCGCCTCGGAAGGGGTCAACGGCACCATCGCCGGCAGCGCGGAGGGCATCGCCACCGCGCTCGCCGCGATCCGCGCCCTGCCCGGCTGCGAAGACCTGACACCGAAGTTCAGCCATGCGGCGACGATGCCGTTCCACCGGCTGAAGGTGCGGGTGAAGCGCGAGATCGTAACGATGGGCGTGCCCGGCACCGATCCCAATCGGATCGTCGGCACCTATGTCGCCCCCGCCGACTGGAACGCGCTGATCGCCGACCCGGAAACGGTCGTGATCGACACCCGCAATGCCTATGAGGTGAAGGTCGGCACTTTTGCCGGCGCGGTCGATCCACAGACCGACAGCTTCCGCGACTTTCCCGACTGGTTCCGCGCCAATCGCGACATGCTGCTGGCCGGCAAACGCAAGGTCGCGATGTTCTGCACCGGCGGCATCCGTTGCGAGAAATCCACCGCGTTCCTGAAGGGCGAAGGCGTCGAGGACGTCTATCACCTCGACGGCGGCATCCTGAAATATCTGGAGGAAGTGCCCGCGCAGGCGAGTGCGTGGGAGGGCGAATGCTTCGTCTTCGACGAACGCGTCGCGGTCGGCCATGGGCTGACGCAAGGCACCCACGCGCTATGCCGCGGCTGCCGCATGCCGGTCAGCCCGGAAGAGCGCACGTCACCGTTGTTCGAGGAAGGCGTACAATGCCCCGCCTGCGCCGGCACCCGCGACGCCGCGACGCTGGCGGCGAAGGCCGAACGGCACCGACAGGTGATGCTGGCCGCCAGACGCGGCGAACAGCATGTGGGTAAGCGGATGGCGCGGGAAGCCTAGCCTCCACAATCCGCGCCACGAACGTCACCCCAGCGCAGGCTGGGGTCTCTCCGTAATCAGGCGCGCTCCTCGCCGCAGGAGGCCCCAGCCTTCACTGGGGCGACGCCCTCTATTACTCCGCCTCGCCGCCCTTCGTTTCGTCCGCAGGCGCATCCGCACCCTCGGCCGGCGTCTGGAAATAGGCTTCGACCGGGCCCGACAGCTTGATGGTCAGCGGCTGGCCCTTGCGGTCGACCTTCTTGCCGAGGCCGACGCGGATCCAGCCTTCGGAGATCGAATATTCCTCGACATCGTTGCGCTCGGCGCCCTTGAAGCGGATGCCGATGCCGCGCTCCAGCACGGGCTGGTCGAAATGCGGGCTGCGCGGATTGATCGAGAGGCGATCGGGGGGCGTATCAGTCATGGGCGCGGCCCATGCCGCAAAACGCCGCGCCCGCCAAGCGGAAAGGGCGGAGGATCGCTCCCCCGCCCCGCCGCATGTCGTGCGGTCAACAATCAGTTACAAACGCGCACGCGCACCGTCTGGTCGTAATAGGGATCGTAGCGCCGCTCGACCCAGCACCGCTGATAGTTGTTGTAGCGATAGGCGTAATAGCCGTCGTTCGGATAATAGCCCCGCTGGCGATAGAAGCGGTCGTCGTAATTATAGGCATAGCCCCGGTCGCGATAATAGCGATCGCGGAACCGCCGGTCGTTCGCGCTCGACGCCAGCGCCGCGCCGATCGCGAGGCCCGCAATGCCGGCGACGACCGCCGCACCGCCATTGTCGCGGCCCCGGTGCCAGCCGCGGTCGTAGCCACGGTCCCAGCCATAGCCGCGGCGCCACTGTGCATCGGCCGGCGCGGCAGCGGTCAGCGCCGTCGCGGCCAGCGACAACCCCAGGCCCGCCTTGGTCAGCAAGCTATTCATGCCAATCTCCTCAACCTGCGTGGGGGCCAGCAAGGCCCTTGTCACGACGACGCATCTGCGCCGATGATCGAGTCGATAGCACCGGGCGACTGAACGGACGCGGAACCGGCCATTCACCGGCGGTTTAGGGAAGGGGTAACCATGGCACACTGGCTGTTGAAGTCCGAACCCGACAGCTATGGCTGGAACGATCTGGTCCGCGACGGCGGCACCGAATGGGACGGGGTGCGCAACCACGCCGCCGCAAAGCATCTGCGCGCGATGGCGGTCGGCGACGACGCGATCTTCTATCATTCGGGCAAGGACAAGGCGGCGGTCGGCATCGCGCGCATCGCCCGCGCGGCGCAGGCGGATGGCGACGAAGGCTGGGTGTCGGTCCGCGTGGAGCCCGACCGCGCCCTGCCCCGCCCCGTGACGCTGGCGGCGATGAAGGCGGCGGTCGGGTTGCAGGACATGGCGATGCTGCGCCAGTCGCGGCTGTCGGTGTCGCCGGTGACGGACGGGGAATGGACGGCGCTGATGCGTTTGGCGGGGGAGTAGCGACTTCTCTCCAACAACCCCGTTTGGTTCGAGCAGCTTCGAGCCTGTCGAGAAGCGGCCGTCGAGAACTCCCCGTTTGGGGCAAGGCGTTCTCGACAGACGCTTCTCGACTACGCTCGAAGCTGCTCGAACCAAACGGAGAAAACCAACCCCCACCGTTCGTCCTGAGTAGCCGCTGAGCCTGTCGAAGCGGCGTATCGAAGGACCGCCCCAAATGCTTCGATACGAGCCTTCGACTTCACTCAGTCTCTACTCAGCACGAACGGAGTGGCGGAGCCTCAAGCCCCCTCCACCCGCGCCAACCGCGGCGACAACACATGCACCAGCAGCAACGCCACGAAATACGCCGACCCGGCAACGAAGAACAACGGCGCATAGCTGCCGATGCTGTCCAGCACATAACCGGCGTACTTCGCCATCAACATGCCGCCGACCGCGCCGACCGTCCCGCCGATGCCGACGACCGACCCCACCGCCGCGCGCGGGAACAGGTCGGACGGCAGCGTGTAGAGGTTCGCCGAAAAAGCCTGATGCGCCGCGGTCGCGATCCCGATCACCAGCACCGCAACCCACAGATTGTCGATCGACTGCGCGAACAGCACCGGCAGCACCGCCACCGCGCAGACGAACATCGTCGCCTTGCGCGCGAAATTGACGGTCCGCCCGCTGGCGATCAGCCGCGACGACAGCCATCCGCCCGCAACGCTGCCCAGGTCCGACAACAGATAGATCGCGACCAGCGGCGGCCCGAAGCTGAGCAGATCGAGGTCGTAGCGGTCGCCCAGATAGCCCGGCAGCCAGAACAGGAAGAACCACCAGATCGGATCGATGCAGAATTTGCCCAGCGCATAGGCCCAGGTCTCGCGCTTCGTTACCAACCGGCGCCACGCGATCGGCTGCACCGGATCGGCCGGGTCCTGCTCGATCCATGCCAGTTCGGCCGTCGACAGCTTCCTGTGCTCACGGGGGGAACGGTAGAAGGCCAGCCACGCGACCAGCCACACCAGGCTGACGACGCCGGTCACGACGAACGCCATGCGCCACCCATAGGCGAGCGTCAGCACCGGCACCGCCAGCGGGGTGATGATCGCGCCGACATTGGCCCCGGCGTTGAACACGCCGATGGCAAAGGCGCGTTCCTTGGCCGGGAACCATTCGGTCACCGCCTTGATACCGGCGGGGAAATTGCCCGCCTCGCCGACGCCCAGACCGAAGCGCGCCATCGCGAATTGCGTCACGCTATACGCGCCGCCATGGGCGATATGCGCGACCTGCCAGATGACGAAGGCGACGGCATAGCCCATGCGCGCGCCGATCACGTCGACGATCCGCCCGAACCCGATATAGCCGATCGCATAGGCCATCTGGAAAAAGAAGATGACGTTGGCGAAATCGGTTTCGGTCCAGCCAAGGTCCTTGGACAGGGTGGGTTTCAGCACCCCGATCATCTGCCGGTCGACATAGTTGATGACCGTCGCCATGAACAACAGCGCGACGATCCCCCAGCGATAGCGGCCCGCGCGCGTCGCCGCACGTTCGATGCCGTCAGCCTGCTCCGTCATTCCACGCCTCCGCTTGCATCCTCTGCGGATCGGCCCGTCTGTCGGGGCCGATTCCGCGGTGTTGGTTAGGGGTGACGGCTCGCTGCTTCACCGTACCCCCGCGCAGGCGGGGGTCCAGAGCCACGAGATCAAGCCGTCGCGATCAGGAACCCTGGACCCCCGCCTGCGCGGGGGTACGGTCTGAATCCGCCGCACCGCCCGCCGCCACGATCCCGCACGCGACGCGCATCGCCCCGAACTCCGCCTCGAACCGCTGCCCCGGCCGGATCTGGTGCACGCCCGTCACCGCGCCCGACGACACCCAGGTCCCCGGCGTCAGCGGCACCCCGCGCGCGGCGAGGCAGTCGACCAGGAACGCCACCGCGCCGATCGGCCCGTCGAGCATCGTCCGCGCGGTCGCCGTGCCGACCACCGCGCCGTCGATCCGCGATTCCACCGGCCAGTCGAGAAAGCCCAGTTCGCGCCAGCCGGGCACTTCCGCCCCGATCAACAGCCCGTAATTATTGCCATAATCGCTGATCGTGACCAGCGGCCCGTCGGCATTGATCCCGGCATAGGGCGAACTGGCGATCTCGATCCCGACATGGACCGCATCGACCAGGTCCAGCGCCTCGTCCAGCGACAGCCCGGTCCGCCCCGGCTCCGGCGCCCGGCCGATCCGCACGCAATATTCCGCTTCGGCCGCGGCAAAGCCGTCGGCGATCACCGCCATTGCGCCCGCCTCCGTGCCGACGACCTGATCGGCGAAGATCGGCCCGGCCAGCCGGTTGGCACCCAGCGCGGTGTCCAGCGGCGCGTTGATCCGCCCGACCTTCCATCCCGCGACCGTGCGGCCGTCGATGGCGATCGCGCGGTCCTGAATGGCATAGGCCTCGGCCAGCGTCGTCGGCGCCTCCCCCGGATAGGGCGACAGGCCCACCGCCTGCCGCCGTGCCGTCACGAACGCCTGCGCGATCCGATCGCGATTACCCATGCCCCACAGCCTCTCTCAAATCCGCGATCGGCGTATAGGAAACCGGTGTCACACGCAAGGCGGCGAAATCGTCCTTCGGGACATTGGCGGATCGTTCCGGTCAAGCTATCGAAGCTGCATGAAGAAAACCGGCCAGCCGACCATCAACGACGTCGCCCGACTGGCCGGAGTCTCGAAAAAGACGGTCAGCCGGGTCATCAACCAGTCGCCGCTCCTGAATGGAGAGACGCGGGACAAGGTTCAGGCGGTCATCGCCGACCTCGGCTACATTCCCAATCCTCAGGCGCGCGCGCTGGCACTGCGCCGCAACTTCCTGATCGCGCTCATCCACGACAATCCCAATGCGCAGATGGTGTTGCGCGTGCAGCAGGGCTTGCTGGAGGTGTTGCGCGACACCGAATTCGAACTGCTCGTCCATCCGGTCGATCGGGGCGCGCCCGACATGCGCGACGAAATCCGCCGCTTCCTCGAACGGCAGCGTCCCTATGGCGTGATGCTGCTCCCGCCCATTTCCGAAAACGACGCGCTCGCGGCGCTGTGCGCGCAGATCGGCTGCCGCTATGTCCGCATGGGGTCCGCCGCGTTCGACGATCCCGCCCACATGGTCTCGTCGAACGACCGGGAGGCGGTGCGCGGCGCGATCGATCATCTGCTCGCCGCCGGCCATCGCCGCATCTGCATGATCGCCGGCCCGCACGGCTTCCGCTCCGCCTTCGAACGGCAGCAGGGGTATGAAGCGGCGATGGAGGCGGCGGGGCTCGGCGTGCAGCGCACCTGGATCGCGCAGGGCGACTATACCTTCGAATCCGGCATGCGCGCGGCCGAACGGCTGCTCGACCTGTCGCCGCGTCCGACCGCGATCTTTTCCTCGAACGACGAAATGGCCGCAGGCGCGCTGCACATCGCGCGGCAGCGCGGGCTGGACGTGCCGGAAAACCTGTCGATCGTCGGGTTCGACGATACCTCGATCGCCTCGCACCTCTGGCCGCCGCTCACCACGGTCCGCTGGCCGATCGCCACCATGGCCCGCGCCGCCGCGCTGAAGCTGATCGGCGACGATGACGACGAACCCGACGCCGACGCCCCCCCGGCGGAAGAGACGATGTTCGTCTCGACCCTGATCCGCCGCGCCTCGGTCGCCAAACCGCAGGAGTGACTTGCGGGGAAGAATGACACCGATTACCTTGCCTCGATAGCGTCGCTCCGGCGCAGGCTGGAACATCCCTCCGCAAGCGCGCCGTCAGCCGCACGCACGGAGTCAGCGCGACGTCGAAGGGAGAGGACCCATGCACCATCTACCGATCGCCCGCCGCGACCTGATCGCCGGCGCCGCCGCACTGGCGCTGGTCCGCCCCGCCCGCGCCGCACCGCGCACCGCCGACCCCGTCGTCACCGCGCCGGCCGGACGCTGGCGCGGAACCACCGAAGCTGGCGTCCACGTCTTTCGCGGCATCCGCTACGGCGTCGACCCGACCCGCTTTCGATTTCAACCCGTTACGGCGCCCGCTCCGTCCCGCGACACGCTGGCCGCGACCGATTTCGGGCCGTCCTGCCCGCAACGTGCCAACATCGACGACCAGAATGAGGATTGCCTGTTCCTCAACGTCTGGACCCCCGATGCCCGGCGCGGCGCCAATCGCCCGGTCATGGTCTATTTCCATGGCGGCGCCTACACGACCGGCACGGTGGTCGATCCGCTGGTCTACGGCCACAAACTGGCGGCGGACGGCGACGTCGTGGTGGTGACGGTCAACCACCGGCTGAACGCGCTGGGCTATCTCTATCTCGCCCGGCTCGACCCGCGCTTTCCCGACAGCGGCAATGTTGGACAACGCGATCAACTGCTCGCACTACGGTGGATACGCGACAACATCGCCACCTTCGGCGGCGATCCGTCCCGCGTCATGCTGTTCGGCCAGTCGGGCGGCGGGGCGAAGATCGCGACCCTCCTGGCGATGCCCGACGCCACCGGCCTGTTCCACGCCGCCGCGACCATGAGCGGCCAGCAGGTCACCGCCTCCGGCCCCCTCAACGCCACCCGCCGCGCCCAGGCATTCCTCGCCCGGCTCAAGGCCACCCCCGCCGAAGCCGCGACCCTGCCGATCGCCCGCCTGGTCGACGCATTGGCGGCCGAGGACCCGATCCTCGGCGGCGGGGTCTATATGGGGCCGGTGCTCGACATGCGGTCGCTTCAGCGCCATCCCTTCTGGCCCGACGCCCATCCGCTCGGCCGCCATATTCCGTTGATTCTAGGGAATACCCGCGAGGAGACCCGCGCCTTCATCGCGCCGCAGCCGGACCTCCACTGGACCAATCTGGCCGAACGCATCGCCCCGCAGCTGCGCGTCGACGCCCCGCCCGAATGGGTCGTCGCCCAGTATCGCGCGCAATTCCCGGCGATGACGCCGGAGGATATCCTCTACCGCGCGACCACCGCCGGGCGCAGCTGGCCGGGACAGGTGATCGAGGCGGAGGCCCGCGCCGCCGCCGGTTCGCCCGCCTGGGTCTACCAGCTCGATTATGCCTCGCCCGTCCGCCCCGGCGGCCGCGCTGCGCATACCGACGACATTCCGCTGGTGTTCGGCACGCTCGACGCCCCCGGTTCGATGAGCGGCACCGGCCCCGCCGCCCGCGCCCTGTCGCAGCGGATGATGGCCGCCTTCGTTTCGCTCGCCACCCATGGCAATCCCGGCCGCGACTGGCGGCACCACACCCTGCCGACCCGCGCGACGATGGTGTTCGACACCACCAGCCAGGCGGTCAACGACCCCCGCCGCTGGGAACGCGAACTCTTCGCCCGCTTCCCCTATATTCAGCCGGGAACCTAGCGTTTGATCCCCCTGCATCGAACCAGACGTCATCCCAGCGCAGGCTGGGATCTCCCGGTGATGGCACGCGGCAAGAGCCGCTTGACACCCCAGCCTTCGCTGGGGTGAGGCTTCCAATCGGATGGATCAGGCCCTTACCGCACCGGCATCGCCAGCGGATAGGCGATCGTCAGCGCCAGCGGCTTGGCCCCACGCTGCGCGATCCCGACCTCGGCCCCGGCATAGAGATAGACGGTCGTGCCCGCCGCCACCCGGCGCGTCACGCCGTCGCTGGTCACGTCGCCCTCGCCCGACAGCAGCTGATACACCTCGTCATGGTCGATGCGGTGGACGCCGATCGCGGCGCCCTTGTCCAGCGTGCGGCGGCGGAACTCCATCGTCCGGCCGGGCACGCGGTCGGTGATCCGCCAGGCGGTGCTCATGCCGATCTTTCCATGCGGCGGCGCCTCGCGCACCCGCGTCGTCGCCTCGTCGATCACGACCATGGCCGGCGCCTTGCCCCGACCGGTCGCCCAGTCGAGCGCTCCGCCGACATGGGCGAGCACCCGCGCATCGGCCCAGCTCTCCTTGCGGTGGCCAAGGCCGGAGTAGACCACCCGCCCCTGCCCGACCCGGTGTGCCCACGCCAGCGGCTTCGGGTTCACGTCGCTCGCCCCGATCGACTGCGGATCGAACGTCAGCAGCTGATCGAGATCGGTCGACAGGTCGCGAAAGCCGTACCATTCGTCGGCAATGCGGAAGCGCTCGGGCAGGCCGTCGATCGCCGGATGCCGCTCGGCCGATCGCATCACCTCCGCCTCCGGCACACCCGGCGGATGCTGCGCGAAGCGCCCGCCGATCATCCGCGCATACCAGGGCCAGCTATAGTGCGAATCGGCTGCCGCATGGATCGCGACGATCCCGCCGCCGCCTTCGACATAGCGTTGCAGCGCGTCCCGCCGCGGCCCCACGAACCATTCGCTCTCCGGGCGTTTCGGGTCGGTCGTGGTCGATACCAGCACGATCGCGGCATAGTCGAGCGGACGGTCGAACACCGCCGGATCATCGCTCGCCACCGGCTCCAGCCCTCGCGCGCGCGCCATCTGCGTCAGTGCGACGACGGCGACCGGAATCGAATCATGCACGAACCCGGTCGCGCGGTGGAACAGCAGCACGCGCTCTGCCGCCTGTCCCGGCACCGCGAACAGCAGCGCCAGCAGCGCGACGATCAGCCGCACGATCATTGCCGCATCGCCCGGTCGCGCGCCGACAGCGATTCCTGGATCGGCCCCTTCTGCCCCGGATAGCGTCCCGATTTCGGCTCCATCGTCACCAGATCCCATTCCGCCTCGACGAACGGCGCCGCAGTCGGCACCGGATGGGGATATTCGCTCACCTCGCGTTCGTCGTCGATGATCTTTCCACGCCCCTCGGCGACGAAGAACAGCACGCGGATGTCGTCGGCATCGCGGTCCCATGGCCGCGCGCCGGCATTGGCCAGCACATGCGTCTCGACATCCTGCGCCGGCAGCACCGGCAGCCCGGTCGGCCAGACCGGCGGGGTCTTCGCCTCGATCAGCTTCGCCCGCGTCACGCCATAGCGGCCGAACATCGGCAGCGGATTGCCATGCTTGTCGACCGCCACGTTATCGCGCCCGTGATAGCGCAGGTCGCCATCGCCGCCGAGCATCAGGAACGGCAGACCGGCATCGGTCGACGGCCCGGCGCGCATCACATTGCCGACCGCCGACAGCTTGCCCTCCTGATAGTCATGCCCGGCCCATTCCAGCGCCATCAGGTTGTAATGCACCGCCCGCGTGCCGGGGTCGTAGATCAGGTTATTGACCACCGCCGCCTGCACGCCGCCCTTCAGCAGCGGGCTGCGTTCGACATTATGGGCATAGATGTTGCGCCAGATCAGCACGCCGGTCGCGTTGTCGTGGATCAGCGACCCCTTGCTGTGCTCGCCCTTGGGATGGCTGGCATCGGCAAGGCCCTCCGACAGCAGGTTGTAGCTGAAGGTGATGTTATGGCTGGTCCCACGCCGCCAGTCGTCGGGTGTCGCCCCCTCGAACCGTGGACCGGAGGCGGAGAGATTCTCGTCCAGCGCCCAGCTCATCGTGCAATGGTCGACGATGACGTTGCGCGCCGACACGGTGTTCATCGCGTCGACCTCCCACCCCGACCGCTTGGGCTGTCCGTCGAGGCCCGGGCGCACGCGCAGGTGGCGGACGATCACGTCATGCGCGCGAATGTCGATCCCGCCGCGGATCAGCGTGATGCCGGGCGACGGCGCGGTCTGTCCGGCGATGGTCAGGAACGGTTCGGTGATGGTCAGCGTGGTGCGGCCGAGATCGATCACCCCGCCCACCTCGAACACGACGATGCGCGGCCCCTTGGCCTCCAGCGCAGCCTTGAGCGAACCGGGCCCATCCGCCGCCAGCGTCGTCACGCGGAGGATGCGTCCGCCACGCCCGCCGGGCGTCGCCGCCGCCCATCCCTGCGCGCCGGGAAACGCGCTAACCCCCGAAGACACCGCGACATTCTGTGCCTGAGCGACCGGCGTGGCCAAAGCGAATGGCAACAGCCCGTATAGGGCCAGGGCAATCCGTCGGTTCATATTGATTTCCTCTCCGCGCGCTTCTTGACAGCTTCGTCGTGACGGCACAATGTCGCGTTGACACCGGTTTCTCAAGCCGAAAACGGCGAAACCGGATTCTCGCGGCGAATCATACCATCGCGAGGAGGATCGACGGAGGCGCGGGCCGAACCGGGAACCGTGTCGCCGAAAGCAGATGGCCGGAGCAGGAGCAATAATGCTCCCGGTGTCATCGGGCAGGGAGAGGGATTGCCATGGAAGTTCGCACCGACCGCCGCCTCATTCGCGCGCTACTTGCCGCGACGTCGCTCATCGCCGTTGCCGGCGCAGCCCACGCACAGGACGCACCCGCCCCCGCCGAACCGGCCCAGACGGCGGACGATGCCGAGGGCGAGATCGTCGTCACCGGGTTTCGCGCGTCGCTGAATGCCGCGCTGAACGTGAAGCGTACGTCGGTCGGCGCGGTCGATGCGATCGTGGCGGAGGATATCGCCAAATTCCCCGACCAGAACCTCGCCGAATCGCTCCAGCGCATTCCTGGCATCGCGATCCAGCGCGACGGCGGCGAAGGCCGCGCGATCACCGTTCGCGGTCTCGGCGCGCAATTCACCCGCGTCCGCGTCAACGGCCTCGAAACCGTCACCACGTCGAGCGACGGCGCCTCGGCCAATCGCGACCGGTCGTTCGACTTCAACGTCTTCGCATCCGAACTGTTCAGCTCGATCGTGGTACACAAGACCGCTTCGGCCGATCTGGACGAAGGGTCGCTGGGCGCGGTGGTCGACCTGAACACCGGCAATCCGCTGGCCGGCAAGACCGGCGTGACCATCGCCGCCTCCGCCGTCGCGAACTATAACGACCTGTCGAAGACGGTCGGACCGCGCTTCGCCGGCCTGATCGGCTGGAAGTCGCCCGACGGGACGCTCGGCGCGTCGGTTTCCGCCGCCTATCAGGATACCCGCACCAAGGAGATCGGCAACAACACCGTCCGCTGGGCGCAGGCGCGCTTCGATTCGGTCGACGGCACGCGCTGCTGGACCGCGCCGAACCGGGGCGGCACCTATATCGCCAGCGCCGCGTGCGACCGTGCCGCTCTGTCCTTCCACCCGCGCATCCCGCGCTATGGTGAGGTCGAGCATAGCCGCGAGCGATTGGGTCTGACCGGCAGCGTGCAATGGTCGCCGACCGATGCGACCAAGGTGTCGATCGACGGCCTCTATTCGCGCTTCCGCGCCGACCGTCGCGAGAAATGGGGCGAGGTGCTGCTGCGCTCCAACGAGCGGCAGATCGACGTGCTCAACCCGACCTATGACGACAACAACAACATGGTGTCGGCGACGCTGAACGACGCGTGGGTGCGGACCGAGCATTTCTATCGCCAGTCGCAGACCGAATTCTACCAGATCGGCGGAACCTGGGATCAGGACGTCACCGACAAGTTCCGCTTCACCCTGCTCGGCGGCTATTCCAAGTCCGACGCCAGCGTGCCGGTCGAAACGACCCTCGTGTTCGACGACCGCGATGCCCAGGGCTATCGCTACGATTACAGCGACAAGAATTCGCCGCTGCTCGCGTTCGGCACCAGCGTCACCGATCCCGCGAATTTCCAGCTGGCCGAAATCCGCGACCGTCCCTCGGACGTGGTGAACCAGTTCAAGACCGCGCAGTTGCGCACCGAATGGGACGTGGCGGAGGGGTTCCAGGTCCGCGTCGGCGGCATGTGGCGGCGCTACGACTATGACATCACCGCCTTCACCCGCGACACGGCGGTGTGCGGCAATGGCGGGCGCGATCTGGTGCTGGGCACCATCACCTGTTCGGCCAGCACCGCGTTCGGCCCGAGTGCCGTTTATGGCTTCCAGGCGACGCCGCAGCTGTCGGAGCTGTTCACGCTGCGGGGGGCAAAGGCGCCGGCGGGCACCACGACCCAATGGCTGATCCCGAACCTCGACGCCGCGACGCAGTTCACCGGGCTGTACGACCGTCCGCTCGCGCTCGACGTCGGCAATAACCGCGGCGTCGTCGAGGAGACAAAGGGCGGCTATCTGCAATTCGATGCCAAGGGCACGGTCTTCGGCCTCGAATATGCCGCCAATGCCGGTATCCGCTATGTCCGCACCGACCAGTCGTCCTATGGTATCAACAGCGGCGTCAACGTGACGGTGAAGCGCGATTACGAGGACTGGCTGCCCTCGATGAACGTCGCGCTGTACCCGACCAGCGACATCATCGTGCGCGGCGCGATCGCCAAGGTCATCACCCGCCCGTCGCTCGGCAACCTGACGCCGGGCGGGTCGGCCGACGGCTTCAACTTCCGCGTGACCAGCGGCAATCCGTTCCTCGAACCGTTCCGCGCGACCAATTACGACCTTGCCGCCGAATGGTATTTCGCGCCGCAATCGGCCTTCTCGGTCGCGCTGTTCCGCAAGGATATTGCGAGCTTCCCGGTCGCCGTCACGCGCAGCGGCACCTTTACCGAAACCGGTCTGTCGCCCTCGGTCCTCGTCCCCTCCTCGCCCGCCGCGGTGAACCCGGCGCTACAGGGACAGGATATCTGGACCATCGCGACGACGACCAACGGCACCGGCGCGACGCTGGACGGGATCGAGATCGCGTTGCAGGCGCCGTTCCGCTTCCTGCCCGGCGTTTTGCGCAATTTCGGCGGCATCGTGAACGCGACCTTCGTCCGGTCGGAGGCCGATTATACGCAGCAGGCGCCCGCGACCGTTCCCGGCGGCGCGCTGCCGACCGTTACCCGCACCGAAACCCTCTACAATGTGTCGAAGCGACAGTTCAACGCGACGCTCTATTACGAAGACGCGAAGTTCAGCGCGCGGACCTCGGTCGCCTATCGCGGGCCCTATGTCGATGGCGGGTCGGGCACCGGCAACATCTTCGAAGGGTATGATTCGATCGCCAATGTCGATGCGTCGATCCGCTACAAGCTGACCGACTTCCTCGAACTGTCGCTGGAGGGCACGAACCTGACCGATGCCTATCGCCGCCGGATCGTCGACGTCGATGCGCGCCGCAATTACGAGAACAACCATTTCGGGCGCACGCTGCTGGTCGGCGCGCGGGTGAAGATGTGAGCACCCTCTCGCGCCGGGGGGTGATGGCGGGCGCGGCGCTGGGCGGAGCACTGTCCGCCCTGCCTGCCACCGGACTGGCGACCCCGGTCGCCGCCCCCACGCCCCGGCGCGGCTATGACAACCAGCGGATCGCCGATCTCGGCGACGGACGGTTCCTCAACCCGCTGATGGCGGGCGACCATCCCGATCCGACGATCCTGAAGGACGGTCGCGATTATTACATGACCTTCTCGACCTTCGATTCCTATCCCGGGCTGGTCATCTGGCATTCGCGCGATCTGGTGAACTGGACCCCGCGCACGGCGGCGCTCAGGACCAATATCGGGGCGGTCTGGGCGCCCGAGCTAACGAAGCACAAGGGCCGCTATTACCTCTACGTGCCCACCAAGAACCCGACGACCAGCTGGGTGATCTGGGCCGATCATATCGACGGGCCATGGTCGGAACCGATCGACCTGAAGCTGCCCGACCATATCGATCCGGGCCATGCCGTCGGAGAGGACGGGTCGCGCTGGCTGTTCCTGTCGGGCGGCGACCGCATCCGCCTGTCCGACGACGGGCTGTCGACGGTGGGCACGGTCGAGCATGTCTACGACCCGTGGCGCTATCCCGATACGTGGGATGTCGAGGGGTTCAGCCCGGAGGGACCGAAGGTCACAAGGCGCGGCGACTGGTTCTATCTCGTCACCGCCGTCGGCGGTACGGCCGGGCCGCCGACCGGCCATATGGTGATCGCCGCCCGTTCGCGATCGATCCATGGCCCGTGGGAGCATCATCCCGGCAACCCGATCGTCCGCACGACCTCCCTGCAGGAAAAATGGTGGTCGCGGGGGCACGCGACACTGGTCGAGGGACCGGACGGCAGCTGGTGGTCGGTCTATCACGGCTATGAAAATGGCTATTGGACGCTTGGGCGACAGACGTTGCTCGATCCGGTCGAATGGACGCCCGATGGCTGGTTCCGCATGACCGGCGGCGACCTGTCGCGCCCGATCGCGAAACCGCGCGGCGGACAGGCGGTGCGGCACGGCCAGCCGCTGACCGACGATTTCGGCACGCTGGCGCTCGGCACCAAATGGAATTTCTTCCGTCCGACGCCCGAGGATCGCGCGCGGGCGCGGGTGCAGGACGGCGCGCTGCTGCTCGATGCGAAGGGCAAGGCGCCATCGGACGGTGCGCCGCTGCTGCTGATCGCCGGCGACACCAGCTATCGCTTCGAATGCGATATCGAGATCGCGCCGGGCGGAACCGCCGGGCTGATCCTGTTCTACGACGACCAGCTCTATTGCGGCCTCGGTTTCGACGAACGGCGCTTCGTCACCCACCAATATGGCATCGAACGCGGACGGCCGGCCAATCCCCGTGGCCGCCGGATGCGAATGCGCGTCACCAACGACCGGCATATCGTGTCCTTCCATACCAGCGGCGACGACGGCAGGACATGGCAGCGCTTCGACCGGGGGATGGAGGTATCGGGCTATCACCACAATGTCCGCGGCGGCTTCCTGATGCTGCGGCCGGGGCTGTACTCGGCTGGCGCCGGCACCGCCCGCTTCCGCGACTTCCGGTTCACCGCGCTGTAGGCCCAAGCGCCAGCAGCCACTCCGTCACCCCGGGCTTGACCCGGGGTGACGTTGGTGTTCAGGATTAAGGCAGTTTCCCACAACCCCCTTGCCGCCCGTCCGATAACCCGCCACCACCTCTCGCGAAGGGAAAGGCGATGAACGACGGCGGCACGCAGCACGGCCTTTCGCGCCGGTCGATGACCATCGCCGCCTTTTCGACGGTCGTCGAATGGTACGACTTTACCCTCTATCTCTATCTGGCGACCGTGTTGTCGCGCGTCTTCTATGGCGGCGGTACGACGTCGCTGGCGGTGACGCTGGGCGGGTTCGCCGTATCCTATCTGATGCGACCGCTGGGCGCGCTGGTGTTCGGGCAGGTCGGCGACCGGTTCGGGCGACGGCGGATGATGTTGCTGTCGATGGCGCTGATGACGATCGCCATGCTGGGCATCGCATTGCTGCCAACGCGCGACGCGATCGGCCCGGCGGCGGGGTGGCTGTTGCTGGGCTTGCGCTGCGTCATGGCCTTCTCGGTCGGTGGCGAATATACCGGGGTCGTCGCCTATCTCTACGAAGGGGCAAGGCCCGACCGGCGCGGACTGGTCACCTCGTCGGCCTCGGCGGCGAGCGAGGTCGGCGGGCTGCTCGCGGTCGGCATCTCGGCGGCGGTCGTCTCGCTGCTGTCCGCCGAACAGCTGGCGGCATGGGGCTGGCGCATCCCCTTCTTCATCGGTGCGGCGCTGGCCGCGACCATCGGCATCGCCCGGTCGACACTACAGGAATCGCCCGAATTCGAACGCCAGCAGCGCGACGGATCGGTCCCGACCAACCCGATCGCCCATGCCCTGACCCATCACCGCGTGGCGATCGCGCGCGGCTTCGCCATCTCGGCGCTGGGGTCGATCACCTATTATGTCGGCATCGTCTATCTGCCGTCGTTCCTGACCAGCACCGGCGCGATGGGCGAAGGCGATGCGCTGTGGCTGGCGACCGCCGCCGCCGTGATGGTGATCGCGGTCACGCCACTGGTCGGGTTGTTGTCCGACCATGTCGGGCGCAAGCCGGTGCTGATCGCCATCTGCATCGCCGCCGCGATCCTGCCGATGACGATGTTCGCGTGGATGGCGGGTGCCGGTTCGTCAGCGCTGATCGGGGCGCTGGTGCTGGCGGCCCTGGGCGGGGCGATGAGCGCGGTCGGTGCCGTCGCGACCGCCGAACAGCTTCCCGGCGAAGGACGGCTGAGCGGCCTCGCGCTCGGCGCCACGGCGGCCACCGCGATCTTCGGCGGGCTGACCCCGCTCGTCTCGCACTGGCTGCTGGAATCGACCGGATGGGTGATGGTGCCCGGCGCGATGATCGCGGTCGTGGCGCTGGCGGTCGCTCCGGCGCTGCTGACCCTGCGCACAGCCCCGCACGCTCCGATCCGCGATTAGAATTTGACGCGGTTCGCGGAACATGGCTTCCCCATCGGCATGACCGAACCGCAACCCCATACCACGACGCTCGGCCGGCTGGTCGGCTATCGCCTGCGCCGCGCCTCCGCCGTCTTCGCCAGCGACTTCGCCGTGACGCTGGAGGGCACCGGTATCCGCCAGATCCCGATGGGCATCCTGGCGGTCGTCGCCGACAATCCGGGGATCAACCAGGGCACGGTCGGCCGCCTGCTGGGGATCAAGCGCGCCAATATGGTGCCGCTGATCAACGAACTGATCGAGGCGGGGCTTATCGTCCGCGAAACCGACCCGACCGACCGCCGTGCCTTCACCCTCGGCATGTCGGCGGAGGGCCAGCGCATGCTGACCGAATGCGTCGCACGGATCGAGGCGCACGAGGAGCGGCTGCTGTCGGGCTTCACCGCTGCCGAAAAGGCGACCCTGCTCGACCTGCTGGAGCGGATCGAACAGCGCGCGGTGACGACCGACTGAGCCAATTCCGTCGTCACCCCGGGCTTGACCCGGGGTGACGTTGAGGGATTGGGCATTGCCCGGCTCAGTCCTCCGGCGCAACCTCCACCCGCAGCCCGTCGAACACCGTGATCTGGCACGACAGCCGCGACCGCGCGGTGCGATGCTCCGACGCGTCGAGCAAGTCGTCCTCATCCGCCGTCATCGGTGGCAGCAGCGCCATGTCGCCAGCATCGACATAGACATGGCAGGTCGCGCACGAACAGCATCCGCCGCACACTGCTGCCAGCTCGTCGATCCCGCCGTCGCGGATCGCCTCCATCACCGACAGTCCAACCGGCCCATCGATCTCGCGCACCGATCCGTCGCGAGTGGTCACGCGCAGCATCGGCATCACAACAACTCCTTGAGGGGCGCGCTCGTATCGGCCAGCCGCTCGCGCGGCGGCGATGCGCCCTGTTCGACCAGCTTGCGCCCCTGCACATAATCCCGCGTGACGTTGACGCAATCGAGCGCGATCACCTGCCCCCGACGCAGATAGACGAGCGAAAAGGCGCGCGCGGCCATATCGCCACGGACCACGACATCGTCATGCCCCATCGACAGCCCGACCGTCTGCAACCGCAGATCATATTGGTTCGACCAGAACCAGGGCAGCGCGGCATGCGGCGGCGCTTCACCGGTCGCGATCAACGTCGCGACGGTCGCGGCCTGATCATTGGCATTCTGCACGCTTTCGACCCGGATGCGCGCATCTTCCGCAAAGCGGTTCGCCTGCACCGCGCAATCGCCGATGGCGAAGATATCCGGCAGCGTGGTGCGGCACCACGAATCCACCTCAACGCCGTTACCGCCCACAGCGCCGGCCGCCAGCAACGGCTCGACCGCCGGTACTATGCCGATGCCGACGATCACCATCTCGCACGGGAACACGCCACCATCGGCGGTCCGTACCGACAACCCGCTCTGCTCGCCCCGCTCGATACAGTCGACCGTCACCCCGGTCCGCAGGTCGACCCCCGCCGCACGGTGTTCCGCTTCGTAGAACGCCGATAGCGGCGCCCCCGCGACCCGCGCCAGCACCCGGTCCTGCGCTTCCAGCAGCGTGACCTGCTTGCCGAACTTGGTCAGCACCGCCGCCGCTTCCAACCCGATATAGCCGCCGCCGATGATGCAGACGCGCCGCACCCCGGCCAGCTCGGCCATGATCGCATCGACATCGGCGCGCGTCCGCACGCCATGGATGCCGGGCAGGTCGTGCCCGCTGCACGTCAGCCGCCTTGGGCTGCCGCTGGTCGCCCAGATCAGTTGCCCATAAACGAACGCCTCGCCCGCCGCCGTCTCGACCCGGTGGGCATCGGCATCGACCCGCACCACCCGCCGGCCGAGCAGCAACTCGATCGATCGCTCGGCCCAGAAGGCGAGCGGACGCAGCAGGATGCGTTCGAACGCCTTGTCCCCGGCCAGATATTCCTTGGACAAGGGCGGTCGTTCATAGGGCGGATCGACCTCTTCGCCGACGATGGCGATGCTGCCGGCAAACCCCTTTTGCCGCAGCGCAATCGCCGCCTGCGCACCGCCATGGCCGCCGCCGACGATCAGCACGTCGAACCGGCGCGGGTCCGTACTCATTCGGCCTCGACCTGTTCGCGCGCGATCGCCCGGTCGATCATCAGCCGCGACCGCACGCCACCGGCATCGATGTTCAGTTTCAGCAACTTGCGCTCAGGAAATTGGGTCAGGTTGCGCTGCTGCTGTTCGAGCATGTCGAGATCCTCGGAGAAAATCTTCCCCTGCCCTTCGCGGATCGACTCGGTCAACGCCGCATCGTCCACCGCGAACTGCCGCGCCATGCCCCAGAAATACCAGTGCGACGTCTCGGTCTCGGGCGTGATGAAGTCGACGACGATGCTCGCCGCCTTCTTGTCCGCCGGCGCGTCATAGCCGCCCTCGCCCTGCATCGCGACGCCGACCTCGATCATCACATGGCTGGGCAGGCTGAACCGGCATTTCTGCCACCGGTCGACCACCGCATCCTCGGGCAATCCGGCGCCCCGCAGCGCCATCCGCCAGAAGGGCGGCGCCGTCACCCCGTCCATCACCCGGCTGGTGACGACCTCTTCGGGCGTCACCTCGGTCTTGACCGGCGCCTCGTCGATCTCCTTCTGCCCGATGCTGCTGGCATGGACATAGGTTTCGTGGGTCAGGTCCATCAGGTTGTCGATCATCAGCCGATAATCGCACGCGATATGGAACAGCCCGCCGCCATAGGCCCAGTCGGGGCTTTCCGCCCAGGGCAGCGGATGCAGCTTGTCGGCCGATGCCTGTTCGGGATCGCCCGGCCATACCCAGATGAAGCCATAGCGTTCGATCACCGGAAAATTCTGCGCCGAGGGAAACTTGCCGAC
The DNA here is from genome assembly GCF_028551275.1 of Sphingomonas hankookensis. Lineage (NCBI taxonomy): Bacteria > Pseudomonadati > Pseudomonadota > Alphaproteobacteria > Sphingomonadales > Sphingomonadaceae > Sphingomonas > Sphingomonas hankookensis. Next base: position 3,314,785 of record NZ_CP117025.1, read on the forward strand.
CTGCTGCCCCGGCATATTGTCCGGCCGTCCTTTGCAGTTCAGCGCCAGCCCGTGATAGCCGCACACGATCGTATCGCCGCGCACGAAGCCCAGCGACAGCGGCGCACCGCGATGCGGGCAGAAATCCTCGAGCGCGACCACGCCGCCGCTCGCCGGACGGAAGAACACCATCCGCCGTCCGGTGATCTGGCGCGTGAGCGGCTTGTCGGTGATCTCGGCGGCGGTCGCGGCGACATACCATGCGTTGACCGGCCAGGTCGTGCGCGGTGCCTGCGGTACAGCGGCACGCGGCTTAGGCGGGGCGACGAGCGTATCGATGGTCATGTCCTGCTCCTGTCCGGCCGTTCGCGACGGCTCTCGGTTCATGGCGCGATGCTATCAGCCACTACGCTCATAAGCATCGCATATCCCGCTTATACCTCGTATAACTACACGACATGCCGCCGCTCGACCTGAACCTGCTCCGTGTCCTCGACGCGCTATTCTCGCAAGGCAGCGTCTCCGGCGCCGCCCGCACGCTCGGCCTGACCCAGCCGGGCGTCAGCATTGCGCTGCGCCGCCTGCGCGACCATTTCGGCGACGACCTGTTCGTGCGGCAGGGCGGCGCCATGGTGCCGACCGCACTGGCGGAAGGATTGCGCGAACCCGTGCTACGGACGCTCGCGACGATCCAGTCCGAAATCCTGCCCGCCGGCCGGTTCGATCCCGCGCGCTCCGACCGCAGCTTCACCATCAGCCTGTCGGATCTGGGCGACCTCGTCTTCCTCCCCGACCTGATGGCGCGGTTGCGCGAACGCGCGCCGGGGGTGACGGTGCATTCCGTCGCGGCCGATCCCGCCCAGCTGATCGACGGCATGGCGCGCGGCACGATCGACCTCGCCATCGGTCACCTGACCGACGCCAATTCGGCCAGCCTGTTCGAACAGACGCTGTTCGTGCAGCATTTCGTCTGCCTGGTACGCGGGGATCATCCGACGATCGGTGACACGCTCACCCTCGACCAGTTTCTGGCACTGGACCATATCGTCGTGTCGCAGGAGGGGCGCAGTCAGGAACGCTTCGAACGACAGGTGCGCGAGCTGGGCCTCGACCGCCGCATCGCGCTGCATTCGCCGCATTTCATGAGCGTGCCGCTGCTGGTCGCCGGATCGGACATGATCACCGTGGTGCCGCAGGCGGTCGGGCGCATCTATGCCCGGCTGCTGGGCCTGAAACTGTTGCCGCTGCCCTTCACCGTCCCCGGCGTCGAGCTGCGCCAGTTCTGGCACCGGCGCTCGCACACCGACCCGGCGGTGTCGTGGTTGCGGAGGCTGGTCGCCGAATGCTTCATCGGCCGCGATCCGACCCAGGCGCGGGATTCGGTCTTCTGGTCCGATTACAGCGAGTGAGCAGGCGTGCCGTACCCCCGCGCAGGCGGGGGTCCAGGGTACCACGCACGAACCGTCGTTCTTGCGGCTCTGGACCCCCGCCTGCGCGGGGGTACGGTGAGGGTGCTCTGCGAGACGTGAGGAACGACCGGAGCGGCTACGCACCGCCCCGGCCTTCCGCCTCACCGCAAATTCATGCCCAGCCGCACGCCATAGGTGCGCGGCGGATCGTAATTGGCGGTGGTCGAACTCCACACCGTCACCAGCGTGTTGGGCACGCGGCTGTCCTCGACATTGTTGACGAAGGCGGTGATCGAATAGCGGTCGTCCGCATCCTCGAACCGCAGGTTCAGGTCGGTCTTGGTGTACGCATCGCGCCGGCTCTGCGCATAATTCTGCACGTCGCTATAGGTCGGCGACTGGGCATAGAAATCGACGCTCGGGATCACCCGCCCGCCGCTCGACAGGTCGAAGGTGTGGGCATAGCTGAACCGCCCGCTCCATTTCGGTGCGTTGGCCAGCCGGTTGCCCGACGCATCGAGGATCAGGTTGGCCGGCAGCGGCCGGAACCCGAACGCCGGCGCAAACGCATTATAATTGCCGCTCGCCGAATTGAGATTGTCCGACGCGGTCGGGAAGGATTTGATCCGCGCGTCGAGGTAGGAGACATAGCCGCCGATCCGGTCACGCGGGGTCGGGCGCAAGCTCGCCTCCAGCTCGATCCCGCGCAACCGCGCCGTCGCGGCATTGGTGGTGACGGCCGATACCTGGTTGGTCAGTGGGTTCAGCACGATGCTGGACACCTGCAGGTCCTTATACTCCATGTTGAAGCCGGTGGCGCTGAGATACAGCTTGCCGTCCATCAACGTGGTGCGCACGCCCGCTTCGTAGTTCGTCACGGTCTCCGGTCGATATTGCCGGAACTGCGGCGCATTGCCGCTCGCCTCCAGCCCGCCGCCACGGAAGCCGGTGCTGACCGTCGCATAGACGAGCGTGGTCGGGCTGACCTCGTAATTCGCGCCGACCTTCCAGCTGATATTGTCGAACTTCGCCTCGGGCCGGTTGGTATCGTTCGACAGCGCAAAGACGAACGGGATGCCGGGGCAGGTCGTGGGCGTAATGTTCTGCCGGTTGATCGTGTCGCCGGGGCACACCAGCTCGATGTTGCGTGCGTTCACCTGTTCCCAGGTCGAACGGATGCCGCCGATCAGCTTGAGGCCCGGCAGGATTTCCAGCGTCCCCTGCCCGAACACCGCCTGCGACTTGGTGCCCTGCCCGCGATAGCTGGTGACGACATCGACGCCGCTGATCGTCGAGATGCCGGTGCCGGTCCCCGCGATCTTCGCGCCGATCAGGTTGTAGACGGTGTTGAACGGCGCGGGCGCGGTGTCGCCAGCATGCAGCAGCCGCGTGCCCGACGGCTGGCGATCCTGATACAGGAACCCGCCGAGCACGAGGTTCAATATGCCGCGGTCGTAATTGACGTTGACCTCATGCGACCAGCTTTCGGTGCGTCGATCGATCGATTCCTGCGAAAACACGCCGGTCGCGGCATCGATGCCGTCGTTCTTCAGCAGCGTATAGCCCGCCAGATAGGTCAGTGAGAGCCCATCGGCGACCTGCCACCCCAGCCGCGAGCGGGCGGAATAATATTCGAGGTCCATGCGGTTGTCGCGCACCGCCGCCTGTCCGACGTTCAGCGCGTCGGTCTCGATCACCTGCCGCGGCCCGAAGGTGCCAGCGGCAAGGTTGCCCTGCGGATAAGTGTTGATGCTGGTCAGGTAGCTCGCCGGAACCGTCCCCTCGTTGCGGCCATAGTTCAGCGACAGCCGCCACGTCACCGGCCCGACGTCGAGCAGCGAGGTGACGCGCAGCCCCGACTGGTCGGTCTTGCCGTATCCGTGCCGCGCGCCGAAATTATCGTCCACCCCGTCATCGACCTGGCGATAGGCGGCAAAGCGCAGCCGCCACGCATCGCTGACCGGCAGATCGACGGCGGCGCGCGCGCGGACTTCGTTAAAGCGGCCGATCTGCAGATCGGCGGTGACACCGCGCGTCCTGCGCGGGTCGGCGGTGTTGATATTGACCACACCGGCGGTCGCGTTGCGGCCATAGACGGTGCCCTGCGGCCCGCGCAGCACTTCCACCGCGCCCAGGTCATAGAGGCCGAACGACAGCGCCTGCGCCGAGGGTTCGTAGATGCCGTCGATCTGCGTCGCGACCGTCGAATAGCCGCTGAAGCTGTTGTTGCTGCCGATGCCGCGCACCGCGAAGCCATTGGCGCTCAACTGCAAATTCGGCACGGTGGTCGCCAGTGCGGAGGCGGAATCGACGCCCTGCCGGGTCAGCGAATCCTGCGACACCACGCTGATCGCGATCGGCGCGCGCGACAGGCGCTCGGACGTCTTCTGCCCCGTCACGATGATCTCGCCCACCGCGCTGTCGTCGCTGGCGGCGGTCGCGGTGACCGGGTCGCTCGGCGGCGCGGCATCCTGTGCCCAGGCACCTGCCGGCAACAAGGCGGTTCCCGCCAGCAGCAACGTCCACTTACGCATGATGATCCTCCCATGTCCGTCGTCTTTCGGACGCGAACGTGGATCGGGACCGTCGCGAAACGCGAACGGTCGGCGGCGATCCGCCTGTTCCTCTCCTGCGTTGGCATCCTCCAACTGCAATAGTTCATAACAATATCTAAAATCGTTTGCAAACGCATTCCGCGCAGCGCAGACACGAAGTTATAGAACATATCTAAGCAGCGGGCGGCGGAAGCCGTGGCGGCTGCGGGAGAGGTGGCATGACACTGGAACGGCGGGACGTATTGCGCGGCGTAGCACTGGCCGGGGTGGCAACGGCACTACCCATCGGTGCCCTCGCCCGCGCTACGGCCGCCCCGCCCGATCCGATCGCGGCGGTCGCCCCCGAACTGCGCGCCGGCGCCCGCCAGATCCAGGCGATGGTCGCCGCCATGCCGCCGATTACGCAAGCCTATAAGACGATGCGCGCCGGGCCCCAGCCGCCGCCCGCGACCGACATTCCCCATGTCGAACGCCGCATTCCGGGTGCGCCGGGCCAGCCGCCTGTGACGATCTACGTCATCAACGCCAAGCCCGGCACCCGCCGCCCCGCCATCCTGCACACCCATGGCGGCGGCTATATCGTCGGCTCGGCCACCGGATCGATCCTGCAATGCCAGGACATCGCCCGGCAACTCGACTGCGCAGTCGTCACCGTCGAATACCGGCTGGCCCCCGAAACCAGCTATGTCGGCTCGGTCGCCGACAATCATGCCGCGCTGCTGTGGCTCCACGCCAATGCCGCCACGCTCGGCGTCGATCCCGCCCGGATCGCGGTGATGGGCGAGAGCGCGGGCGGCGGCCATGCCGCACTATTGGCGCTGATGGCGCGCGACCGCCGCAGCGTGCCGCTGTGCGCGCAGATCCTGATCTACCCGATGCTCGACGACCGCACCGGCAGCACGCGCAAAGTGCCGCCGTTCATCGGCCGCATCGGCTGGGACGCCCCGGCCAATGTCTTCGGCTGGCGATCATTCCTGGGACAGGCACCGGGCGGCCCCTCCGTCCCCGCCGCCGGGGTGCCGGCGCGCGTGCGCGACCTGTCGGGCCTGCCGCCCACCTTTATCGGCGTCGGCGGGGTCGACCTCTTCGTCGACGAGGACATGGACTATGCCCGGCGGCTGAACGCGGCGGGCGTGCCGACCGAGCTGGTCGTGACGCCGGGCGCGTTCCACGGCTTCGATGCCGTCGCGCCCGAAACCGGGCTTGCCAAGCGCTTCACCGCCGCCAAGATCGCCGCGCTGCGCCGCGCCTTCGGGATCGATGGCGCGGCGACATGATACTCCGACAGGATATTGCCCATGGCCGCCCTTTCCCTGCCCCTTCGCGCCGCGTTGCTGCTGTCCCTCGCCCTCGGTACGGGCGTCGCCGTCGCGCAGAAACCCGCCGCCATGGCTGAACGCCCCGCCCCGCCCGCCGCATGGACCGCCGCGCCGTTCGTGCCGCTATGGACCGGCACCCCGCCGGGCGGCGGCTTCCGCCCGGTCACGGTCCCGGCCGACAGCCCGGCCACCTTCCTGAGGAATATCGAACAGCCCGGCCTGCGCCTGTTCCGCCCGGCGCGCGCCAACGGGGCGTCGGTGCTGGTCGTCCCCGGCGGCGCCTATGACTTCCTGTCGATCGGCAATGAAGGCGTCGATATTGCGCAGCGGCTGAACGCGCTCGGCTATACCGTCTATGTCCTTGTCTATCGCCTGCCCGGCGAAGGCTGGGCCAACCGCGCCGACGTGCCATTGCAGGATGCGCAGCGCGGCCTGCGCATGGTCCGCGCCGCCGCATCGAAGGACGGCCTCGACCCGCACCGGGTAGCGGTGCTGGGCTTTTCGGCGGGCGGGCACCTCGCCGCGACACTCGAAACCGACTTCGCGCAGACCGTCTATCCGGCGCGCGATGCGGTCGACCGGATCGATGCCCGGCCCGATGCCGCCGCGCTGATCTATCCGGTGATCGCCGCCGCCCCGCCCTTCACCCACGCGCTCTCCGCCGAACGGCTGCTGGGCAAGAACCCCAACGCAGCGGCCATCGCCCGTCGTTCGCCGGCCGACCATGTCACCGGCACAACCCCGCCGACCTTCCTGCTGCACGCGATGGACGACGGCGCGGTCGTGCCCGACAACAGCATGGCGATGATGGCCGCGCTGCGTCGCGCCGGTCGCCCGGTCGAGGCGCATTTCGCAGCGGAGGGCGGCCACGGCTTCGGCGTCGGCTCCCCCGCCCTGCCGGTCGGGCACTGGGTCGAGACGTTCGACCACTGGCTCCAGCGCCAGTTCGCCAAGACCGGTTGACGCCGGCAACGCACATTAGATATATACCATAACAATATTCGGAGGGGAGAGAAGATGGTCGATTCGATGACGGACGGCTGGACACGGCGCGCGATGCTCGGCGCCTCCGCCGCGCTGGCCGGATCGGCGGCGCTCCCCGGCGGCGCGGCGGCGGCAACCCCCGAACGGCTGACCAGCATCGGCCTGACCTTCGTCTATGAAGCGATCGTGACGCTGGGCAAGGCGGAGGAGGTCGGCGCTACCCCGATGGGCAAGCGCATCCGCATCCCGATCACCGGCGGCCGCTTCGCCGGTCCGCGCATCTCCGGCACGATCCTGCCCGAGGGGATGGACTGGCAACTCGTCCGCGCCGACGGATCGACCCTGCTGGAGGCCGCCTATCTGATGCGCGAGGCCGACGGCACCCTCATCCACATCACCAACAAGGGCGTGGTGTTCGACGGAAAGGTCCGCACGACCCCGGTGTTCGAAGTACCCCTGGGCAAGCATGGCTGGCTGAACCAGGGCAATTTCCTCGGCACGGTCGGCCCCGCCGATCCGGCGGACGGGGCGGCGGTGCGGATCACCGTCTATCAGCTGGCATGACGATGGAGAGCAACATGACGCGACGGCATGTCACCCTGGCCGCGATCCTTGCCGGCTCGGCACTCGCCGGATGCGCGACGCCGGTCACGCCGATGGCCACGACGCAAGCCTCGGCGCCGCAGGGTTGCGCCGCGCTGATGGCGGGCGGCTGGAGCGATCCGAGCATGCGCATCCTGACCGCCGACGACCGCGCCGCCGGTCTGGTGCTGGATCTGGGCATGGGGGCGAAGACTGCGCCCCTTCCCGCGCATTGCGAAGTCACCGGCGTCTTGCGGGAACGCACCGGGCAGGACGGGCAGAAATACGCCATCCGCTTCCGCATGCGCCTGCCCGACCAATGGAACCGCCGTTTCCTGTTCCAGGGCGGCGGCGGCACCAATGGCGACATCGGCTCGGCGGTCGGGCCGCTCAACGCCGGCGCAACCGCGCTGGCGCAGGGCTTTGCCGTCATCAGTCAGGATTCGGGCCATTCCAACGAAACCAATGCCGACCCGGCACGCGGCGGCGCGGTCGCGTTCGGCTTCGATGCACAGGCGCGCGCCGATTACGGCCATGCGTCGCTGAAGGCCAGCTACGACGCCGCCCGCGCGATCCTGAAGCGGCGCTATGGCGGCGACCCGGCGCACAGCTATTTCGCCGGCTGTTCGAAGGGCGGACAGGAGGGCATGGCCTTCGCCCAACGCTACCCGGAGGCGTTCGACGGCATCCTTGCCGCCGCCCCCGGCTTCGCCCTGCCCAAGGCAGCGATTGCCGGAGGCATGGGACACGCAAAGCTATGCCGCCCAGGTCCGCGCGCCCGGTGAAAAGAGCGTACCGGTCGCCCGTCTGGCGCAGGCATTCTCCAACGCCGACCTGCTGCTCGCACGGCAAGCGGTGCTGGCGGCGTGCGACGCGAAGGACGGGCTCGCCGACGGGTTGGTCGGCGCGTTCGCCCAATGCGGCACGGTCGAAGTCGTGCGCGAACTGCGCGCGCGCCAGTGCAGCGGGCAGAAGAACCAGAGCTGCCTCGCCCCCGCGCAAATCGACGCGATGGTGCGCGGCTTCGGCGGTCCGCGCGACAGCCGGGGACAATCGCTCTATGCCAGCTTCCCCTGGGATGCCGGCATGGCCGACAATGGCTGGCGCATCTGGAAACTGGGGCTGGAAACCCCGGCGGTGCCGTCGATCAACGCCGGAATGGGCGCGCCGGCACTGGCGACGATCTTCTCCACCCCGCCGCGTGCGCTGGGTCCGGGGCCGCAGGCCGGCATGGACTATTCCATGGCCTACGACTTCGACCGCGATCCGGCCGCGATCCACGCCACCGCGCCGGGCTTTCCGCGTTCGGCATGGGAAGACATCGCTGCCCGGTCGAGCGACCTGTCGCGCTTCCGCAAGCGCGGCGGGCGGATGATCGTGCCGCACGGCGCATCCGATCCGGTCTTCTCGATCAACGACACCATCGCGTGGTGGAACGACGTGAACCGGTCCAACGCCGGACAGGCCGCGAGCTTCGTCCGCATCTTCCCGGTGCCCGGCATGGCGCACTGTCAGGGCGGTCCGGCGACCGACCAGTTCGACGGCCTCGGCGCCTTGGTCCGCTGGGTCGAACAGGGCCAGGCCCCCGACCGGATCGAGGCGAGCGCCGGTCCGATGACGCCGTGGCCCGGCCGCACCCGCCCGCTCTGCCCCTATCCCCTGGTCGCACGACCGGTGGCGGGGGCGACCGACACGGAAAAGGCGGCGGCGTTCGAATGTCGGGCGGTGGTTGGGTAGAGCTGCCCGGCTACCCACCAATCGTCACTCCCGCGCAGGCGGGAGTCCATACACGCTGTCGTCGCGCATCCAGCCGAAACGGCAGCGTCTATGGACTCCCGCCTGCGCGGGAATGACGAACGTGGGGTTCAGCCTTCCTCCGGCCAGTACAACCGCATCGGATTGTCCACCAATAACCGACGCTGCAATTCGGCCGTCGGCGCAATCGCCGGGATCACATCGACCAGCGCCCCGTCGTCGGGCAGCACGCTCTCCATATTGGGATGCGGCCAGTCGGTCCCCCACAGCACCCGATCCGGGTACGCCTCGACCAGCGGCCGCACCGCCGCCACGAAATCGGCATAGGGGGGCCCCGCCGGGTCCAGCCGGTCGGGGCACGTCACCTTCGTCCAGATATCGTCCCGGCTGTCGAGCAGCGTCCGGAACGCGGTCATGTCGACCCCATCCGGCCCCTGCGTCACATCGGGCCGCCCCATGTGATCGATCACCACCGGCACCGGGATCGCCGCCAGAAAGGCACGCATCTCCTCCAGCAGGTCCGCCTCGAAATAGACGACGACATGCCACCCCAGCCGCTCGATCCGCCGCGCCACGTCGAGGAACTTGTCCTTGGGCGCGTCGTCCACCAGCCGCTTCAGGAAATTGAACCGCACCCCGCGAATGCCGCCCGCGTGCAGCGCGTCCAGCTCCGCCTCGCTGATCGCGGGATCGACCACCGCCACGCCCCGGCACGTTCCTTCCGACACGGCGATGGCGTGCAAGGTGGCACGATTGTCGGTGCCGTGGCAGCTCGCCTGCACGATCACGTTGCGGCTGAACCCCAATGTCCGGCGCAGCGCGAACAGCGCGTCCGGCCCGGCATCCTGCGGCAGGTATTTCGCCTTGGCACTGAACGGAAATTCCGCCTGCGGCCCGAACACATGGCAATGCGCGTCGACCGCGCCCGGCGGGGGCACGAAGCGCGGCGTGGAGGGTTCCAGCGTCCAGCTGCGGATGCGTCCCTGTTCGTCCTTCACGCGAAAACCTCCCCGTCCATCAACTTCCGCGCGGTTCGCAACATCCCCGCCTCGATCGGCTGCCCCGCTTCGTCCAGCGTAACGACGCATTCAGTCACCCCGCTCGGGTGCTCGACCCCCAGGGTCAATTGCCTCCCCTGCGGCACCTTCGCGACCTTCGCCGCCGGCGAATCCGGGATCAGGCACGCGGTCGCGACACTCACCGCCCCCAGCACCCCGATCGACGCATGCACCCGGTGCGGGATCAGCGACCGCACCGCGATCGCCCCGCCGTCCCTGGGTGCTGCGACCAGCATCATCTTGGGCACCGACTTGGCCGTCACGTCGCCCAGGTTCATCAGCGGCCCGGCCTGCAACCGGATCGCCTCCACCCGCGCCTTCATCGCGTCATTCGCTTCCAGCGTCTCGCGATCCTCATAGCCGGTGATTCCAACGTCTTGCGCCGCGATCACTACGCAGGGCATGCCATTGTCGATCATCGTCACCCCTACCCCATCGATGACATCGACCCCGTTGCCGGTAGGCAGCAGCGCGCCGCACGACGCCCCCCCCGTATCGCGAAACGCCAGCGGCACCGGCGCGGCGGTGCCCGGCACCCCGCTGATCGCTGCCTCCCCCGCATAGGTCACACGCCCGTCCGGCGTCTGCACCGTGGCGACCGCCACCTGGCCCGTATTCTCCATGAAGATCGCGACCCGCGTCTCCCCGTCCGCCGCGGCGACCAGTCCACGCTCGATCGCGAACGGCCCGACGCCCGCCAGGATATTCCCGCAATTCTGCGCATCGGTCACGATCGCCTGATCGACGAACACCTGCAAAAACAGATAGTCGACGTCCACGCCCTCGCGCGCCGAAGCCCCGACTACCGCGACCTTGCTGGTCAGCGGGTCCGCCCCGCCCATCCCGTCGATCTGCCGCGGATCGGGCGACCCCATGATGCGCAGCAGGAACGCATCGCGCTCCGCCGGATCGGCGGGCAGGTCGTCCTTCAGGAAATATCCCCCTTTCGACGATCCCCCGCGCATCCACATGCAGCGCACGCCATCAGACATATTTCAGCCCCATCGCTTCCAGCCGCGGCCGCATGTCGTATATGTCGAGGCCGAGTTCACCTGCCGCCAGCCGCACCCGCTTGCCCTCTTCCGCCGCTTCGCGCGCGCGGGCCTTCTCCAGCACCGCCGCCGCATCCGCCCGCTTCACCACGCATACGCCGTCGTCATCGGCCACGATCACGTCGCCCGCCTCTACGCCCGCCCCGGCGCAGACCACCGGGACATTGACCGACCCCAGCGTGTTCTTCACCGTCCCTTGCGCGAACACTGCCTTCGACCACACCGGAAAGCCCATCTGCGTCAGGTCGCGCACGTCGCGTACACCCGCATCAATCACCAGCCCGCGACAGCCCCGCGCCATCGCGCTGGTCGCCAGCAGGTCGCCGAAATAGCCGTCGATGCACGGCGAAGTCGGTGCGAGGACGAGGATATCGCCCGCCTTCAATTGTTCGATCGCGACATGCACCATCCAGTTGTCGCCGGGCGCTGCGGAAATCGTCACCGCGCTGCCGGCAATCCGCGCACCGGGATAGATCGGCCGCAGATAGGCGCCCAGCAGCCCGATCCGGCCCTGCGCCTCGTGCACCGTGGCGACACCCGCCGCCGCCAGCCCGTCGATGACCGCCGCGTCGGCCCGTTCGATATTCTGCACGACGACGTTCATGGCGATCCTTTCTGCCGGCAAATCGCATCGTCCGTCCCGCGTCGCGCCGGCCAAGGCCAATCCATCTTGCGCGCACGTCATAAGTTTTTGCTATATCCGCGTGCCGTGAAGCCGTTCGATCTTAACCTGCGCCATCTGCGTGCCATCGGCCATATCGTCGCCGAACGCAGCCTCAACCGCGCCGCCGAGGTCGCCGGTCTGTCGCAGCCCGCGCTGACGCAAGGGTTGAGCAAGATGGAGCGGCAACTCGGCACCCGGCTGTTCGAACGCCAGCCCGACGGCATGGCCGCAACCGCCGCCGGGCTGGCGCTGGCCGAGCGGACCGAGCGTGCCTTCGCCCTGCTGGCGGGGGTCGGACGGCGCAGCGGCAAGCGCGGCTTCGCCCGGCCCGACGCGCTGATGACCGCGACCCAGGCCGAGGCGTTCCTGCACTTCGCCGATGCCGGCGGCTTTGCCGGGGCGGCGGCGAGCAGCGGCCTGTCGCAACCGGCGATCCACCGCGCGGTACGCGAACTGGAACAGATCTGGGCGACGCCGCTGGCCGAACGGCGCGGGCGCGGCATGGTGCTGACCCCCGCCGGTCGCGCGCTGGCGCGCGGCGTGCGACTGGCGGCGGGGGAGATCGCCGCCGGTATCGCCGAGGCACGCGGCGATGCGGCGGAAGGTGGCCGGATCGCCGTCGGCGCGATGCCGCTCAGCCGCGCGCTTTTGCTGCCCCATGCGCTCGCCATTTTCCTGCCCGATGCCCGCGGGACGCTCATCGACGTGGTGGAAGGGTCGTGGCGCGAGTTGATCGACCCGCTGCTCGACGGGGTGATCGACCTGATGATCGGCGCGCTGCGCAGCGACCCGCCGCCCGGGATCGATCAATTGCCCTTGTTCACCGACCGGCTCGCCATCTTCGCCCGCGCCGGCCATCCGCTTGCCGGGCAGGCGGTCGATCTGGAACGGCTGGCCGCGCAGAACTGGGTCGTCGGGCCGATCGGCACACCGCTGCGCAGCCATTGGGAGACGCTGTTCGCCGGCCGCCCGCTTCCCAACGTACCGGTCGAATGCGGGTCGGTGATGGTGATCCGCGGGCTGCTGGCGACCAGCGATCTCCTGACGCTGTTGTCGCCCGATCAGGTCGCGCTGGAGGTGGATGCCGGGCTGCTGGTACGGATCGGTCCCGAGCTGACCGATACGGTGCGGATGATCGGCATCACCACCCGCACCGGCTGGCGCCCGACCGCAGGGCAGGCGCGGTTGATCGCTCTACTGGAACGCGCATCGCAGGAAACCAGACTTCAGGAAAACCGATAGGCTCCGGCGCTTTCCGATTGGCCGGACCGATGGCCGCCTGCCACCCAGGGGGCATGGCAATGACCATCGCATCGATCGGGTTCGGAGAGGCAGGACAGGCATTCGCCCGGCCGGGCATCCGCGCCTATGATCGGAAGGGCGCGGCGATCGGTGATGCGTACGGCGCGACTGGTGTTATCGGCTGCCAAACACCGGCTGAGGCGCTCGCCGATGCCGATGCCGTCTTCTCGCTGGTAACGGCGGATCAGGCGCTACCCGCCGCCCGCGCCTATGCCGCCCTGCTCGCGCCCGGTGCGCTCTGGCTCGATATGAACAGCGTCGCTCCCGACACCAAGCGTGCGGCGGCGCAGGCGGTCGCCACCGCCGGTGGCCGCTATGTCGATGTCGCGGTGATGGCACCGGTCCTGCCTGCGCGCCTTGCCGCGCCGCTGCTGCTCGCCGGTCCGCACGCGGCAGAGGCCGAGGCGGTATTGCGCGACCATGGCTTCACCAATGTCGCCATCGCCGGCCCCGCGATCGGCGCGGCATCGTCGATCAAGATGATCCGGTCGGTCATGGTGAAGGGGCTGGAGGCACTGACCGCCGAATGCGCACTCGCCGCCGAACGCGCCGGGGTGCTGGACCCGGTCATCGCCTCGCTCGACGCCAGCTGGAAGCCGCAAGGATGGGAAACGCGGATCGACTATAATCTCGACCGTATGATGGCGCATGGCCTGCGCCGCGCCGCCGAGATGGAAGAGGTCGCCGTCACACTGGCGGCGCTAGGCGTCGACCCCGCGATGACGCGCGGCACCATCGAACGTCAGCGGACGCTCGGCGGCCTCGGCCTCACCCCGCCCGCCGGCCTGACCGCCAAGCTCGCCGCTTTGGGAGACACGCAATGATCATCGACTGCCACGGCCATTACACCGTGCTGCCCAAGGCCCATGATGCATGGCGCGAGGCACAGGTCGCGGCATATCAAGCCGGCGAACCCGCCCCGCCCTATCCCGACATCAGCGACGCCGACATTCGCGAGACGATCGAAGCGAACCAGCTGCGCCTCATCAGGGAACGCGGCGCCGACCTCACCATCTTTTCCCCCCGCGCCTCCGCGATGGCGCCGCATGTCGGCGACGAAGCCGTGGCGATCGACTGGGCACGCCGCTGCAACGACCTGATCGCGCGCGTCGTCGGCCTTTTCCCCGAAACCTTTGTCGGCGTGTGCATGCTGCCGCAAAGCCCGAAGGCGGACATGACCGCCTCGATCGCCGAACTGGAGCGCTGCGTGCGCGAGTTGGGCTTCATCGGCTGCAACCTGAACCCCGATCCGGGCGGCGGCCATTTCACCCACCCGCCGCTGACCGACCGCTACTGGTATCCCTTCTACGAGGCGATGGTCGCGCTCGACGTGCCGGCGATGATCCATGTGTCGGGCAGCTGCAACCCGGCAATGCACGCGACCGGCGGCTATTACATCGCCGCCGATACTGTCGCCTTCATGCAGTTGCTGCAAGGCGACCTGTTCGCCGATTTCCCGACACTGCGCTTCATCATCCCGCATGGCGGCGGCGCGGTCCCCTATCACTGGGGACGTTATCGTGGGCTGGCCGATATGCTCAAGAAGCCCGCGCTCGACACGCATCTGATGAACAACATCTTCTTCGACACCTGCGTCTATCACCAACCCGGCATCGACCTGTTGGCGGACGTGATCGACAACAAGAACATCCTGTTCGGCAGCGAGATGGTCGGCGCGGTGCGCGGCATCGATCCGACGACCGGGCAGTATTTCGACGACACCAAACGCTATGTCGATGCGCTGGATATCAACGATGCGGAGCGGGCCGCGATCTTCGCAGGCAATGCCCGCCGCGTCTTCCCGCGCCTCGATGCGTTGCTGAAGGAGCGCGGCCGGTGAGCGAGCCCAAGGACATCCACGCCTATCTCGCCGAGTTCGAGGATATTCCCGGCACCCGCGTCTTCACCGCCGCGCGGGCGCGACAGGGCTATCACATGAACCAGTTCGCGATGAGCCTGATGAAGCCGGAAAACCGCGAACGGTGGAAGGCGGACGAGGCGGCCTATCTCGACGAATGGCCGCTCAGCCCGGAGCAGCGCGAAGCGATCCTGTCGCGCGACTATAATCGCTGCCTCGATCTGGGTGGCAATATCTATTTTCTTGCCAAGGTGTTCTCGACCGATGGCCTGAGCTTCGTCCAGGCAGTCAGCACCATGACCGGCGTGTCGGTCGAGGAATATCAGGCGATGATGAACGCCGGCGGCCGCTCGCCCAACGGCGTCCGTTCCAAAAAGGACCTGCGATAATGGCCCGCATCACCGCCGGCGTGGCGACCAGCCACGTTCCCCTGCTCGGCGTCGCGCATGACCTGAAAAAGGATCGCGACGATTATTTCGGCCCGATCTTCGCCGGATATGACTGGACCCGCGCCTGGGAGCAGGCGGAAAAGCCCGACGTCGTCATCCTGGTCTATAACGACCATGCCAGCGCCTTCGACATGAAGTTCATCCCGACCTTCGCGATCGGCTGCGGCGAAAGCTACCGACCCGCCGACGAAGGCTGGGGTCCGCGCAAGGTGCCCGTCGTCCACGGCCATCCCGACCTGGCGTGGCACATCGCACAAGGCCTGATCTTGGACGAATTCGACATGACCATCATCAACGAGATGGATGTCGATCACGGGCTGACCGTCCCGCTCAGCATGATGTTCGGCGACGTGGCCGAATGGCCGGTCAAGGTCATTCCGCTCGCAGTCAACGTCGTCACCTATCCCCCGCCCTCGGGCAATCGCTGCTGGGCGCTGGGCGAGGCGATCGCGCGCGCCGTCGCCAGCTTCCCGGAGGATCTGAACGTACAGGTCTGGGGCACCGGCGGCATGAGCCACCAGTTGCAGGGGCCGCGCGCCGGACTCATCAACGCCGAATGGGACAATGACTTTCTCGACGGCATGATCGGCGACACCGACCGGCTGCGCCACATTCCGCATATCGAATATCTGCGCGAAACCGGGTCCGAAGGGATCGAGATGGTGATGTGGCTGATCATGCGCGGCGCCATGGGCAAGCGCACCGCCGCTCTTCACCGGCATTACCATGTCCCGTGCAGCAACACCGCCATCGGCCACCTCGTACTCAAACCCGACAATTAAAGCCCTCTCCCCTTCAGGGGAGAGGGTTGGGAGAGGGGCAGTCGACAACCGAAAACGATAGGGCTGGCGTGAGAGACTGCCCCTCTCCCCAGCCCTCTCCCCGCAAGCGGGGAGAGGGAGATCAATATGAAAATCGCACTCGCCGGCGCCGGCGCCTTCGGTGAAAAGCATCTCGACGGCCTGAAGAACATCGACGGCGTCGACGTCGTCTCGCTGGTCGGTCGCCGTCTGGAACCGACCCAGGCGATCGCCGCCAAATACGGCATCGGCCACGCCACCACCGACCTTGCCGAAGCGCTCGACCAACCCGGTCTCGACGCCGTCATCCTGTGCACCCCGACCCAGATGCATGCCGCACAGGCGATCCAGTGCCTCGACGCGGGCAAGCATGTGCAGGTCGAAATTCCGCTGTGCGACAGCCTGGCCGATGGCGAGGCGGTGCTGGCCAAGGCGAACGCGACCGGGCTGACCGCGATGTGCGGCCATACCCGCCGTTTCAACCCCAGCCACCAGTACGTCCATGACCGCATCGCGCGGGGCGAGTTCGCCGTGCAGCAGATGGACGTGCAGACCTATTTCTTCCGCCGCAAGAACATAAATGCGAAGGGGGAGCCGCGCTCGTGGACCGACCATCTGCTGTGGCACCATGCCGCGCACACCGTCGACCTGTTCGCCTATCAGGCGGGGCCGATCGTACAGGCCAACGCCATCGAAGGGCCGCACCATCCCGACCTCGGCATCGCGATGGACATGTCGATCCAGCTGAAGGCGCAAAGCGGTGCGATCTGCACCCTGTCGCTGTCGTTCAACAATGACGGGCCGCTCGGCACCTTCTTCCGCTATATCGGCGACACCGGCACCTATATCGCCCGCTACGACGATCTGGTGACGGGCAAGGAAGAGCCGATCGACCTGTCGGGCGTCGCGGTGTCGACCAACGGCATCGAATTGCAGGACCGCGAATTCATCGCCGCGATCCGCGAAGGCCGCGAACCCAATGCCAGCGTCGCACAGGTCATGCCCTGCTACCGCGTGCTCGACGCGCTCGACAAGCAACTGGCGGCGGCCCGGTGAAGACCTCGGTCGTCATCATCGGCGCGGGGCCGTCGGGACTGTTGCTGGGGCATCTGCTGCGGGCGAGCGGGGTCGACTGCATCGTCGTCGAACGCCAGTCGCCGGACTATGTCCTCGGCCGCATCCGTGCAGGCGTGCTGGAGGCGGTGACGACCGACTTGATGGAGCGGCTCGGCCTCGACCGGCGGTTACGCGCGGAAGGGATGGTCGAGGAAGGGTTCAATCTCGCCACCGCCGACCATCTGATCCGCATCGATATCTTGGGCCTCACCGGCAAGCACGTCACCGTCTATGGCCAGACCGAAGTCACGCGCGACCTGATGGACGCGGCGCCGACGCGCGACCTGACGATCCTGTACGATGCGAAGGACGTCGCGCTGCACGACCTCGACAGCGATGCGCCGTTCGTGACCTTTGCGAAGGACGGCGAACCGATGCGGATCGATGCGCAGTTCGTCATCGGCTGCGACGGATTCCACGGCCCCTCGCGCAAGGCGATCCCGGCATCGGCGGTGCGCGAGTTCGAACGCGAATATCCGTTCGGCTGGCTCGGCATCCTCGCCGATGTGCCGCCCTGCCATCCCGAACTGATCTATGCCAACACCGATCGCGGCTTTGCCCTCGCATCGATGCGGTCCGCCACGCGCAGCCGCTATTATGTGCAGGTGCCGCGGACCAACCGGATCGAGGACTGGAGCGAGGAGCGGCTGTGGGACGAACTGGCCGAGCGGTTCGACCCGATCTCCGACCATGGCGTCACGCGCGGGCCGGCACTGGAAATGTCGATCGCGCCGCTGCGCTCCTATGTGTTCGAAACCATGCGCCATGGCCGGCTGTTCCTGGCCGGTGACAGCGCCCATATCGTGCCGCCGACCGGGGCGAAGGGGCTGAACCTCGCCGCGTCCGACGTCGCCTATCTCTCCGACGCGCTGATCGCCTTCTTCAAGCACGGCGACGACGCCGGGCTGAACGGCTATCAGGCACGCGCGCTGGCCCGCATCTGGAAGGCGGAACGGTTCAGCTGGTATCTGACCAAGCTGATGCATCGCTTTCCGGAGGACGGCGCATTCGAACACCGGATGCAGACTGCCGAGCTCGACTATGTCGCCGCATCGCGCACCATGCAGACCGCGATCGCCGAAAACTACGTGGGTCTGCCGCTGTAGCGGACCGGCGGAGCGCCGCTCGCCAACGATGGACGCCCGACAACGCGGAACCGACCGGCCGCGGGGTCGGGCGTTCGCGCGTCCTGAGTTTCGATGGCAGACTGAACGCTTCATCGCACGCCCCCATCAATTTATCGATGTTCATTTGAGATTAATTGAACGTCGTGTATTTAGGATTGCGAGGCCGACATCGGCTTCCGACCCCGGATCGACCGGGACGAAGGAGAGAGACGATGGATCGCAAACCCTGGATCGCCGCCGTTGCGCTCGCCCTGTCGACGATCGGCATCGCCCAGCCCGCCGCCGCCTATCCGCTGCGGATCACGGGACAGACCCGCGCGACGCAGCAGCTCCAGCTCGACGTGCTGCGCGCGATTGCCGAATATTCCAGCCGCACCGGCGGCTGTCGCATGATGACCTCGGCGCACATGACCATCATGCCGCGCACCTATGTCCCGCGTCAGCCGACGCGTCCGGCCCCGTCGATGGGCGGCCATTACGAGGTGTGGACCGTCAGCATCTGCGCCGCCAAGCAGCGGTTCCAGGTCGCGATGTGGCCTGCGCGTCAGGGCGGGGCGGACTATGCCATCACGCCCCTGACCGGCCGCATGTCGTTGCTGGCCAAGTGAAGCGCAACGCCGCTTCGAACGTTACATCCCCGTTCTGACCCTTTCGCTCGACAAGGAGAAGGATCGTGAAGACCATATTCCTCGGCATCGCGTGGGCGACGCTGACGCTGGCAGCCGTCGCATCCCAGCCGGCATCCGCGCAGGTCGCCACATGGCAGGGCCGCTATATCTGGGAAGAGGATGTCGGCCGTTACGGCGGACCCGACAAGCGCGACAGCGTCGTCGCGTTCATCACCTACACCCTGCACATCGGTCCCTCGGCCGGCGCCACCGGCTGCTCCCTGGAGGGCCAGGGGTTTCAGACCAACAAGCGCATCCGCTGCACCGTCACGCCGCAGGGACGATCGGCGATCGTCAAATTCTACGGCTATGGTCCCGACAATATGTTCGACAGCGGCTATCGGCGCGGACAGCCGCTCTTCACCCTGACGCGCGGTCCGCGCGGCATCGTCACCACGCTGCAGGGGCTCAAGGCATCGAGCCGCACGACCCCGCGCTCCGGACCGCTGTTCCACCGCCTGCGCTAAGGCGGTCCTCCGCGACCGCCCCGGATTTGGGAGTGACCGAGATGGGACTCATCAAGGGTTACGGCATCTTCATGAAGCGGCAGTTCCAACGGACGCCGACCGGCTATGTCTACCGCTTCGATGGCAAGGGACAGCCGGTACCGGTATCCGAACGCGAATATCACCGCTATGTCCGCCGCGCCGGCTGGAGTTTCGTCTTCCACTGCATCGGCCTGCTGCTGGCCGTCGTCGCGGCGGCGATGGTGAACGAAACCCTGTTCCCCTATGGCGGCGCGGGCGGCGTGCTCTTCATGGGCGTCCTGCTGGTGGCGATCGTCTTCGCGCTTTACAAGTCGATCGCCTGGGGCCTGCGCGCGCCCGAGCGGGAACTGGGCAACCGCACCACCCCGCCGCCCGGCCCGGTAAGCGATGCCCGACCCCGGCCGAAGGTGTCCGGCTTCGTCATCTTCGCCTATGCCATCCTCGAAATCGTGGTCGGCGGCCTCGCCGGACTGGTCCTGTTCGGCCTGTTCGAGCCGTGGAACAGCGATGCGGCGCTGGTCGCCTTCTTCGTCGGTTTCTTCCTGGGCGCATGGGCCATCGACCGCATCTGCGAACGGCGCACCGGTACGAGCGTCCTCGAGGCACTGCCGCCGTTCCACGTGTTTCACATTCCCTGACGGAGCAACGCCATGGCCTTTTGCACCCGATGCGGCAGCGCGCTGCCGACCGACGCCCGCTTCTGCCCCGCGTGCGGCAACGCCGTCGATGCCCCGACCCCCGCCGCGCCGCCGGTCGATACCGGACCGACCGACGCAGCCCCGCGCCCCGCGCCGTCCGCGAAGCCCCGACCGGCCGAGAAACGATCGAGCGGCGCGGGCGGGCTGATCCTGCCGGTCATCATCGCGGTCGCACTGTTCGTGATCCTGGTCATGCTCTGGTCGCAGCGCGACGGCCCCCGACCGATCGCCGCCCCCGACCGCAACGAAGCGCCGGCAACCGCCGCGAAGGAGTCCGCCACCGCCCCCGAACCCAGCGCGAGCGCCGCAGCCGACGCCACCCGCACCACCATCGCCAGCCTCGACGCGGCGTTTCGCGACGATCCGCAGGGCGCGCGGACCCGCTATCCCGGCCCGATCACCGCCACCGGCACCGTCGCCGGGGTCACGCCGGGCAGCAACGCCGCCCTCTCGCTCGAAGGGCGCACCCCGTTCAACTTCGTCGTTGCGAACGTCGCCGATGCCACGCAGATCGCGAACCTCGCCAAGGGCAGCCGCGTCACGCTCACCTGCGACCGGGTGACGGCGCTCGCCGGCACGACGATCCTGCAGGGCTGTGCGCTCGGCGAATGACGCCGCGGCGGATCACCCTGCTCCGCCGGTTCGCGGTGGCGGGCGCGGCATTGGTGCTGGGCGGCACGCTGCTCTGGGCGGGCGCACGCCCGGTCGGCGACGCGGTCACCCGCCCGGCTGTCGCCCCGTCCGCCGGCATGGTCGCTCAGGGCGCCGCAGCCTTCGAAGGCGCGGCGTTCGGCGGCATCAGCGTGGCGGCACTGGAGCGCAGCGCGCTGCCATGGCGGCTGGTCGCCGCCGCCCTCGTCCTCGACGAACAGGCGCGCGATCCCGCCACGCGGATCGAGCCGGCGACGCTGTCGCGCATCCTCGCCCGTTTCGGCTTCCTCACCGCCGCGCAGGTCGTCAACCGCCCGCCCGGCGTCGGCATGCGGCCGGGCGGCATGCTGCTGGGCTTCACCGCCGGCGACGTCGCCCCCGTCGGCGGCAGCATCGTGCGGGTCGCCAATCTCGGCTGCGCGGCCTGCCATGCCGGCATCGCTTATCGCGCCGATGGCACCCCCGATCCGTCGCGCGCGGTGCTCGGCATGCCCAACACCTCGCTCGATCTCGAAGCCTATACGATGGCGGTGTTCGTCGCACTGCGCCGCCATGTCGACAGCGACCGGCTGCTCCCGACCGCCGCCGCGCTGTTTCCCGACATGGGGGCGCGCGAACGGCTGAGCCTGCGTCTGCTGGTGCGGCCGCTGGTCCGGCAGCGGCTGGCCGATTTGCGCGATGCCGAACGCCCCCTGCCCTTTCCCAACGGCACGCCCGGCAGCACCAACGGCGTCGCGGCGCTCAAGGCCGCGCTGAACGTGCCGCTGATCGGCGGCGGACGCGGCGATGTCGGCACGGTATCAATCCCGGATCTTGGCGCCCGGCTATGGCGTACCCGGCTGCTGGCCGATGGTGCCTACGGCATCCCCGGGGAGGCGACGCGCGCGACCACCCGAGACGACCTGACTCCGGCGCATCGCACGGCACTGGCGCGGATCACGACCTTCTTCACCGTACCCAGCATGGGCGTGCATCCCGACGCGGCGATCGACGCATTGGCGGATGCCGATGCGGTCCTCGCCTTCCTCGCGGCCTATCGCCCCGCCCCCTTCCCCGGCGCGGTCGACCTGCCCCGCGCGCGAACGGGCGCCGTGCTCTACGCTCGGCACTGCGCCGCCTGTCACGGCGACTATCGGCTGGAGGGTCGCCGCGCACGGCTGGTTCGGTTTCCCAACTGGATCGGCGATGTCGGCACCGACCCGCTGCGCGCCACCGCGTTCGACAGGGCGCTGGCCATGGCGGTCGGGAGCAGCGCCTATGCTGGTCGGATCGATGTCACGACCGGATCGGGCTATGCCGCGCCGCCGCTGGCCGGGCTGTGGGCGTCGGCGCCCTATCTCCACAACGGATCGGTGCCGACACTCGACACGCTGCTGACGCCCGCCCGGCGGCCGATCCGGTTTCAGGTCGGCGGCCATGCGCTCGATATCGAACGGGTCGGCCTGCGCCTGACGCCGGATGGCGCCTATCCCGCCGGCTATCGCCCCTTTGCCCGCCCCGCCTGGCTCGACGCCCGCCAGCCCGGACGCGGCAATGGCGGCCACAGCTTCGGCACCGACCTGTCCGACACCGACAAACAGGCGCTGACCGCCTTTCTGAAACTTTTGTAAATTTGGCCCGGCAAAGCTGGGGCGAACACCTAAACCAGCAGCTCGCCGATCGGGCGGCGGGCACGCACCGAGACCGATCCGGGCGGCCGACGCCCGATGCGAAACGCGCTGACGATGCGGCGATCTTCCCCTAGGCCAGCCCGCCGCGCCATATCCGCCGCGGCATCCGGGTCATCGGCCAGCGCCGCCAGTACCGCCGCGCCGAACCCGGCCGCCTCGAGCCGCAACCACAGCCGGTAGAAGGCCGCGCCGCTGTCGAACGGCGCCTCGTCGCGCGGCCGGTGGAACAGCACCACGCCCGCCGCCTTCGCGATCTTCGCCCCCTCGGCCAGCAGCGGCCGGGCGAGGCCCAGACGGTCGAGCAGGCGGAATGCCGGACCCAGCACGATCCGCGCGCCCTGCGCCTCAATCCCGCCCATCGCCATCGCCCGCGCGTTCAGTCCGTCTAAATCCCAGCGGGGATGGCGACGGCGCAACCGCATCCATCCCAGGAGCTCCGCGCGAAACGCATCGTCGCGCAAAAAGTAATAGCTTGCCGCATCATAGCGGGTGGCGACCTGTCGCAGCACCGCCGCATCGGTCAGTATCGCCGCGTCGTCGGCCACCAGAGCCGCCGCCATCGCCCGGTCCATCAACGTCGGCGCTGCAAACGCCCCCCGCCACGACCGGCGCGCTTCGACGACATCGCCGAGCGGCTCGACCGTCCCACCCACCACAAGCTGCCACGCCGCGACCGCGCGCAGATCCTGCTCGTCCGCTGGGCGCGCGACCTCCCGCAGCGCCAGTCCGCGCCGCGCCGCCGCCAGTCGCATCCCTTCCGCCGCAGCCCCCAGGCTGATCACCGCATCGTTCGCATGGGGGTCACCGACCGACAGGCGGCAACGCAGATCCTCGAACAGTGCGACGCCGTCGTCACCGGTCAGCCGCCAGCGGGCGGGCTGAACATTATGGACGCTGGGGGCAAGCGCCGCTTCGGCGACCAGCGCGATGCGATCGATGCCGCTCATGCCAGCGTCTTTCGAAACAGATGGAGCCGATGCAGCGGCTGTGCGCCGATCCTGTCCATCTGGCGGAGGCTGGCCGCGTTGACGTCGGCGATCCAGGTGATGCCGAGCCGGCGGTAGCCCGCCTCGCGCAGCGCCGTCACCGTGCGCGCCAGCATTCCGCCCATCACGCCCTGTCCCTGCATCGCCTGTAGCACCGAATAGAAGATGATGACCGCCCGCCGTCGTCGCAGGCGATAGCGCAGGTAATGAAACGGCGTCGTCCACCCGATCCGTGACCCGGTGGCGGCCAGCAGCCCGTTCAGGTCGGGAATGCAGACCACCGTCCCCACCGGCTGCCCGTCATGCAGCAGGACCGACGACAGGCGCGGGTCGAGAATCGACATCATCTCCCCCGCCTGGAACCGGAACTCCTCCGCCGTCAGCGGCACGAACATCGGATTGTCGGCGAACCCGTCGTTCAGCACGATCCGCGCCTCCTCCATCCGCTCGGCAAAGCTCGCCTTCTCGATCGGCGCGAAGCGAAAGCCGTCGTCGCCGTCCAGCACCCGCAACCCGTCGATCCGCGCCGACTCCAGATCCAGTTCGAACGTCCGCATCGGAAAGAACGGCGCGAACCCGTTGACCGTCAGCAGGCGCGGGATATGCGGCGCGCCGACCACCATGTCGGTATAGGCCCGCGCGCCGAAGCCATCGGTCATCACGCCGCATTGCTGCATCGCGGTCAGGTTGAAATTGCCGACCAGCTCGGTGGGCCCATGCTCCCGTGCAAACCCCTCGGCCGCGCCCAGCAGGGCGGCGGCAGCCTCGTCATCGTCGGCGCAATCGAAGAATCCGAACTGGGCGCGGCGCGTGCCGTGCGCGGCATTCGACTGGCGATGGACATGCGCGACGATCCGCCCGACCGGACGTTCGCCCCGATTTGCCGTCCAGAAGGCATAAGGATTGCCGGCCGACCACAGGGGGTTGGCGCGCGGGTCGAGCATCCGCCGCACATCGCCGCGCATCGGCGACACATAGCCGGTATCGCGGGAATAGGCATGGAACGGCGCGGCAAAGAACGCCTCCTCGTCGCCTTGGCGCAGCTCGACGCTCATGCCGCCGCCTCGATCAACCGCGCCGCGACCGCGATCTCGTCGTCCAGCTCGGCCCCGGCCAGCCCGCCCGCCGCGATCGCCAGCCATCGCGGCGGTGTCCGCGACAGGCGGATCAGATGCGTCGCCTGCGTCGCCTGCAACAGGTCGCGTCCGGCATCGCCCGCCTCGTCGTCCAGATCGGCGTCGATGACGGGGTGACACAGCAACCGTTCGATACTGTCCGGCGGATAGGCGGTCAGCATGTCGCCATCGATCACCTGTCCGCTTTCGAGCAGGGGATGCGCCGACAGGATCATGTCCCGGCGCATCATCGGCGCGCGGGCCAGCGCGGCGATCAGCCCCGATCCGCGCGTGTCTCGACCGCTCCGCCGCTCGACCAGCAACAGCAATGCCACCACCGCCCATCCGGCCGCCGCGATCCGCACCGCCGCTGCCGCGTCGATCGCCGGCCACGACAGCCATGCCGCCAGCACGATCAGGCCGCAGGCACCGCTCGCGACCGCCAGATCGGCGATCAGTCCCGATGGCCGTCCCCGGCCATCGGCCAGGCGCGACGATCCCAGCACGATCACCAGCACGGCGATGGCGCCGCCGCGCACTGGCAGTTCGGGGAACAGGGCATGGAAATCGCTGAGCGCCAGCGGAATGGTCAGCAACAGCGCAAGCAGGAAGGTATCGAGCGTCCGCCGCTCGGCCGGCTTCAGTTCGGCGCGTTCGTGCGCCAGCAACAGGATCGTCAGCGCCAGCATGACCGATTGATAAACGGCCAGCGCCACGATCGCCGCCTCGCTCCACACCACGCCCAGCGTCAATGCGACCAGGGTGAACGCCACGCCGCCGCCCAGCCCGAGGAGCTTCACCCAGCGCTGCGCATGACGGCGGCACAACTCCTCCGCCAGGCGTAGGCCGGCGAGCGGCAGCCATGCCGCGACGATCATCAGCGCGACGACGAACGGCACCGCATTGCTGACCGAACCGATTAGCCGTAGCGCCAGCAGCAGCACGGTCAGCCCGTACACACGACGCAATGCCCTGGCGACCGGAGAGCGTGACGCAGCCTCGCCGGCGGCGACGCGGGCGATCGCCGCCGCGCCCAGCGCGATCACGGTGACCAGCGGGTCGATCACGCCATCATCCGCCGCAGGAACCGCCGGACGACGACGCCGCGGACGGCGGCGACCGGTGCCGCGCGCGGGCGCTCGACCCGCATCCGGTGCGGGTTGAAGAAATAACCGCGATGGTCGGTGCCGCTGGGTCGCCGCAGGATGACGCGGATCGCCTCTTCGGCCATCATCGTGCCCGCCATCGTCACCATCGTGGCAAAGGAAAAGCGCGACCGCTTGCCTGCGGCGACCTCGGCCGCAATGTCCAGGTCGACATGCGCGTGGCTGCTGCTGTGGATCAGCACATATTCGATCTCGCGCTGGAGACAGAGGGTGCGCATGTCGGCCGTCACCTCGGTCCATGGAATGCCGACCGTCGGATAGCGTAGCCGCACTTCGGGTCGCGGGTCCTCGGGGCGAACGACCGTCACCGACGGCAGCGGCGAGGCATAGGCGTCGATGACGGTACGGCCATGCGCCTGCGCCCGGCGGTACAGGTGCACGCCTGCCGCCGCATCGTCCATGCCGTTGACGATCACGTCGCTCTCCGGGATCAGCCGGTCCAACGCGTCGGTCCATTCCGCGCCCAGCAGCTCGATCTCGACTTCCGGGTTGATCCGCAGCGCGCCGGCCCGCGCCGCCGTCGCCTTGTCCTCGCCGATGGTGTCCAGCGTGGCGAACAGCTGGCGGTTCAGGTTCGACAGCTCGAAACGGTCGATATCCGCGATGGCAAAGCGGCCGACGCCGGCGCGCACCAGTGCCATGAACGCGGCCCCGCCCATGCCGCCGACCCCCGGAATCAATATCTTAGCCGCCCGCAACCGCGCCTGCTCGTCCGCCGTGACGAACCCGCGGTTGCGTACCGTCATCCCATCATAGCAAAACCCGCTCATCCCCCCCTCAATCTTCCCAACGGTTGATCCGCAGCCAACCACTGAACCAGCGGCGCGACGATGGCCTGGATCGTCAGGATGATCGCCTGCACGCCCAGTTGCGGAATGGCGCTGCGAGGAACGCTTTTCGCCAGAAACCGCCGCGCGGTCGACAGGTCGATACGACCGATCTGCAGCACGTCGTCGCCTCGGACATAGTCCAGCGTTTCGGCGCAGAACCGGTTATAGCGTTCATCGCGATGCTTGGCGGCGACGGCGAAGCTCTTCTTCAGATTGTCGGACCCGCCGGTATAGGCATTGGTAATGACCTGCGTTGCCGGGTCGAACCCTGCGTCTTCGCCGACGCCGAACGCCGCGCGCTCCTTCCGCATGATCTGATAGGCAAGGTGCTGGTGGGCGAAGCTCGGCCGGGTGCCCGCCTGTGCGGGATACACGTCGTCGAACGTCTGCGCGACCATGCCGACGACGGCGGGCACCTGTGTCACGCTGCTGATCCATAGCGGGCGCAGGCCACGCCGGACGAAGAGCGCAAAGCAGGTCAGGCCATAGAGAATCCATGACAGCCCCCCACTCCGCTCGGCCGGATCGACCATGACAAGTCCAAGATGCAGCACGTCGTCCGGCAGGCCGCCACGCTGCACCCTGAGCAACGGCATGGCGTTGAACGCAATGGGTCGGCTGTCGCCGGCCCGCCGGACCAAGGTGACCACGCTGCGGTCCCATGCGGCCCCGTCAGGCGCGAACAACCCGTAATCGAGCTGCCGCCCGTCCAGACAGCTAGCCACAACGTCGCGGCAGGCGGCCTGCAGTGCTGCCAGATCAGTCGGCGACAGGATGCTAGTGGGGCGTTCGGCGATTTCGACGCGGTACTGGCGCCCGGCAGGAAAGCGTAGGAGCAGGTATTTCCCGGAGAATGCGCTGAAGATTGCCGTTGGCCGCATGCGTTCCTCGTCGGGACGTCGGTGGCAATGCGTATCACGACGCGCACGACTGGCTCAAGGATTGCGGCTTGGGCGCCTGTCGCGCGCGCCTAAGCGCAAAAAGCCCGTCAAGTCGTTAGACATGCGGGCTTTTTGGTTTGGTTGCGGGGACAGGATTTGAACCTGTGACCTTCAGGTTATGAGCCTGACGAGCTACCGGGCTGCTCCACCCCGCGCCACCATGGTCGCCCTGTTGGGCGGAAGGGGTGTTATGACGAGTGTGAATGGATATGTGCACCGGCTTCAATGCCTGGCGACGACCTACTCTTCCACTGCTTAGGCAGTAGTACCATTGGCGCGGTTTGGTTTCACGGCCGAGTTCGGGATGGGATCGGGTGGTTCACAAACGCTATAGCCACCAGGCAATGAAGCGGGTGCACATGTTTTTCAAATCGGTGTTTCAAGGGCTGAGGGTTTCAACCACGTGTGTCAGCCAGTGCTGACGTTGGGGGTGTGAACTCTCTGGCATCCATAAAAGTAGTACTTTTATGGAAACCTGTTTCAAGCGCGAATAGGACAATTAGTATCGGTTAGCTTCACGCATTACTGCGCTTCCACATCCGATCTATCGAGGTCGTGGTCTCCGACCGTCCTAAGAAATCTTATCTTGAGGGAGGCTTCCCGCTTAGATGCTTTCAGCGGTTATCCCGTCCATGCATAGCTACCCTGCTGCGCCGTTGGCACGACGACAGGTACACCAGAGGCATGTTCACCCCGGTCCTCTCGTACTAGGGGCAACTCCTCTCAAATTTCGACGCCCACGGCAGATAGGGACCAAACTGTCTCGCGACGTTCTGAACCCAGCTCACGTACCACTTTAATTGGCGAACAGCCAAACCCTTGGGACCTGCTCCAGCCCCAGGATGTGATGAGCCGACATCGAGGTGCCAAACAACCCCGTCGATATGAGCTCTTGGGGGTTATCAGCCTGTTATCCCCGGCGTACCTTTTATCCGTTGAGCGATGGCCCTTCCACGAGGGACCACCGGATCACTATGACCGACTTTCGTCTCTGCTCGACTTGTCAGTCTCGCAGTCAGGCTGGCTTATGCCATTGCACTCTAACAGACGGTTTCCAACCGTCCTGAGCCAACCTTCGCGCGCCTCCGTTACTCTTTAGGAGGCGACCGCCCCAGTCAAACTACCCGCCACAGAGGGTCCCTCAACCAGTTTCATGGTTGCAGGTTAGACATCAGAAAACAACAGGGTGGTATTTCACCTATGGCTCCACACCGGCTGGCGCCAATGCTTCAAAGCCTCCCACCTATGCTACACAGTTCTTTCCTAATGCCACTCTGAAGCTGCAGTAAAGGTGCACGGGGTCTTTCCGTCTAACCGCGGGTACTCCGCATCTTCACGGAGAATTCAATTTCGCTGAGCATGTCCTGGAGACAGTGGGGAAGTCGTTACGCCATTCGTGCAGGTCGGAACTTACCCGACAAGGAATTTCGCTACCTTAGGACCGTTATAGTTACGGCCGCCGTTTACCTGGGCTTCATTTCAGAGCTTGCACCCCTCCACTTAACCTTCAGGCACCGGGCAGGCGTCAGGCCCTATACGTCGTCTTGAAGCCGACTTAGCAGAGCCCTGTGTTTTTGCTAAACAGTCGCTACCCCCTGGCCTGTGCCCCCTGATAGAGCTTGCGCTTAATCAGGGCCTCCTTCTTCCGAAGGTACGGAGGCAATTTGCCGAGTTCCTTCAGGACACTTCTCTCAAGCGCCTTGGTATACTCTACCTGACCACCTGTGTCGGTTTCGGGTACGGTCTATACGGTGGGGCTATTTCCCGGGACAGCTTCGAAGCCGGATCAATCCGATAAGATCCGACAACACACGCCATCCGTCACACACCACCAGGCCCACGAATATTAACGTGGTTCCCATCGACTACCCCCTTCGGGCTCGTCTTAGGGGCCGGCTCACCCTGCGCGGATTAGCCTTGCGCAGGAACCCTTGGTCTTTCGGCGAGAGGGCATCTCACCCTCTTTATCGCTACTCATGTCTGCATTCGCACTTCCGATACCTCCACGGTCCATTACCAGACCGCTTCACAGGCGTACGGAACGCTCCGCTACCGCGTACACAAAGTGTACACCCTAAGCTTCGGTGCGTGTCTTGAGCCCCGTTACATCTTCGCCGCAGGAACCCTTGTTTAGACCAGTGAGCTGTTACGCTTTCTTTAAAGGATGGCTGCTTCTAAGCCAACCTCCTGGTTGTTTTGGGATTCCCACATGCTTTCCCACTTAGACACGACTTGGGGACCTTAGCTGTAGGTCAGGGCTGTTTCCCTTTTGACGACGGACCTTAGCACCCGCCGTCTGTCTCCCGGATATCACTCTTATGTATTCGGAGTTTGGTTAGTATTGGTAGATCTCGCGACCCCCGCAACCATCCAGTGCTCTACCCCATAAGGTGTCCATCCGAGGCACTACCTCAATAGTTTTCGCGGAGAACCAGCTATTTCCCGGCTTGATTGGCCTTTCACCCCTAAACACAACTCATCCGGTAACTTTTCAACGTTAATCGGTTCGGACCTCCAGTGGGTGTTACCCCACCTTCATCCTGGTCATGCCTAGATCGCCGGGTTTCGGGTCTAATCCATCAAACTCAGTCGCCCTATTCAGACTCGCTTTCGCTGCGCCTACACCTAACGGCTTAAGCTTGCTTGATAGATTAAGTCACAGACCCATTATGCAAGAGGTACGCTGTCACACCCTAAAGATGCTCCAACTGCTTGTAGGCAATCCGTTTCAGGTACTGTTTCACTCCCCTCATCGGGGTGCTTTTCACCTTTCCCTCACGGTACTAGTTCGCTATCGGTCATGTACGA
The DNA here is from genome assembly GCF_028551275.1 of Sphingomonas hankookensis. Taxonomy (NCBI): domain Bacteria; kingdom Pseudomonadati; phylum Pseudomonadota; class Alphaproteobacteria; order Sphingomonadales; family Sphingomonadaceae; genus Sphingomonas; species Sphingomonas hankookensis. The sequence continues at coordinate 3,344,815 of NZ_CP117025.1, forward strand.
GTATTTAGGCTTGGAGGGTGGTCCCCCCATGTTCAGACAGAATTACACGTGTTCCGCCCTACTCGAGTCCTGATACATCACTTTCGCATACGGGGCTGTCACCCGCTATGGCCGTCCTTTCCAGAACGTTCTGCTAGTTGAATATCAGGCACTGGCCTGGTCCGCGTTCGCTCGCCACTACTAACG